>JBPCPU010000058.1:0-14540 GCA_050998795.1 Pyrinomonadaceae bacterium
CATAGTGGCTGAAGCAATTAGTCCTCCTAAATTATTAACAGCAAAATGCGCTACTTCATTTAGATCTGCTTTTGGTAAACTATCAACAAATGTCTTAGAGTGTTTTCTAAAGTCATCAGCAACAATAATCGCTACTTTAGGGTCGTAAATCTTTTCTGATTCTTTCTTTTTCATATTAAATCCTGATATTTCCAATCTTCTCAGTTTTTTTATCCGAACTTTGCTTGAGATACGGCGCGCTGTCTTGTTCGCGTTTGTCTTGCGCGTCGGACGAATGCCATTTCATCCATTCCGAAGGCGCGTCGAAGGTTTCGCCGCCGTGCGCGGTTAGGCGTTTGCGGATGCGGCACATGACGGGCGTGTTCACACCGACACCGGAAATTACGGCTTGACCTTTGGTGAGCGCGGGCAGTTCGGCGAGCATCGCGCGTCCCGCGCCTTCGACTGATTGGGCGACGGTTTGCTGGTCAATCGGGTTGACGATGCGCATAATGATTTGCGTCATACATTGTGAGAGAACGTCCTGGTCGAGTTTGCCCGGACGTTGCGTGATTAAGCCGATGCCGACACCGAATTTGCGACCTTCGCTTAAAATTTGTTTCAGGATGTTGGTTGAAACGACGCTTGCTCCGGCGGGCGCGAAACGGTGCGCTTCTTCCAAAAGAGTAAAAACCGGATAATTAACTAAATCGCCGCGTTCTTTGGGAGTTTCGCCGCGCGTCGCCATCATTCGCGCTTTGTTGACGCGGCGCAGAAGCGTGCCGACGATGACTTGCTGTTCGTGCTGTTCGATGTCGGAAAGTTGGAGAATCGTGCAGCGTCCGGGCGCGAAAAGGTCGGTCAGTTCGATGTGTTCGTGCGCGTGAAAAATGCTGTCCGGTCGGTCAAAGCGCGAATCCATTCGCCACAGCAAACCGTCAATCGAAGAAACATTGCCGCCGCTTCCGTCTTTTTTCGATTCGTCGCCGAATTTCTGTTTGTTCACTTCGTCGCGTAAATCGTGATAATCATAAGCGTAATCCTGCCGCCGTTCGACGCGCAGACGCTCGTTCAAACTGCGAAATGCCTGTGCCAGAAAGTGAAGCATTTTGTCGGACGTGCCTTCGGGCAAAAGATATTTCACGTCCGCTTCGGTCAAAGTCGAAAATCGAACCTTGATTGTTTCGGGTTTGAAAACCTTTACTTCCGGCTTATAACCGTCGTCGGCAAAAAATTGCGGATTGCCCATAATCGAACTCATCGTGTGATATTCGCTGTGCGGGTCAACAATCAAAACGGCGGCGCGGTTATGCGGCTGCATCAATTCCTCAACGAAAACGCCCGCCGTGTAGGATTTTCCCGAGCCGGTCGAAGCCAAAATAGCCAGATGCGTTGAAACAACGTCTTTGACCGACAAAACAACCGGAACATCGCCTGCTTCGCGTGTCAGAAGACTTCCGATGTGCGCCGCGCCGGTTTGCTGCATTTGTTTTGGCGAAAGCATTTGCGAAAGAGTTTCGCTGGAAGCGAGAAAAATCGCGTCGCCCGGATTCGGCGGAATGCGCGGATTGACAAAATCTTTGAGTTGATGGCTGAAATAACCGATGGTTTCAACCGTAATTTCATAAATCTCGCAGCCGTCGCCGTCCAAACCGATTAGAGCCGAAACCAGACTCGGCGGCGTGTTCGGGTCGGAAAGAAATACGTCGGGCAGATTGCGAACGAGTTTGCGCGATTTGATTGTGCCGATAATCTGACGTTTTTCGTCGCCGACTTCCGCCCGGTAATAAACGAATTCGCCGATGCGCGTTTTTTTGTTGTCCTTTGTGATAAAAAGATATTCGTGCGGCAGTTCGCCGGGACCTTTGACCGTGCCGGTTAGGAAATCTGTTGTTGTCATAAATTTATTCGATTCGGTTAAGTTTTCTTGAAAATTATATCACGGCAACTTTTAAGTAATTGGACACGCATTAAAGTATATTTTAAACCACAGATTGACACAGATAAACACCGGGTATTTTTATGATAGTATCTGCTTTTTCACATCTTTCTTATCATCTGCGTTAATCTTTACACAAAGGTTTGCGCTATTGTAAGCTAAAACAAATACACAATGGAACGCACTTATCCACCACCAAATCTCAAAGCCGATTTGGAAGTGGTCTTGTGCTAATTATGGATAAACTCCGAATCTTAATGAATTTTTTTAGAAATAGCCTGGCTATAATTTATAATTTTCTTGTTACATCTTGTCTGGTTTTTATTTCAAAACTCTGAACTGATTTTTAATCTTGAGCTGCAAGTCGCATAAAATTAAAATTCTTTATAGAATAATTAAAACATTTACGAAAAAACATTCGGGAAGATTAAATATGAAAGTTCAAAGACAAGAAGGCGGCGGTAAAGGTTCATTTTTTATCGAAGAAGACGGTCAAAAATCGGCTTTGATGACTTATAAAAAATCGGGTGAAAATGAAATCACTATTGACCATACGGAAGTTGACAAAGCGATGCAGGGCGAAGGTTTAGGCAAACAAATGGTTGCGGCGGCGGTTGAATATGCCCGTGAGAACGATATAAAAATCGTTCCCGTTTGCCCGTTTGTCAAAAAAATTATTGATGAAACGCCTGAATACAAGGACGTTTTAGCCGAGTAATTATGGTTTGGATAAAATGCCTTACTCATTGTAAAATTTAGAGGCGAAAGCTGAGGTAGAAATAAATGCAAATAACGCTGACACCGGAAATAGAAAATATCGTCAAACAGAAAGTTGCCAGCGGCAACTATGCTTCGGAAACGGATGTCATCCGTGAAAGTTTGCGGCTTTTGCAGCAGCGCGACGAAGAAAAATTTAAATCTCTGCGCGAAGATTTACAGGCGGCTTACGAACAATTACAGCGCGGCGAGTCAATGCCGTTCGACATAAAAGCCGCCGAACAAATCAAATCTGCCGGACGTGAAAGACGACGGCAAAAGTCAGAGGAGCGCGTTAATGGCGAAGGTTAATAAATCTTGGCTGGCTGAACGGGATTTGAATGACATTTGGGACTTTATCGCCGAAAGCGACGAAGCGCAAGCCGACAAGTTTATTGATTTGCTGTTTGAGAAATCCGAGTTATTGGCAAAGTTTCCCGAAATGGGACGAACACGCCACGAGTTTCTTATCAATCTTCGCAGTTTTCCGGTTAAAAATTACCTGATTTTCTATTTGCCCGTTGAGAACGGTATCGAAGTTTTGCGCGTTTTACACGCTTCACGCGACATTTCAAATGTTTTCGACGAGATGATTGACGAAACGAAAAAAATCAATTAAACGTGACAACAAAAGTTCCGAGAATATCCGCCTCAAGCTATTCAAACACTGCGCCGCTCATCTGGTCGTTTCTTTACGGCTCAAAGCACGGAAAATACGAATTGATTTTGGACAACGCACCGGCGCGTTCCGCCGAACTCCTTGCACAAAAACGGGTTGATTGCGCTCTTGTTCCGGTTATCGAATATCAACGAATTGGCGATGTTTTACTTGTGCCGGATGTCTGCGTCGGCGCAAAAGAGCGTGTGCGGAGCGTTTGCCTCGTAACCAAAGGCGAAGATTTAAAAGATGTGAAAACCGTTTCGCTCGATGCTTCGTCAAAAACCTCAGTCGTGCTGACGAAAATCATTTTCCGCGAATTTTTAAGTTCCGAGCCGAGTTATCAAACAGCAAAACCGAATCTGAGCAAAATGCTTGCCGAATCCGACTGCGCTCTGCTTATCGGCGACCCTGCACTGACGATTGATGAAACAAAATATAGCAAATTTGATTTGGCGGAAACGTGGAAAAGTTTGACGGGCTTCGGTTTTGTCTTTGCGATGTGGATGGCGCGGGAAGATTCCGTTGAAATTGCGCGGAATATTGATTTTGCAGGCGTGCGCGATGAAGGTTTAGCGCATTTGGACGAAATCATTGCCAATTACGAAACTGGAATTTCTCTTTCGCGGGAAGAATTTAAAGAATATCTATCGAAAAATATCTCTTTTTCGATTGATGAAAATATGCAAAAAGGTTTATCGCTTTATTTTGAATTAGCTGACAGACATCACTTAATAGAAAAGAACAAGCCGATGAAATTCTTATCGTTATAAATTTTAAAGTATGTTTGTTCGCCGCAAATTTAGTGTTAAACTGCTGTCATTCTCGAATGATTTCCATTGCCGAAAAACATAGAAAAGTTATTGAAGAATCCGTCGCGCGATTGATTTCACGCGCCGAAAATTCGCGCGGTTTGCAGATTGCCGACTTGTCCGAGCGTATTAATAAAGCATTGGAAAAATATCTTTTGAAGGATGACGAAAATGCTTCACCACCGGAGATAAAAGAGTTTGTTGATGGAATTCGGGCGGATGATTTGTGTTTGATTATCGCTTGCGAAAACGGTGTTGAATCGGCGTGGAATGATTTAGTTAAAAGTTTTGACGCAACCGTCAAATCGGCGGCGCGTTCGATTTCAAAAAATGCGGAAGACGCAGAAGATCTTGCAGGTTCGATTTGGGCGGAACTTTACGGTTTAAAACACGACAAAGACGGTAAGTTGAAGGGCAAACTCTCGTATTATTCAGGACGCGGAAGTCTTGCCGGTTGGCTTCGCGCTATTACAAATCAACTGGCGATTGACCAATTTCGCAAGATGAAACGACTTGTGCAAATTGAAGAAGACCGGGAATTTGAGAATTTAGCGCAAGTTTCGGCGGAAAAAACAGGAAATGATTTGGTTGTTTCCAAAAGCGAAAATCCAGAAGAACTTTTCAGCGCAGCCGAAACGGAAAAAGATATTGAACACGCGCTGAAACAAGCGATTGCCGAACTCGAAGCCGAAGACCGGCTGATTTTGAAACTATATTATTTTGATGATTTAAAACTAAAAGACATCGGCGCAACGCTCGGTTTTCACGAGGCAACGGCAAGCCGAAAACTCGTGCGCGTGCAAACGGAAATTAGAAAATCGGTCGAGAAGATTTTGCGCTCCGAACACGGCTGGGAACAAGAAGAAATCAAACGCCATCTGTCGGAAACGGCATCAAAACTCGGTATTAGTTTTGAGAAGTTGTTGACGATTTGGCTGGTTTTGACGCTCGTGCAAGAATTTTGGTTTTGAGTCGTTCTCTAATTTGAAATATTTGAAAGGGAAAAAGTGAAAAAGTGAAAGAGCATAAAAGTGGCGAATTTGTGAAAAACGAAACTTTTTCCCTTTTATACTTTTCCACTTTTCCACTTTTATAAATGGAATTTGAATTCGACAAAGAAATAGACGCTCTTTTGCGGCAGGCGCGAAAGGGTGAAACTGCGTTTGCCGCAGCAAATTCAAAATTCAAAATTCAAAATTCAAAATTAAATCACCTTGACGCAGACGAGATTTCCGCGTTTGCCGAAAATGCTTTGCCCGAAAAGACGAAACAGCATTACACGGTGCATTTGGCGGATTGTGATTCGTGTCGAAAAATTTTGTCAAGTTTGATTTTGCTCAACGCCGAAACGGAAGGTGAAAATGTTCACGCTGAGGAAATTGGGACAATTTCCTCAGCGACTCCCTGGTATAAACGTCTTTTCGCGTTTCCGAATTTAGCTTATACAATGGGCGGGTTGATACTTGTGTTTAGCGGCATAATCAGTTTTGTGGTTGTGCAAAATGTGAATAATTCACAAAATACGGAAGTTTCACAAATAAGCGAAAGACCGCAAATTGCCAAAGAAACGTCTTCGGAGAGCGTTATTGCGCCGCCCGAATCAAATTATGCAAACACTGCAAATATGGCAAATACAAATTCGGCAACGGTTTATTCGTCAAACACAATGGCGAATACTTCGATGAATATCGCGCCGATGAACTCAAATATGAACGCAGCAGTAAGCAAACCGAATGTTTCACCAAATACGCCGAAAGATGAACCGCGCCGCGAAGATGAAATAGCTTTATCAAAAGATAAAACAAATTTGCAAGCGGACGGCACAAGCGCGGAAAATCTGGAAGAAAGACAAAAACGTGCAAAAGAAGATAAAAAAAGCGAGGAAACAGCCGATATGTTGCAACCCGCACCGACACCGCTGAAACCCGCGCCGCCTTCGGTTTCGGAAAATAAGGTTATGTCTGAACTGTCAGGCGCAAAAGCAAAAAGAAATGCGCGGATAAGTCCTGAAACTACAATTGTCGCCGGAAAAACTTTCAAACGGCAAGACAATGTTTGGTATGATGCGGCTTACAATGGACAATCAACCGTCGCCGTTACGCGCGGCACAAAGCAATATAAAAAACTTGATAAAGATTTGCGCGTGATAGTGGAAAACTTAGGCGGAACGGTCGTCATTGTGTGGAAGGAGAAGGCTTATCGGATTCAGTAATTCATTTTGGTATTATATTTACAAATTTTACTAACAACTATTTTAACTTTTTCCAAAACGCTCGATGAAATCAGAAGAAGATTGTCTAAGTAGAATCCAATTTTCAAAAATGTCGGGATTTTGCAGCCAAATCGTGAACCATTCGGCGATTTCCTGTTTTTCGGCGCGTTTCTCCGGCGCAACTTTCTCGTTTTTGGCAATCATCCCGGCGCGGCGTTTGCCTTTGAGCGCAGTTTCACGCATCAGACGCAGACCTTCGCGGTCATTCTCCTGCACAAACTTTTTGCGTAGATTTTCGAGTCGGCGGATTGAAATGAGAGTTTGTTTGAAGTCGGCAAATTTTAGAATATTGCGAAACATCGCATCGTAAGGCGATTCGAGCCGACGCTCAACGTCAAGTTCCATAATCTCCGAATGACGAAGTTCCGCGCCTTCGTCGGCAAGCAATCTGGCAATAATCATCGGCGATTCAACTGCCGCCGAACCGTATTGTTCGCGCAACACATCTTCAATGGCGGAAATCTCCTTTGCGCCGACGGATTCACAGTCCAGTTTTTCCCAGACTTCGATGACTAAATCGGTTTTTGTGCGCGACTTCCACATAAAAATTAGTAAGCAGTAGCAGTAAGCAGTAGGCAGGCAAAGTGTTTTTACCTGCCTACTGCTTACTGCTACTGCCAACTTTACTAATTAACTCGGTTGACGAATGATTTTTCGGGTCGCCGACAATCGCCACTTGCCCGCCGCATTCGACAACAATTTCGCGTTCCGGCACGGTTTCGGCTGTATAATCAGTGCCTTTTGCGTGAAAATCGGGACGAATGGCGCGAATCAATTCTTCAACCGTCGGCTCGTTAAAAATCGTTACCAAATCAACAAATCTCAAGGCGGAAATTATTTCGGCGCGTTCCATCTCCGGCATAAACGGGCGATTTTCGCCTTTTAGTTTTCGGACTTGTTCATCAGAATTGATGCCGACAATCAAACAACCGCCCAACGCTTTCGCGCCTGCCAGATAACGAATATGTCCGACGTGAAACAGGTCGAAACATCCGTTGGCGAGGACGATTTTCGCGCCGTTTTTTCGTTCAATCGCTACTTTTGCCAAGAGCCGTGTTCGGTCTAAAATCGAAGCGAAAAAATTTGTCGTGTTCATACTATTTGCGTCTTGTGTTCAGCTTTGGCGTTTTCCTTGATAGAGTTAAGCAATTCATCCAAACTAACGGAAGCCGTCCCTTTTTTCATTACGACAATTCCGCCCGCGTGATTTGCCAGATTTGCCGCGTCCGTAAAACTCAAATCCGAAGCCAAGCCCAAAGCGTAAGCGGCGATGACCGTATCGCCCGCGCCCGTGACGTCAATTGGTTCTGTTGCGCCGACGGCTTCAATCCGCACCGGATTTTTACCCTTTTCAATCAAAATCATTCCTTTATTTCCACAAGTTATGAGAAGAGATTTGTAACCTAAATTTTCGCAGAGTTTAACGCAATCCTGTTCGGTAAAATCCTTGCCCAGAATTTGCTCGACTTCTTCCTGATTCGGTGTAGCGGTGGTCGCATTTGGAAAGTTTTTCAGACCGAAGCGCGAATCTACAAGAAGCGGAATTTTCTTGTCGGCAGCGATTTTGTCGGCAATCTGCGCGATTCGAGTGTTTGCCGCGCCATAATTGTAATCTGAAATGATAATCGCATCCGCTTCTTCAGCAGATAAAAGAAGATTTTCCGCCAATTTATTTTGCAGTTCGCTGCCAATCGCTTCTTTGTTTTCGTAATCAATACGAATTACCTGCTGGCGCGGCGCGTAGTGTTGACCGGCTAAAACGCGCACTTTAGTCGTCGTTTGAACTTTGTCGGAAGTCAAAACAAAATCGCAATTAACTTTTGAACCGCACAACTTTTCCAGCAAAGCCCGACCGTTCAAATCTTTCCCGACAACACCAACTAACACGGCATTTCCGCCAAGCGATGCAACATTAACCGCCGCGTTTGCCGCGCCGCCTGCCAAAGTTTCGGTTTCGTCGTGGCGCAGAATAAAAACAGGTGCTTCACGCGATACGCGGCTGATTGTGCCGTGCAGAAATTGATCGGCAACTAAATCACCGACAATAATAATTTTTTTGTTCGGAAAATTTTTTCCGATTGTAGCGGAAAGATTTATCATTAAAATCAAAATTATAGCAAATTATAAAGAAAAAAGGTTGAAGACCGTAGTAAGTCTTCAACCTTTGATTTTTGACCATTAAAGAAAAATTAGTGGGTATCGAAACTGGCAATCGGCAAATCGTTTGTCACACCCCATTGAACACCGAGCAATGAACCGTTGGTGCTTCTTAAAGCATAAAAAGTTCCGTTTGTGTCGCGCCACACGCCAATATCGGTTCTACCGTCGCCGTCATAATCGGCTTGTGCGAGCAAATCCGTTCCGGTCGCTCCAAACTGCGCGGCGGTCAATCCGCCGTCGGTGCTTCGACGAATATACCAGGTTAGAGCGGAATCTAAAGTTGCACCTTCACGAACAACGGCAACATCGGTTTTGTTGTCGCCGTCATAATCACCCGGCACAACCAAATCATTACCGAAACCAAAGGAAATGGAAAGCAAAGCACTATCGGTAGTTTTAAGAATGTAAAAAACAGCCGGGCTTGCCCCACCACAGGGACGCTGCACGGCGAAATCGAATTTTAAGTCGCCGTCATAATCGCCGGGTGCGGTACAATCGGAATCCGCGCCGAATTGTCCGGCAAAAAATCCGCGTGTACTTCCCAACACATACCAAGTCATTACTCCATTACTACGGCGAACGACGGCAACATCAACTTTGCCGTCGCCGTCATAATCTCTGGCAACCGGCTCATCGCCCGATGTGCCGAACTGAACGCCAAAAAAAGTATTTGTCAAACTATTGATACGATACCAAGCGCCGTTCGAATCACGAAAAACGGAGATATCGGCTTTGCCGTCACCGTCATAATCGCCGGGAGTCGGGTAATCATCATTGAAAACTCCAAACGGTTGAAAAGTAGAGCCGCCATTGGTTTTATTGATATACCAAACATTATCGCTCGGACGCATTACTGAAAAATCAGCTTTGTTATCACCGTCGAAATCAAGAGCTTTACGCAAGCTGACTTGAGCCGAAGCCGAAACAACTAAAAGTAAAACACAGGCAAAAAACACGCTGAGTTTGCCACTTTTGGTCAGAATATTATTCATTATTTTAAATCCTTTTTTTAGAAAATCTTACCGGAGCATTTAAGCGAAATTACGCTAAACCATCGAGAACATCAAATATACTACCGAATCGCCTGTAAATGCAAGAACTGCTTGCAAAAAGTTCCGCGTTTGCGATAGAACAACTTCCGGGTTTATCTAATTTCTAAAACCTTAGACGCAACATTTCCATCAAAAGTTTGATTGAAACCGTAGACTTTAAAAAAAACTATTGACTTTGCAGCGAATTAGCGGGAATCTTCATTGTTGAATTTCCCCAACCGAAAGCCGAAAAGCCCGAAAGACTTCTTTGAACATAAAAAACGCCCGCTTCGTTTTGAGCGGCGTTTGGTCGCCAGACGGCAAAATCCGTTTTGCCGTCGCCGTCATAATCGCCCGGTGTCGGTAAATCTCCCGAAGCACCGAATTGAAAAGCGTTAAAACTGCCATCGGAACTTTTCAGATAATACCAAACGCCGTTGGTCATTCGCCAAACGGCGATGTCGGTTCTGCCGTCGCCGTCGTAATCGGCAGGAATGATTTTATCGGTTACGGAAGTGCCGAAAGTATTTGCCATCAGACCGTTATCGGAACTTTTTTGGATAAAAAATGTGTTAGCGGGCGAACCGTTGTTTGGACGATAAACGGCAAAATCGGCTTTGCCGTCGCCGTCGTAATCACCGCGCAGAGGTTTGTCGGTATCGCTCCCGAATTGATAACCGCGAAAACCGCCGGTTGAACCGAGAATATACCAGACAAGCGTTCGATTTTGCGTTCGCGTAACGGCAAAATCGGCTTTGCCATCGCCGTCGAAATCCTGTGAAACATTCGGGTTATCGCCGGTTTGACCAAATTGAACGCCGGTAAAAGTGTTATCCCGACTTTGCAAAACATAAAACGTGCCGTTTGAATTGCGCCACACGGCAACATCGGTTTTGTCGTCGCCGTCAAAATCGTTCGGCACGGGAATATCGTCGGCAAACGAGCCGAAATTAACGGCTGAATATCCGCCGCCAATTCGGTAATTGTTCCAAAGCATTGCGCCCGATACATTTTGGATTGCCGAGTAATCAGTTCGTCTGTCGCCGTCGAAATCCAGAATTTCCTGAATTGGTTGTACAAAAAGTGTTCCTTGCGTTACGGTAAAAAGTTGATTGCCAATCGTGATAGTGCCGATGCGTTGCGAGTCGGCAACAGGATTTACTTGAACGGTAAAACTGACTGTTCCGTTTCCGCTTCCCGGATTTCCGTTTGTAACACTAATCCAATTGACATTGCTGAACGCAGAATAATCGCAATTAGTCGGCGCGGTAACATTAACAGTAGAATTTCCGCCCTTCGTGCCGGGAAAGAAAATGGAAGTTTGAGATAGACTGAAATTGCAAACCGTTTGATTTAGCAAAGCGCGGGAAACATTTAATCTGCCGCCGGTTTTGACAACACCGTTCCACTGCGCGAGCGGGTCAACCGTGTTCATTAAAGTAGCTTTCAGCGAAGCGGGCGAAAGGTTCGGATTGTAAGCGGAAAGCAAAGCCGCTGCGCCTGCCGTGTGCGGAGTCGCCATTGAAGTTCCGCTAAAGGTTATGTAACTTGAATCTGAACTGTGGTACGTACTTAAAATGCCTGAACCGGGCGCGGCAACGTCAACACTGGTCGTGCCATAATTTGAAAAACTCGCACGGTCATCGGTTGAAGTTGACGCGGCAACCGCTAAAATACTCGGACTCGTGTAACTTGCCGGATAAAGAGGCAGGGTTTCGATATTTCTGCCGTTATTTCCCGCCGCAAAAACATTTAGAATTCCCGCGTTACCCATCGCGTCGAGCGCGTCTTTCGTCGCCTGGTCATAACCGCAAGCCTCGCCGCAATCGCCGTAGGAATTATTCGTTACGCGAATGTTCACACCGCGATTTTTCATCATTCTAATATAATTATAGGCATTGATGAGCATTGCCGAAGTTGAATCTCCACCATTCGGGCTGTAAATTTTTATCGCCATTATCTTGACGTTCCAATTTACGCCGACAACGCCTAAGCCGTTATTGCCGACCGCGCCGATTGTTCCCGCCGTATGCGTTCCGTGTCCGCCCGCGTCGTCTATCGGGTCGGAATCGTTATAGAAAAAATCGTAACCGTAATAATCATCCACAAAACCGTTGCCGTCGTCGTCAATTCCGTTGTTCTGAACTTCACCCGGATTGCGCCACGCATTTGCCGCGAGGTCTTCGTGCGTGTATCTCAAGCCGGTGTCAATATCGGCAACCACAACGCTTGAACTTCCCACGCTTAAATCCCAAGCCAAGGGAGCGGAAATTTTCTGCATTCCATACATCGTGCCGAATTGTGGGTCGCTCGGCACGGCAAGCAAATGATAATAATAATTCGGCTGCACCGCTTCGACTTCCACACTGTTTTTGTAAAGCAAAACAGCTTTATCAACGCTCAAATTGGCGGGAAGTTTTATTCTTTGCCAGCCGAGTTCGGGAAATTCTTCAACGACGTCTGCACCAATTTCGACATTGGTCAAATAAGCGGCGGAAGAAGCCGTGCCGTTTTTATATTTTACGAGCAGTTCGCCGTCGGCATAAATTTTGGAATTGTATTGGGCAAAGACAAACTGAGCCGAAAACAAAAACGCGAAAATGAAGCCACAAACAAATTTAACAACAGCCATAAACAAAACCTCGCGGAAAAAACATCAAGCTCGAACCGCTTAACTAACAGTTCGACTTTTCGGAAGGAAAAGACAATAAATATAAACAAAAATTTTTAATGTCGGTAAAATGATGAGATTTTATCCGAAAAAGATGCAAGGTAAAACAAAAATAATTTATGGGGCGGCTAGTCGGGATCGAACCGACCACCTTTCGGACCACAACCGAACGTTCTAACCAACTGAACTATAGCCGCCATATTCGATTTTGGATTTACGATTGCGGATTGCGGATTTTCAAACAAATCGAAATCGCATTATACAATCCAAAATCCAAAATCCAAAATCCAAAATTGAAATGCCCCCGGCACGACTTGAACGTGCGACCCACAGCTTAGCTTACCTCACTTGGTTTCCCAAGCCTTATTTCCCAAAGAAAATAAGTTGAAAGTCTGGACTATATCTTAGGCGTTTCAGCCTGAGTGCGTAAAGTCTCTACGGTGTCTCTGTGTAATCTTCAGCAAAATTAATTCCTTTTGCCTGATTGTTTTTAGGATTTGCGATACGAATTGTAAAACACTTTCCGACATTTTCCGGTTTGAAGTAATAACACTTGTCGGTGTCAGGACAATAAACGCAAAAAACGTCAATCTGGCTTTTATCAATTTGCTTGCCGTGAGAACCGTTTATGTCAGCCCACCAACTTTTCATTGGTATTTGAACTGAACCATTTACGGCTCGGCGATATTTGACTTGAATTCTTATAAAACGATTATCTTTATAAGCTGCCAAATCAAACGGCGCGTGTTCGGTTGCCGGAAACAAAACTACGAATCCTTTTTCAACCAAGTCACAGTAAGCCTTCGCAACTCCTAACTCGCCTTTGTTTTTCGTGTGATGATTTATCATTTCTACTTATTTCAAAGGCTTTCACAAAGTTCCCTCGGTGTTGTCATAGAAAATTTACATTTCCCTTAGATATTCACCGATATAGCACTCTCCACTGTGCGAATTACTTATTCCCCGCACAGGCTCCTATTTGAAGGCTGTTGCTCTATCCAACTGAGCTACGGGAGCATAAAAAGAACGAATGAAAATCTTAGCGATTGAACCGGCTCAAGTCAATCTTGCCCGCGAGGAATAAAAACAAACTCATTAGAACGCCGATAAATAAAGGCAAAAGCGAAAATGCCAAAATCCAAACCGCTTTCTTTTTAAATGAGAAATTAAGCAATCTCATTTTGCTTCTCACGCACAACACGCATTATTTGTTCAAAAACTTCCGATAAATCGAGTTCGCTCGTATCAATCACAACCGCGTCTTCGGCAATCATCAAGGGCGAATCTTCGCGCGAAACGTCGCGTTCGTCGCGCAAATTTATTTCGGCAAAAGTTTGTTTATAATTCGTGGCGCATCCTTTTTCCAAATCTTCCTCATAACGCCTTCTTGCCCTTGCTTCCGGTTTTGCCGTCAGAAAAAATTTGATGTCGGCATTCGGAAAAACAATTGTTCCGATGTCGCGCCCGTCCAAAACACAACCGTTTGAAGCGTTTTTGCCGAGATTCCTCTGGTGTTCGACAAGAATTTTCCGCACTTCCGAAATTGTCGAAACAATCGAAGCCATTTGCCCGACTTGATTAGTGCGAATTTCAGTTGAAACATTGCGCCCGTTCAATAAAATCTGGAAGTTGTCCGGTTCGCCAATCAATTCTATTTTTGCTTTTTCGGCAATCTCGATAATTTTATCCTTATCTTTTTCAGTCAAATTATTTTCCAAAACAGCCAAGCCGACACCGCGATACATTGCGCCCGTGTCGAGATAAAGCAGATTCAATTCTTTGGCTAACATCTTGCCGAGCGTGGATTTTCCCGCGCCCGAAGGTCCGTCAATGGCGATTATCATTAGTGGTCGGTGGTCAGCAGTCAGTGGTCAGTGGTCGGATATTGGCAAGCAACAGACTACGGACAAAGGACAACAGACAAGATTTTCAAAAGTTTGTATAGATTTTTTTGCGAAAAAAGTCGTCGTGCGTAACCATTCTAATCGAAACTTCGAGCGCAGCAAAAAACCCGACACAAGTTTTTCGCCTTGCGTCGGGTTTTTCTCAGTTGTGTTGAAAATATCTTACGGCTTCGGTTTTCTGAAAACCTTTATCGCGCGGTCTGGATAATCGGTGATGATTCCGTCTAAATCAACCTGAGTCTTGATTAGAAAATTATGTAATCTCCAAAAAATGAGTAGAATGATTTTGAGAAAAACACTGCTCAAAAATAAGGAGATTACACAATGAGAAGTATAAAAGAACAATTAGTTTTAGTCT
>JBPCPU010000064.1:0-8976 GCA_050998795.1 Pyrinomonadaceae bacterium
ATTATGCGGTGGTGCGGCGTGCCAATGGCGTGATGACGTGGTTTATCTTAAACAGCGGTTCAAACAACAGCTTTCGAGCCGAGCAGTTTGGAGCAGACACAGATGTCGTTGCACCGGGCGATTACGATGGCGACGGCAGATTTGATTTGGCTGTTTTTCGCGGTATGGGCGACCAGCCGGCGACTTTCTTTGTGCGGCGCAGTTCGGGCGGCGACATAGCCAGACAGTTTGGAGTCGGCAGTGATTTGGTTGTGCCGGGCGATTATGACGGCGACAGACGCACTGATTTTGCGGTAGTGCGGACGGGTTCAGCTTATCGGTGGTTTATCCTGCGTAGTTCGGACAACTCGGTGCAGACGGTTCAGCTAGGAGCGAAACCGGATTTAACGACGCAGAACGATTACGATGGTGACGGCAAAACGGATGTATCTGTTTATCGTCAGCAGACCGGAAGGTTCTTCGTCACACGTAGTTCAGACGGTATAACAGTAGAGAGGCAGTTTGGAGTAAACGGAGATTATCCGGTTGCTAACTACGATACACATTAAAAACTAATTATGGTTGTCGCGCCGACTGAAAAAAAGTTTGGCGCGATAGCTGGTTTTTTCTGTTTCACACAACCAAACAGAAATCTGTTTATAACCTTATAAATGAAAATAAATGGTGCTTATTTGTTTCAAAACCGATAAGTTAATTAATGTGCTTTAAGCATCAATTCCATCAGCAAAATAAAAAGTCCGGGAATCTTTAACTTCCCGGACTTTTTTTCATTGTTGTATCAATTAAGTAATTGAACGAATTTAAATAAAACTAAAATGAAACCACAGATTGACACAGATAAATACAGATGTTATTTGGATTTAATCCGTGTGTATCTGTGTCAATCTGTGGTTTCATTCCTGTATTTATCTGAGTAATTATTGCGCTTTGCTCTGCGCTGTGGATGTATTCATATTCGCGCCGGCAGTTTGGTTTTGATTGACTGATTCGTTTTTTATTTCTTCAGGTGATTTCCAACCGGCGCGTTTTAATAAATCAATCGCAAAGCGAATCGGAATTGCCATATTCGCCGCGGTGCTTTCGGTGAATACGCCGAAATTCACGCCGATGACTTTGCCCGTTTGCCCGAAAAGCGGCGCGCCCGAACCGCCTTCCGCTGTCTTTGCGTCGTGAACTATCCGCCGCGCGTCAAGATCCGTGATCGCGCCCTGCGTCGTCAACGGTACAATTTTGCGTGATTGCGCCAGAAAATTTATCAGCGACTGGCGCGAACCGCCGAAACGCGAGTTGATTGCTTTGGCTTCTTCATCATCAACCATTGCCAGCAATCGGTCAGGACCATTCGGATAACCCATCGTTACCACCGTTTTGCCGACGGAAACGGCTGACGAATCGGCATCAAGCGGAAGAATCGGAATACCGGGCGAAACTAAATTTTCATCAATTGAGCCGATTGCCAAATCTTCACGCGAACCTAACTGCCGGATTTTTAACGGGAACGGTTGCGGAAAATTCGGGAAATAAATAACCAGCCGTTTGATTCGCGCTCGTCCGTTTGACTGCTTCATCATTTGCTTTATCAAATCGTCTTCTTCCCAAGGCTGGAGAACGTGACGATTGGTAACAATAAATCCGCTGCCGACGTGAAAACCCGTTCCGATAAAATCGTATTCGACGGGTGTTCCGCTGCCTTCGGTGGTCAAACTCATCTGCACATTTCCGGTCGTGCCGCCTTCTTCGGTTGGCTGCTGCGGTTCATACTGACTCGGCTGAAAATCCTGCGGGTCGGGATAACGCAGTATTTTGCCGTTTTTGCGGTCAACCAAATCATAAACCCCGACAATCAGACATACGCCGTTGCCGTATTCGACACGCAGATTCGACGCAAGCGAAACCGTTTTCATGATGTCTTTGTTCGATTTGTCGAGTTCTCCGATTTGGTCGTTGGTCTGCGAGATTTTTTCCTGCAATTGGCGGACGATTTCGCTTTGTTGCTCGGCTTGCTGGCGATTTTTTTGCTGTTCGTTGTTAAAAGCGTAACCGAGATAAAAAATTCCGCTAATCGAACCGACGACAATTGCTAAAACGATGAGCTTGGTCATCCAGGAAACTTCGCGGGAAAGTTCGCGGACAAATTCGCGCAAAAACGCTTTTGCGTCGTCGCGTTTCGGTGAAAAGGTAGAATCGAGCGCGGCAGTTTCAATAAACTGTGCGATGTGCGGTTCGCGGTTGGTCGTAATCAGCGAAGATTGCGATGCAAGCGAGAAAAATGAAAAAGAAATGTCGGTGTCGGGAACAGAAATCGTATCGCCGTCTCTGATACCGACAAATCGCCGAATCGGTCTGCCGTTGTGTTGTAAATCCAACGACTCCTGATAATTGACAATGCGATAAACGCTTTCTTCAAATTCAAGTTCGAGCCAAATTCCGGCAGCGGCAATTTTGTCGGTTTTGATTTGCAAATTGCTGGCTTCGGTTGAACCAAAACAGATATTTTCCTCCGCAAAAAACTCCGTCCGTTTTTCCGCGCCGACTGAAATGTGAATGATAATACCGACTGCCATTCTTAAACTTCAACAAACCTCAAATTTACTACATCCGATAAACGAATAATAACACAATCGGGTAATTATACGCTTTCCACATAGAAATTATGCAATGATATAATAATGAATAAAGCGATACCAAAAATTAAAGAAACAGCAGAAGAAATCAGAGAGATGCTCAAAAATGAGCCGCAAGTCAAACGGCAAAATCGGCTCCAAGCATTGTATCTGATAGCGACGAAACAAGCCAAATCAAGAAGCCAGGTTGCACAGATGTTGGGCTTTAATCGAAATACAATCTCGGATTGGTTTGGTTTGTATGAAGCAGAAGGTTTGGAAAAGATGTTGGAAATATACAAACCAAGTGGAGTGGCGGCGAAAATCACAGAAGCGGCGGTCGCGGAAATAAAGGAGATTTTGGCAACGGAAAAAGGCTTTCGGACATATCAAGAAATCCATCAAATGGTGGTCAAAAAGCACAAAATCGAGGTTGGATATTCAGCCGTGCATAATTTGGTGAGGTATAAATTAGCAGCGAAAGCGAAAGTGCCGCGACCGAGTAATCCAAAAAAAACGAAGCAGCGATAAAAGAATTCAAGGAAACAATCGCGGATAAATTCAAAGAAATCATCAGTCAAAAAAGTGGAAAATACAAAAAAGTGCGCTTGTGGACACAAGATGAAACGCGAATCGGATTGATGCCGATTCATCGAAGGCGCATCACGGCAAGAAGGAGTCAGACTACTAATCAGGCGCGGAAATCAAGCGTGAGTATGAGTATTTGTTTGGAATGATTGAGCCAGCCACAGGAACAGATTTTATGATGGAAATGCCGCGCTTAGACACCGACACAATGCAAGTATTTATGAATGAATTTGAGAAAGAAGACCCGCAAAGTTTGCATTTAATTTTGGTGGACAATGCCTCGCCGCACACCACAGAAAAGCTGAAAACAGGAGAAAATATCGTCTTTATATTTTTGCCGGCGTGTTCACCGGAATTGAATCCGATTGAACGATTTTGGAAAGAGTTGAAGGATTGGCTGTCGGATTATAGTCCCAAAACAATGACCGAGGTGAGCGAATTAATAGCTGAAGGACTAAAAAGTTTTTCGGTAAAAGCGATGAGTTCGATAACATCTTTTGAGTATCTAATGACAACTTGGCTTTCTGCTATTGCATAATTTCTAATTGGAAAGTTTATTAAATCTTGAATCTTGAATCTTAAATCTTGAATCTTGAATCTTAAATCTTGAATCTTGAATTATGAAAACAAAGCCAACACGACTCTGACTGCAACTCCGATTAAAGCGACAATCAAGACAATCGCCCACGCCGCGCCCGATGAAATTTTACCGACAATTCGCAAACCGATCGCTGCTAAAATCCAGCCCCAAATAGAAAACAGGTCAAATGTTGCCAAAACCGCCGATAAAACAGGCGAACCTTTATCAATAAAAAAAGATGGATTCGCTTGAATTAAACCGTTTTGACTTGAAGAAATTTCGATGTCGTCGGCGGATTTTAAGAATAAAACCAAAAAATTAGCTAACATTGCAATCAGCGTCGGCGGAAAACTCGCGTAAGTCCAAACCGATAAACCTTGAGAAAATTTTGCCGAACCGCCCATCGCATTTGCGCCAAGCCAATAAATCAAACCGCCAATCAGAAAAACGATAATCAACACAATCGGCGTGGCAACATAGCTGATGATTTTGGCAGTTTGTCCTGTTTGCTGTTCAATAAGTTTCGCTTTTTGGTCTTCAGGCATTTGCTGCACTCTCGAATTTGCTTCAAAACGCTCTCTGATAATTCTTTCAAAGCCCACTTTTTGAACGAACATAAATTGAAAAAGTGAAACCACCAGAATAGAAATAATGCCCGCCAGAAGAAATCGCGGTTTTCGGCGCAAATCTTCAAATGTGTTGCCCGGCTCGAAAAATATATTTCCAAGCGTGGCGACTTCCGACATCTGCGCCGGTTCTTCCGTATTGATAATTTCTTCGGGCAGCGGCGGTGCTTGCCATTCGGTTTCGTTCTTTTCGATTAAATCTGAATTTTCTTCGTTCATAAAAGTTTTCCTCTTTATTTTATTTGGTTAGACGTTTGCACTTTTTGTCTTAAACAACAAAACACTAACTAAAAGACACAAACTTTTTCAATTAAGCAAGCGGACAAATTAAGTTTATAAGATTTTTAAACCACAGATTCGCACAGATTAACTCAGATAGTTTTTTCGATAAAATAAAATCAGAATTTTAATCATTTCTTATCTGTATTTTATCTGTGTATATCTGTGATTAATTTTTGCTTTTATTTTATCCAATTACTAATTACGCAATTTTTAACTGGCGCGTTTCAATTAAATCACAAAGACGGCGCACCTTCGTAACCTTCGACGCGAATACAAGCGGCAAAATGTCCTTTTTCAATTTCCCGCAATTCCGGCACAACCAGCGCACAGTCTTCAATTGCAAACGGACAACGAGTGCGAAAACGGCAGCCTGAAGGCGGATTTATCGGTGTCGGCACATCGCCCTGCAAAACTATTCGTTCGCGTTTTTTCTTCGGGTCGGGAATCGGAATCGCCGAAAGCAGTGCTTTTGTATATGGATGAAGCGGATTGTCATATAATTCGCGCCCTTCGGAAATCTCGACGATTTTGCCGAGATACATCACGGCAACGCGCTGTGAAATGTGTTCGACAACCGCTAAACCGTGCGAGATGAAAAGATAAGTCAACCCGAATTCGTTTTGTAAATCCTGCAAAAGATTAACGACTTGCGCCTGCACGGAAACGTCCAACGCCGAAACAGGTTCGTCGGCGATTATCAATTTCGGGTTCAGAGCAAGCGCACGCGCAATCCCGATGCGTTGCCGCTGACCGCCGGAAAATTCGTGCGGATAGCGAAACATATAATTTACGTCGAGACCGACTTTTTTCAAAAGGTCGGCAACTCTGTCGCGCTGCTCTGTTTTATTGCCGATGCCGTGAATTTTTAACGGTTCGGAAACAATCGAATAAATACTCAAGCGCGGATTTAGAGAAGCATACGGGTCTTGGAAAATAATCTGCATCTCGCGCCGCAGTTTCTGCATTTCTTTGTTCGGCAAACCGACAATGTTTTGACCTTCAAAAAAAACATCGCCGCTCGTCGGCTCGTAAAGTCTTATCAAACAACGCCCGACGGTTGATTTGCCGCAACCCGATTCGCCGACCAAACCTAAAGTTTCGCCTGCAAAAATATCAAACGAAACGTCATCAACCGCCCGCACCACATCGTCGCTGTTTTCGACGGGAAAATGTTTGACGAGATTGCGAACTTCGACGAGTTTCTCTTTTTGAGTTTTAACTGCGCTGTTTTCCATTTCAATAATCGTATTTCCAACTTAACCAAGCCGCATCAAAGCCTTTTTCTTCTATTTCTTTCAAATTTCTAAGCTCATTTTTCGCAATTCATTTCTTTATCCAATCTTCTGCAATTATTGCCCAGCGTTCGTGGTCGCGCCAACGCCCGTTGATTTTCAGATATTTGCGCGAATAACCTTCATTGGTAAAACCGGCGCGTTTTAAAACATTTATCGAAGCCGCATTTTGCGGTTGGACATTAGCTTCGAGGCGGTGAAGTTTTATGGTTTTAAATGCAAACTGTAGAATCAGTTCAATCGCTTCAGTCATCAAACCTTGCCGCGTAAATTCTTTGCTCAAATAATAACCGAGATAGGCATTTTTGAAATTGCCCTTGAAAATCTGTGAAAGATTAACCGCGCCGATAACTTTATCGCTTTCGTTTTTACAAATGAGAAAGTATTCGTTTTCCGGTTTTATATTATTTTCCAAATATGTATTGAAACCTTTTTGGTCGGATTTCGGCTGTACCAAACCGTGAAAAAACTCACGGTTGGCTTGATACATTGCCGCGAGTTCTGCAAAATCCTCAACCTTCGGCGGACGCAGACAAACTTTTTTTCCCTTCAATAACTTTTTCATCATAAAGAACGCATCGCACTTTTATATTATTTTCCAATTGATAAAGCGGAATTTCGCCGTGCGTACAGATTTCCATCCGAAACTCGCAGCGCGGCGCAAAATGGCAGCCGTCGGGCAGATTGGTCGGACTCGGCACAGTTCCTTCGATAGTCGAAAGGCGCGTTTCTTTTGCCTCGCCGACTCCGCGCAGTTTTGGAACGGAATGCAGCAGACCTTGCGTATAAGGATGTTTCGGTTTTTCAAAAATCTCGTTCACGCCCGATTCTTCGACAATTTTTCCGGTATACATCACTGCAACTCTGTCCGCAACTTCCGCAACCACGCCCAAATCGTGCGTGATAAGCAAAACCGCGAGTTTGCGCGTTGTCCGCAGTTCGTCGAGAAGTTCGAGAATCTGCGCCTGAATCGTTACGTCCAAAGCGGTTGTCGGTTCGTCGGCAATAAGCAATTCGGGATTGCAAGCCAAAGCCATCGCAATCATCACGCGCTGACGCATTCCGCCCGAAAGTTGGTGCGGATAATCTTTGACGCGACGTTCCGGCGCGGGCATCGCAACTTCTTTCATTGATTCGATTGCCGCCTCCAACGCATCTTTTTTATTCAAGTTTCGATGCAAACGCAAGGCTTCGGCAATCTGTTCGCCAACCGTATAAACCGGATTGAGCGAAGTCATCGGGTCTTGAAAAATCATCGCAATATCGTTGCCGCGAATCTCGCGCATTCTTTGGTCGCTTGCCGTTGTCAATTCTTCGCCTTTAAACTTTACCGAACCGCCGACAATTTTCCCCGGCGGCGCGATAAGTTTCATCACCGAAAGCGCGGTGATTGATTTTCCGCAACCCGATTCGCCGACAAGTCCAAGCAGTTCGCCTTCGTCAATATAAAAACTGACATCGTTGACGGCTTTGACAATGCCGGCGCGGGTCGGAAAATGTGTTTCTAAGTTTTTGACTTCTAATAAATGAGACATATCCGAGATTTATATTTTTTTTACCCGCCGACGCAACCAAATTTCAATTTCGTTCACTTTCCAACGGTCTGATTCGACAGCCGGAACCATTTCGACAATTTCGCCTATTGGCGCGATGATTTTGTAGCCGTTTCGCTTTAAAAACAAGTTCGTCAAAAATGTTGCGGTGCGTTTGTTTCCGCCTTGCCAAGGGTGGTTTTTGATAAGTCCTAAACAAAGCGCACGGCTTGGCGAATAATGTCGGCGTTCTCGTAAGCGGCTGAATCCAACGGACGCGCTAAAGCCGATTCGATTAAATTTTTGTCGAAACCTCCGATTCGAGTTTCGCCAATTTTCGCATGTAGAGAATATGAAACTTAATAGCTTCGGTCAGGGTGAGATAAGATATTTTTTCAATCGCCAAGTCGTTTCATCTCCTCATTAAAATCGCCGAATTCCTCAAGAAATTCTTCAACTTCATTTTCATCTTCGGCAGTCGGCGAAAAGACCTTCGCCTCAACTTTGCTGTCTTTCAAAGTCAGAATAGCAAACGAATTTTCAGGCAAACCATTGGCAACGGCAAAATCTTGCGGCAGTTCAAAAACACAACTATCAAATTCTTTTGCTGTTTTTATCGGTTGGTTTTCTAAAATTTCATTCATAATTTATTGTCCGAAAAACTCTTGTGCCGAAACGATGAGAAGTTGTTTCATATCTTTTTTGATTATCTCAAAATCATCAACATCAACCGTAACGATAAAGTTTTTGCTTTTAACGGCTAAACGCGCTATCAAGACATCCATTCGCAAAGTTTTAAGTTTTGATTCCTGGGCAATTTTGTTCAGATACATTCGATTGATTGTTTTACCTGTTTCCCAAAAATCATTTTCGGTTGGCGATAAAATGCGGTCGGCTTTTTTCAAAGCATCGCGCCATCTTGAGTATTTCTTTAAAGTGCTGTGGTCGGCAGAGGTAGCAATCAGTTCAAAAAATACAATCGAAGCAAAAAAAGCCGAATGGTAAAAATTTTCTACTTCTTCGCTGTATTCAATAACGGTGCTAGTGTCGAAAATCGGGCTTCTTACCATATTTTTTGATTTCACCGCGTAACGCCCTCATCGCTTCGCGTGTGGCATCGCGCAATTCTATTTGTTCCGGCGTTAATTCCTTAGGCGGCGGAAAATCCTTCGCCGTCGGTAACGCCCCGTTGGGACTCGTTTTAATTTTCTTGATTGGCATAACAATTCACCTCAAAAAAGATTATACAGAACCATTTCTTTTTCTCGTAATTAAAAAAAAAATAATTACTCACAGGCTTGGGTTAACTGAAAACACAATTCTAACGGTTTTATTCTAACGGTGAAGCAACTCTTTTCATCGCTTTATCTTCAAACAGATGTTATCATTTTTTCGCAATTTTGTTATTTTGCACCAATAAATACAGGAGATTTTTATAGTGAAATTACGTTCAACCTTTTTCGGCAGTCTGCT
>JBPCPU010000093.1:0-5529 GCA_050998795.1 Pyrinomonadaceae bacterium
CCACCCGAGTCTATTCAAGGAGTTGGCGCGGATTATGGAATACGCTGAAGCTAAAGATGTTAGATTACAAATTGTGTTTTGCAAATCTAATTTCTTATGCTTAATTTCTAATCAAGACTCAGGTTAAGTTAAGGAATTAGCCGCAAAAAGGCACAAAAAGCTCAAAAATAAAAACCTTATTTTATTCATAATTTTTGTGATTTTTGTGCCTTTTTGTGGCAATCATTACTTATCTTTCGGCTTAACTTAATGCCATTGGTCTTTACCCGGTTAAAACGATGGTCGCCGGATTAGCCGAAGATTCTGGTTTCTTGACACTTTCTCTTTTAGCAATTAGTATTTATAGTTTCGGCTCAGTTACCGGAAGTGTATCTATATGTTCGAGTCTTTATCCGACAAACTAAAGAAATCGCTGAAGAATATGCGTGGTCAAGGCAAACTTACGCCTGAGCATGTAGATGCCGCTTTGCGCGAGATTCGGATGGCTTTGCTCGAAGCTGATGTAAATTATAAGGTTGCGAAAGATTTTGTTGACAGTGTTCGCTTAAAGGCGGAAGGTCAGGAAGTTTGGCAGGATTTAAAGCCGCACGAGCAGGTTGTCAAAATTGTTTATGACGAACTTGTCGAATTGATGGGCGGAACTTCGTCGCGGCTGGTTT
Source organism: Pyrinomonadaceae bacterium (assembly GCA_050998795.1). Classification (GTDB taxonomy): domain Bacteria; phylum Acidobacteriota; class Blastocatellia; order Pyrinomonadales; family Pyrinomonadaceae. Next base: position 660 of record JBPCPU010000093.1, read on the forward strand.
TTACAAAGCAAATTCCAAATGTCGTGATGGTCGTCGGTTTGCAAGGTTCGGGTAAAACGACTTCGACGGGAAAGATTTCCAGTTGGCTGGCGAAAAATCAGGAACGCAAACCGCTGCTTGTTTCGGTTGACGTTTATCGTCCGGCGGCGCGTGAACAGCTTCGGGTTGTCGGCGGCGCGGTCGGGCAAGCCGTTTATCAGGATAAAGAAACGAACGACCCGCTGACGCTTGTGCGCGGGGCAATGAAACACGCGCAGGAAATGGGTTTTGATACTTTGATGATTGACACGGCAGGTCGTCTGCATATTGACGACGACTTGATGGTCGAACTGGAAAATATCAAAGCCGAAACGCGCCCGGTCGAAGTTTTGTTTGTCGCCGATGCGATGACCGGACAAGATGCGGTTCGTTCAGCCGAAGAATTTCATAAACGAGTCGGAATCACGGGCGTAATTTTGACGAAGATGGACGGCGACGCTCGCGGCGGCGCGGCACTTTCTATCAAACAAGTTATCGGTCAGCCGGTTAAGTTCGTCGGTGTCGGCGAAAAATACGACGCAATCGAGCCGTTCTACCCGGACCGAATCGCGCAGAGAATTCTCGGAATGGGCGATGTTTTATCGCTTATCGAAGAAGTTCAGGGCAAAATTGACGAAGACGAAGCGCAAGCGCAACTGGAGAAAATGCAGAAAAACCAGTTCACGCTGGAAGATTTTCGCGCTCAACTCGGACAATTTAAGAAACTCGGCTCGATGTCGAAGATAATGAAAATGCTGCCGGAACAATTGATGGGCGGAATGCAGTTATCCGACGAGCAATCCGAAGAAGTCGAAACACAGATGAAGCGCACCGAAGCCATTATTGATTCGATGACCAAACTGGAACGGCGCGAACATAAAGTTATTGACGCCAGCAGAAAGACGCGCATCGCCAAAGGTTCGGGTTCGACGATTGCCGAAGTCAACCAATTAATTCGCCAGTATGAACAAATGAAAAAGATGATGTCGCAAATGAATCGCGGCGGACTTTTCAACAAACTCGCGGGCAAAGCAATGGGCGGTTTAGGCGGCGGTCTCGGCGGAATGATGGGCGGTCTCGGCGGCGGATTAGGCGGTCTACTCGGCGGAATGGGCGGCGGCGAACAGGAAGATTTTGATAATAATTACGAAGGAACGAAAGATTCCTTATCGAAAAGGTTAAAGAAAAAGAAAAGACACAAGAAAAAAAGGTGATAAGTGATAAGTGATAAGTGATAGGTAAAATCTTTTCACTTATCACTTATCACTTATCACTTATCACTAAAAAAATTATGTTAGCAATCAGTTTAATGAGAATGGGCGCGAAGAAAAAACCTTTCTATCGCGTGGTAGTTAAGGAAAAGCGCAGCAAACGCGACGGCAAATATCTGGAAAATATCGGCACATATAACCCGATGACCAATCCGGCGGAGGTGAATTTAAATCACGAGCGGGTTAATTATTGGATTAGCGTCGGAGCGCAGCCGACGGAAACCGTGGCGAGTTTGATTAAGCACAATCCGGTGCAAACGGAAGAAGAAAAAGCCGCAGCAATGCAGACAAAAGCAACGCAGGCGGAAGCGGAAAAAACAGCAAAAGCGGAAGCGAAAAAAGCTGCCGCTGCCGCAAAAGCCGAAGCCGAAGCTAAAGTTGAGGCAGAAAAAGCCGAAGCCAAAAAAGCCGATGAAGCAAAGGCTGAAGCGGAAAGAGCCGAAACTGAAAAAGCGGCGGCTGAAACAACAGAAACAGAAGCCGCAGAAACAGTTGATACGGAAGAATCGTCAGCAGAAGAAGCGAAGCCGGAAGCAGGCGAGTAAAATGGGCTTTTAGATCGGAAACTGCCGATGATTAAACTCTTTTGTCTTTCCCAAACTTATGAAAGAAGCTGTCGAAAAAATTATTACTGCTCTGGTCAGCGATAAAGAAGCGGTTGAAATTTCTGAAACTGCAAACGATAAATCAGCCGTTTTTAAGGTTCGCGTCGGCGAAGGCGATATGGGCAGACTTATCGGGCGCGAAGGTCGCACGATTAAAGCCGTTCGCAGTCTGTTTTTCTACGCCGGACAAAAACACGGTAAGCGTTTTGTTCTGGATTTAGTGGAATGAGTTCGTTGAGTTCGTTGAGTTGGTTGAGTTCATAGAGTAATTCTTTCTCAACGAACTCAACGAACTCAATAAACTCAACGAACTCTATGGAGATGGTTGCGATTGCGAAAACGGTCAAAACACGCGGTTTGCGCGGCGAACTCGTCGCGGATTTGTTGACCGATTTTCCTGACCGATTTGACGATTTGGAGATGGTTTTTGCAGTTGATTCAAACGGCAAAGCCTCCGAACTCGAACTCGAAAAGTTTTGGTTTCAAAAAAATCGTGTCATTTTAAAATTCAAAGGCGTTGATTCGATTGAAACTGCGGAAACCTGGCGAAACTGCGACATTTGCATTCCCGAAGCCGAAGCCGTCGAACTCGAAGAAGACGAATTTTTTGATTGGGAACTTGAAGGTTGCGAAGTTGAAACGCTGAACGGCGAAAAACTCGGTAAAGTTCAAGAGTTAATGCGAACCGGCGGAACGGAAATTTTGGTTGTCAAAGGCGCGGAAAAAGAATATCTGATTCCGTTTGCCGAAACGATTTGTGTCGCAGTTGACATTGAAAACAAATTAATTCGCGTGGATGCGCCCGAAGGCTTGCTTGAATTTTAAATATATGGTCTTTGGTTTTAGGTCTTTGGTCTTTGTAAAAGCAAAGACCAAAGACCGAAGACCTAAAACCAAATGAAGATAGACATTTTGACAATTTTCCCCGAATTTTTTCGAGAGGTCTTTGATTTTGGCATCATTCGCCGCGCGAAACTTGCGAAAATTGTTGAAATAAACATTCACGATTTGCGCGACTTTACGACGAATAAACATCGAATGGTTGACGACCGACCTTTCGGCGGCGGCGACGGAATGGTTTTAAATGTGCAGCCGATTTTCGATGCGATTGAAAACTTGCTCGGAACTTGTGAACGCGAAATGTATCCTGACGGCACAAGAGTTGTTTTACTTTCGCCGCAAGGTCGCGTTTTCAAACAATCGGCGGCGAAAGAATTTGCCGGTCAAGCAAATCATCTCGTTTTGATTTGCGGACGTTATGAAGGCGTTGACGAGAGAGTCAATGACGTGCTTGTAACGGACGAAATTTCTATCGGCGATTACGTTCTGTCGGGCGGCGAACCAGCCGCGATAGTTTTGGTTGACGCAATTACGCGCCTTTTACCGAATGCGCTGGGCAGTGAAACATCAGCCGCAAACGATTCTTTTTCCGACGGTTTGCTCGATTGCCCGCACTACACGCGCCCGGCAGATTTTCGCGGAATGCAAGTGCCGGAAGTTTTACTAAACGGAAACCACGCCGAAATCGAAAAATGGCGTAAAGAAAAAGCGTTGGAGAAAACGCAGAAGATTAGAAAAGATTTATTAAGGAGTGATAAGTGATAAGTGATAAGTGATAAGTGATAGGTAAAGACATCTGTTTTTACCTATCACTTATCACCTATCACTTATCACTTACAAAAATATGAACCGCTTAGACAACATTGAAAACTTACAAATAAAAGATAATATCCCGGATTTCCAGCCGGGCGACAACATTCGCGTTCACGTTCGGATTCAGGAAGGCGCGAAAGAACGTCTGCAAGCCTACGAAGGCGTGGTTATCGCCCGTAAACACGGCGGCATCCGCGAAACCGTCACCGTCCGCAAGGTCAGTTTCGGCGTTGGCGTCGAGCGTATTTTTCCGCTCCACGCAACCGTTATTGACCACATCGAAGTTACGCGGCGCGGTAAAGTCCGACGCGCCAAACTTTACTACTTGCGCGATTTGCGCGGCAAAGCCGCCCGCATCAAGGAACGTGATACGTGGACGCACAAAAAAGCCGAAAAAGCTGCCAGAGCAAAATAATTTGCGATTTTAGATTTGCGATTTGCGATTTGCGATTTTATGACTAAAACGATGCGAGATAAAACTACGGTTAATTTATCTTCAACCGTTATAAACAAGCAATCGCAAATCGCAAATCGCAAATCGCAAATCACTCTGGATTTTGAATATCAGGCAATCGCCGACGGCTATAAACTTATCGCCGGAGTTGATGAAGTCGGGCGCGGTTGTCTGGCAGGCGCAGTCGTTGCGGCGGCTTGCATTTTAGACATGACAAAACCTTTACCTGAAGGCTTAAACGATTCCAAAAAACTCACCGCCAAACGCCGCGCAATCATCGCTGCCGAACTCGAGCAAAATGCTCTCGCCTACGCCGTCGGACAAGTCGAAGCCGATGAAATAGACCACATCAACATCCTGCAGGCAACAAAAAAAGCGATGCGTCTTGCCATCGAAAACCTGCCGCTAAAAGCTGATTTCCTGCTGATTGACGCGCTCGAACTCAAAGAAATTCTCTTGCCGCAAAAAGCCATTATCAGAGGCGATGCAATTTCCGCTTCCATCGCCGCCGCATCTATCATCGCCAAAGTTTATCGTGATAATTTAATGTGCGAATTAGACGAAATATATCCCGTCTACGGATTTGCCAAACACGCCGGTTACGGCACAAAAGTTCATTTTGAAGCCTTACGAATGCACGGCGCGTGTCCGCTTCACCGCAAAACTTTTCGCGGCGTTTTGTAATACCTTCTTAATATAATAATTCCGCCTAATTAAATGAAGCCTGTGCGTAATTCATTTTTGCTAACTAAAACACCTTGTGTCGTCTAGAAGCGGTCTGTTCCCGCTGTCCCCTCCAGTTTCTCCAACGGCGGGAAAAGAACGCTTCTCAACGATTGAGTTTCTTGATATTTCATTCCGCACACCCT
>JBPCPU010000123.1:0-42748 GCA_050998795.1 Pyrinomonadaceae bacterium
ACGAATTGTTACTGTATCGGTAGTATTCGCATCCTGTGTTGAAGTCATGTCAACTACCGGATATGACCTGCCGTTGATGACCATTCTGCCATTCTCAAACCGATTGACTTCCAACGCCGGAGTAACCGTAACTTGCAGAGTCTTCGTTCCCGTTCCGACCTTTCGATCTTCAGCCAAAGTTCCTTCAACTTTGTTGTCGGCGGCATTTCCCATCGAATCAACCTCGATATGAAGTTTTCGCCAAACGGTCAGCATTTGAGTTCTTCATAAAATAAAAACGCCGGATTAATCTTTGCAATTGCTTGAAAAATCAATCCGGCTTCTTTTAATTAACAAAAACTATTACGGTTGTTTCTGCTTTAGTTTTTGCAATGATTCCTGTCTTTTAGCTTCCACCGCTTGAAATTTCTCAAGGCTTTGCTGTAAAGATTCAGCATAAAAGCTATTCGGATATTGGTTGATAATCTGCTCAATTTCCTGCTTTAGCTTTTCGCGTTCTTCGGTTTTGTAACTCGGAATATGAAAGTCGCCTTCTTGAATAAAATAGGCAATCTCGCCATTATCCTTGATTTTATTCCAAACTTCCAAGTTCTCGCCGACAGGCTTTTCGATTGTGATTTTGATTGGCTCAGATTCTAGCAAAATAGGCTCCGCTGTAAAATACATGAAATATGATACTTTTACATAATAATCACCAGATTCAGGAAAAGCATAGTCTGTCAAGATTTTTCCTTCAGTAGCCTGCTTAATTGCGTTGGGAGCAAGAGAATCTGAAATTTTTGGCTTATTATTCCAAAATACTGTCACTAAATTACTAACGCTTTCACCCGAATCTAGTTCAATAGGCTTTCGTTTCGTGTCAGCCCGCCCCCAATTAGTGTAGTTATATTTCTTAAAAGTTTTATTGTTTCTGGAAATGCTGACACTGAATGAACCATCCTGTGTTGCTAGTCCTCCAAAAATTTTGGTACTTTTTGCTCCTTTGTTTTTAACTAAAATGTCTAAAGGAACAACTTCTCCTAACAAATAAACGTCTTTTGACGGCTTAACAGTGATTTCAAGAAAATGCTCTTTGCTATTTTGCATATAACTTATGCTTGCTAAACCTAAAAAGAAAATTACTCCAACAACGAAAAAAATAAGTCTGTATTTCATAAATGTCCTCCTTCTCGAAAATTATGGATTTGTTGCCGATCTAATGATACTGAGACAATAATCATTAAATGTTGAATTTGTTCTAGTAGTACTTAATCCCATTACGCCATAGTCGGTTGTTGCCGTTCCACCATCAAAATGACCGCAGCCAAACAAATGTCCAATTTCATGCACAGTTGTAAACTTATTCCCAATAGGTCTATTTCTCCAAACATCTATCCCTGGCGGTCTTACACGATCAATGTCCTCATATTCCCTTGCTCTGGCAAGTTCTAAAAATATCGTTGACTCAATTGTTCCAGTTATCCCATAAGTAGCCGCGTCTTCATCAGGATCGGAATCCTCAGAGTTCTCGTATTGATAAGTTCCAAACAAATATATTGTCCAGAATTCTTGACTAGCTTCTGTGTTTTTATTTTGAAAATAGGCTTGAACAAGATTATTTACATCAGTGTCAGTGACATTTACAAAAAATGTAACATTTCCTTGATTTCCTGTTATATCCTCTAAGGGAGTAATATAGGCTGAAGCAAATTCATTGCAATTACTGCCAGTAATTGCATTAGGGCAAGGCATGTCAACTGAACTTAACATTGTTCTATTGGGCTCAGGAACATCATCGCCCTCATCGCCGTTGAGATTTCCAACATCTTCATCATCCATATCATCGTCGTCATACAACGTAAATGGAGTTGTCATCGTAATATTGAATACTGAGTTAACACGAATTGTTACTGTATCAGCGGTATTCGCATCCTGTGTTGAAGTTGCGTCAACTACCGGATATGACCTGCCGTTAATGACCATTCTGCCATTCTCAAACCGATTGACTTCCAACGGAGGGTTAACCGTAACTTGCAAAGTTTTTGTTCCCGTTCCGACCTTTCGATCTTCAGCCAAATAGCCAGTTACTTTATTACCTGTTGCCTCGCCCATCGAATCAACTTCGATGTGCAGTCTGCGCCAAACTGTCAGCATTTGACTTCGGCACACAAGTTCGGTGCTGCAAGAAGTTGGAATAGTTTGACCGCTTCCATTGATTAAATCAATTCCATTCATATTCACCGCGCCGACTTCGGCTGGAATGATGCCTGCCGCAATTGCAAAATTGTCTCCGGGTTGTCTTGTAACCGTGAATTCAACAATAGCAATACCGCTTGCATTAGTTGATGCCCAGCATCCGTCCGACGTTGCCGTACACATACTCAAAGTTCCTGCCATCGGCATTCCATTATTGTCGTTTCCAAGATTACCGTTGGGATCAATAATCGGATCGGCTGCCGGGTCGTCCAGATCAAAGTTTCTGAAATAAACCTGAACATTCGGAATCGGCTGCGAAAGAGTTGCGGTTACGCGAACCAAGCGTCTGTTAACTCCGTCCTGCGGAACATCGTTATCAGGGAAAATACGCTGCCCGATACCCGGATTATACGGATTAACCATTGGATTTTGACTAATCGGTTCGGTAGACGCATTAACTTGTGCAAATGTAACACTAACTACAGTTGGCGTTGGTGTCGGAGTTGGTGTCGGAGTTGGTGTGGGTGTCGGACACGGAACTAAAGGACTATCACTTAACGGTGATGAACCATTGGTCAAAGGAGTACAAATCGGCGGCGTGGGTGTCGGTGTTGCCGGAACGGGGAAAGTGTGGCAGGCTTGGGTGTTATAGACATGACGAAAATACCTATCAACCCAACGCTCAAGATAATAGTTATATTCTACATACACATATCTGTGGTCGGTAAAAACACAGTAAGTACGACCGCTTTGCGCGGAATATACATCAAAATATCCTGATGCCGGGAAAATATCCTCAAAACCGCGAGTATATCCATCCTCCAGAGGACTTTCCGGGTTATCAGTTCTGTAAAGCGTATCGTAATTAAACGGATCGAAATCTTCTCCCGGATAAGGATATTCCCAGAATTGTAATTCCGTATAAACAAATCCTGAAACCAGTTGAGGCGGACTATTGTCATACAAAATTATCGAATATCCCCACACATATGGCGGATAACTGAATTGCGAAAAACCGTTTATCGCTAAAAACATAAGAATTATGAAACTAAGCGGAAAAATTAAGAGTTTTTTCATTTGTTGTTACCTCCTGTCGGTTGTTTCCGCGAAGGAATGGATTCATTAAATGGCGTTAGACTATTATTTTGCTTTTTAATTTGTGAATCCACATCAATCGGCGGTGAACCTTCCTGTAAAGCAAATCCTTTGGCAAAATCTCCGTTGACAAATTTGGAGAATTTTGCAAATTCTTCTTCGCTGACGGCGTTCCTTAAATCATCTTTATAACGCATTGCAATTTCGTCTTTTTGCCTTTGCAATTCGACGAGTTCGGCAGGCGGCGAAGGTTTTGACAAAGGCTTTTCGTCGCTGCTAATCGTCGGTTTCGACAGATTTTTTCTGTGCCATTCTTCGGCAATCGTTTTGGCTTTTTCATTAAGCGGCGCGATTTCATTAAGATATGCCGAAGATGTTTCCGTTAGAGCCTGACTGCCGGCAGGTGAAAGTCCGCCCTGACGAACAAAATAGTTTGTCCAAAGCGAATCGTCTTGACCTGCCTGTCGCGCTTTTTCTGCGGCTTTTTCGAGTTTTTCGGGAAGACTGAAAATTACGCGCCAAAGTATCACTTCGGGAACTTGCGCGGGCGGAGTTTCCGCATCTTTCATTGATACGTTTTGCGAAAAGTTCGCTCTGTTTTCGATTTTCCCGTTAGAACCATCGGTAGTTTTTTGAGATTCGGTTTGAACCTCAGATGAAAATAATCTCGTAATCGGATTGTTTTGCACGGAATCGAGTATGCCGCTGACAAATTTGGGCGAACTTCCCAAAATGGCAAGACTGCTCAATCCGATAAATGCGATAATCGCCGGAATAATTTTCCTTTTCATACAGAATATTTCTCCTTCTTTAATTTTTAGACCTCGGCTGAATGTTTTGATTTCAGAGGCGTTAAATCTCCAAACGGAATTTGCCCCGACAATCAAACCTTGCCGCGAGAACAGATTATTACTAAGGGTTTGTGAAAGTCTTTAACTGAGATTAATTGTTTTTAACGGTTCTTAACGGTTCTTAAACAGTCTTAATTATTCTTAAATTTTTGCCGCTTTTGAATAAAACTATGCTACTATCTGCCAACGATCCAAAATTTGATTCTTAACACGGATTCCGCTCAATAAATATGTCATAGAAGTTCCGCCGATTATTGACATATCAGACCTTATTTAATTTGGAATCTGAAATCTGAAATTTGAAATCGTATAAAAACTACAGGAGGTTTTTCACCGATATGCGAGTTTATAAATTTGGAAAATGTTATCTCAACACAACAGAAAGAAGAGTTACAAAAAACCGGGAATATATTGAATTAACGCCGAAAACTTTTGACGTGCTTCAGTTTTTGGTTGAAAATTGCGGCGAAATTGTTACCAAAGAAGCAATTCTTGCCAAAGTCTGGAACGACAGTTTTGTCGAAGAAGGAAATCTCGCGGTTCATATTTCAAAGCTGCGCGGTTTGTTAAATGCTGATAGAACCGAGCCTTTTATCGAAACCGTTCAAGGCAGCGGTTATCGTTTTGTCTCATCGGTCAAAGCGGTTGGCGACGGTAAATGGAAAAAGCATTTGCCCGACAACAATCATTTGCAAATTGATAAAATTTCAGAGAAATTTATTTTCGATTCAATTGCCGTTCTGCCGCTCGACAACAAAAGTAACGACGCGGAACTCGAATATTTAGCCGACGGATTAACCGAAAGTTTTATCAACAGTATTTCCTGCATTTCCGGTCTTAAAGTAACAGCCCGCAATACGGTATTTCGTTACAAAAACAAAGACGCGGACGCCAAAGAAGTCGGCGAAACGCTCGGAGTTGCGGCGGTTTTAACCGGTAGAATCAGAGTTGTAAAAGAAAATTTAATGACGAGCGTCGAACTTATCAAGACAACCGACGGCACACAAGTTTGGGGAATCCGACTCGACCAGCCGTTTTTGAATATTATCGAAGTTCAGGAGAAAATAACCTTTAAAGTTTCGGAAAAATTGCGCTCGGAAATCAATTATTTGCAGCCTTCAACTATTCCAAAAATTTCCCGTCAAAAGCGCGTGGCAGAAGTTCCTTCATTTGCAGAGTTTCGGTTTTGCCTTGCAAATTAGCAAGCGTAACAGGAATATCGCCGCAAAATTCCCAGATAATTTGTCGGCAAGGTCCGCACGGCGGCGTGAGTTCGTCGGTGTCGGCGACAACCGCGATGCGGGAAAATTCCTTTTCGCCTTCGGAGACGGCTTTGAAAATCGCCACCCGTTCGGCACACATCGTTAAACCGTAAGAAGCGTTTTCGATGTTGCAGCCGGTGAAAATTTTCCCGCTTTTCGTCTGTACAGCCGCGCCGACCTTAAAATTTGAATATGGCGCACACGCTTTTTCGCGCACGTTTTTGGCTGATTCGATTAATTCTTTTAAGTTTTTATCGTTCACGCTGTAATTGTTTCCTTTTGTTCCCGGGGAAGTTTTTCGCGCACTAATCCGCACAAAAAATCAATACTGACGTGCGGCTGTCCGCCTTCGGGAATGATAATGTCGGCGTGGCGTTTCGACGGCTCGACAAAATCAAAGTGCATCGGGCGAACGGTTGTAAAATACTGCACGATAACCGATTCGACGGTGCGTCCGCGCTCGTTAATGTCGCGCTGCAAACGACGAATAAATCGAATATCGTCGGGCGTATCAACAAAAACCCGGACATCGAGCAAACTCAACACGCGCGAGTCGGAAAAAATCAAAATACCTTCGACGATAACAACGGGTTTCGGTTCAATATGTTCGGTTTTATCGCTTCGCGTGTGTGATTTAAAGTCATAAACCGGCATCTCGATTGACTGTCCGTTTTTCAGCCGCTTGATATGATTCATCAGCATTTCGCTGTCAATCGAATCGGGATGGTCGAAATTTGCCTGGCGGCGTTCGTCAAGCGGCATATCGGCGAGATTTCTGTAATACGAATCCTGCTCGACAAGGACAACATTTTCCGCGCCGACTTCTTGCACGATTTTTCGCGCAACTGTCGTTTTTCCCGAACCTGTTCCGCCGCATATTCCGATTATCATTGTCCTTTGTCCTTCGTCATTTGTCCTTCGCTGTTGGTTGTTTTCCGATTGAAGTTAAATATGCGTTGAGCGTTGGCGCAAGTTTTTCAATCATCGGTTTCAATGTTTCAACTTGTTCTTTCGTTAATAAATTTCGTTTGAAAGCGCGTCGCAGCCAATGCTGTGTTTCCTGCAGCGAGCCTCGTGCAATTTTTATAAAACGACGATTGTCTTGAAAACTGCCGCGTCCTTCGCCTTCAGCAATATTTGCTCTAACTGAATCGGCTGAACGAACAATCTGTTTTCCAACAGTATCTTTTGCAAAATTGTCCCAACCAATAACAATATCCCAAATTTTATCTGCTAAGTTTTCAGATAATTGATAAACCCGCAAATTCTCAAAATTAGTTTTCGCCATCTTTAAATTCACCTGTCAAAAATTCAATTTCACAATCAGACACTAAGGACAAAAGACGAAGGACTAAGGACAAAGTTTCGGCACAATTCGTCGAAGCAACTCCTTAAAAACCGCCGAAACTTTATTTCCGGTTTCCATAACTTCTTCGTGATTTATTGTTTCATCGGAAATGCCCGCCGCTAAATTTGTAATGCAGGAAATGCCCAAAACCTTTATTCCTTGATGCCGCGCCGTAATCGCTTCGGGAACGGTTGACATCCCAACCGCGTCCGCGCCTAAAAGCCGCAGCATTCTAATTTCGGAAGGCGTTTCATAACTCGGACCTGACAGAGCGCAATAAACGCCGCGCCGCAAAATTCGATGTGTTTCCTGTTTTTTACCGCTTCTTTGTTCTTCCGCTTCCGCTTTTTCGATTGCCATTTCTTTGGCTGCGGCAAGCGCAATATCCTGATATTCGAGTGAATAAACTTCCGTCATATCGGGAAATCGCACACCGAAACGCTCGTCATTTGCGCCGCGCAAAGGGTTTATGCCCATTAAATTTAAATGGTCACGAATTAACATCAAAGTTCCTTGCTTAAAATCCGTGTCAACACTTCCCGCCGCATTTGTCAGAACCAAACTTTTTACGCCCAACACGCCGAAAACGCGGACGGGGAAAATAACCTGCGCCATTTTGTAACCTTCATAATAATGAAAACGACCTTGTTGGACGGCAACCGGAACGCCGTTGACTTCGCCTAACACAAGTTGTCCGGCGTGTCCTTGAACGGTTGATTTTTGGAAATGCGGAATTTCTTCGTAAGGAATAACGACTTTGTTTTCTACTTCATCGGCAAACGCGCCGAGTCCGCTTCCCAAAACAAGCGCGACTTTTATTTCTTTTTCGTATTTCGAGCGGATAAAATCAGCCGCTTCTTTCGCTTTTTCGTAGTTCATTGGTTTTTATTTTTACCACAAAGGCGGGAAAGATAAAATCGCGCTTTGCCGAATTGGTTGACGTTTAGACGAAAATCACTATTTAACGTGAGTTCGGGATAAGCAAAAGCATCGAAAGATTAGCCGCAAAAAGGCGCAGAAATCGCAAAAATTGAAGATTAAAAAAAATCTTTTTTGTGTTTTTTGTGTCTTCTTGCGGCTATCATTTCTTTTCCCGAACTGACGTTATTTACGGCTTTCGCGCAAAGTCGTCAGCGGCGGCGTGGAAAGTTCAAATTCCTTCGGCGTTTCACCGATAATGGCAGCGGCGAAAAAACGCGGCAAATATCGCCTTCCCTCCGGTGATAAAGGTTCTTTAAAATCGTTGCGGTAACGAAAAATTACCCAAAAATTTTGTTCCGTAACGCCGCGTTCGCGCAGTTGGCGCAAGTATTTACGCACAGCATTTTCGCCTATCACAAAACCGAGCAAGCCGAGTGTCGCGCTCGATTTCCCGTTACCAAAATCGCTGGTTAAATTCGACATATAACGCGCTGCCGCGTCCGCTTGTTTTTCCACATTGCAGTAATCTTTCGGCATCAAACCGTATTCTCGCGCCGTTTCCGGTTGGAATTGAAACAATCCGACCGAGCCGATTGGTGAAGTCAAACAATCGTGATATTCCGATTCGACCATCGCTTGATATAAACCTAAGACGGGCGCAATTTGCCGCGCTTCATACGCCCGTGTAATTGTCGGCGCATACTGGCTGGCGCGTCCGTAAATGACGCGCATTCCTTCTTCAAACGGCTTTTGCGATAAGTTGTCTTTTTTTTCAACATAATAGTCAATTTCAACTTTAATTGCCCGCAACGCTTCTTCGTCAAATTCGGTCGGCTCGTCGCCAATCAGAGTTTGGATATGCCGCGCCCGTTCGAGAATAAAAGCCAACTGTTCGGCTTCCGTCATTTGCCAGTAAAATTTTATCGGGTCGGGAACGGATTTTGGAGAATCGGTTACGATAGCGATATTTGACGGAGTTTCGGATTTATCATCGCTTTTATTAAACCGCCAGGCAAGCGCGCCGATAATGCCGACCAGAACCGTCAAAAAAATCATTGCAAAGATGATTTTGCGCCGTTTAAGTTCTCCGACAAATCCTGTTTTCAAAGTCGGTTGAGCAACGAGAATTTGTGTCGGATTTTCGCCGCCCGATTCAATTTGGTTTTTTGCCGGAGTGTCAATTTTAATTTCCGCGCCGAGTTCGATTTGCTTTCGCAGACGCTTGAGGTCAATCTGCAAATCCTTTGCCGTTTGATAACGGTCTTCGCGGTCTTTTGCCAGCATTTTAGAAACGATTCTTTCGAGTTCCGGCGGAATTTCCAGATTAAACTTACCAAGCGGTTCAGGTTCGCTTTTCAGAATCGCGGCAATCACATCGCCCATTGTTTCACCGGCAAACGGCAAACGGCGCGTCAGCATTCCATAAAGCATCACGCCGAAACTCCAAATATCGGTTCGTCCGTCCGTTTCTTTTCCGCGGGCTTGTTCCGGCGACATATAATTGGGCGTTCCCATTATCATTCCGGGCGCGGTGTTCGCTAAAATTTCCGTTTCGTCTTCGGCATTCGCTTTTCGTTTTTCGGTTAATTTTGCCAATCCGAAATCGAGAATTTTCACCAATCCATCGCGCCGAATCATTATATTTTCCGGCTTGATGTCGCGGTGAACGATTCCCGCTTCGTGCGCCGCCGCGAGAGCCGATGCAATTTGAAGACTGATGTCCAATACTTCAATTAATTCGTTTTGATTTTCGGCAAATCGCTCGCGCAAACTTTCCCCTTCGACAAATTCGGTGGCGATAAAATTCGCGTCGTCTGTTTGTCCAATATCGTGAACGGTCAGAATATTCGGATGATTCAGAGCGGAGGCAGCGCGGGCTTCCCGAATGAAACGATGCAGGTGTTCTTGATTTTTGCTCAACTCCGGGTTGAGAAATTTGACGGCGACCTTGCGATTAAGCCGAATGTCTTCCGCCAGATAAACTTCACCCATTCCGCCTGTCCCGAGCAGCGAACATATCTCGTAATTTCCGAATCTTTTTCCTGCCTCAATCATAAAATAGATAGCGCATTATAGCATTAAGTAATTGGACAAAATCAAAGTATATTTTAAACCACAGATTGACACAGATAAACACCGGATATTTTTATGATAGTATCCGCTTTTTCAAATCTTTCTTATCATCTGAGTTAATCTGTGTAAATCTGTGGTTTAAATTTGCAATTTAAATTTCCCGAGCAAATGTCGGTGATTTAGAAACAACAATCAAAACTACAATTAAACCAATCTAAAAAAACCGAATTGCCGGTTACGATTTTTTCACCGCCGGGACGCAGAGTTTTTGTCTTTTCCCGGCGAAACCCGACGAAAACTCCGCGTTTCCGCAGTAAAATCTTTCATTAATTCCATAACCGGCAACTTGGGTTAAAAAATAAATTTACCGTTCAACTTTTCTACTTCCTATGTTAAAATCTTACTTTATTAAAACCTTATGCCGATTGTAGAATGTCCGACTTGTAAAAAAGAAACCGAATACAACGGGAACGAATTTCGCCCGTTTTGTTCCGAGCGTTGCAAACTGATTGACTTTGGCGATTGGGCGGACGGAAATTTTCGCCTTCCGGCGCAGGACACGGCTTTCAGCGAAGAAGATTTGGATGAACTGGAAAAAGCGTTAACCGAAAAAACAAATTAAAATATGACAATTGCAGCGATAATTTTTGCACTTTTTATGATTGCGGTGGCGGCAGTTACGTTTTTCGTTTTGAAACGCGCCATAAAGATGGCAGTTCGGGCGGCGATTGTCGCGCTTATATTGCTGATTGCCGTTGTCGGCGGCGTTTCGCTGTGGTGGTTTGGAACTGCTGATAATACTTCCGACAAACCGCAGCCGACAATCAAAAAATCCCGCTGAATCCGACAAAGGCAGAAGCCCGCGCGTGAGCAAGGGCGGAAAACAGTCGGCAGAAGGCAGTAGCAGTCCGGCAGTTGAAACTTTACTGCTGACTGCCTGGTGCCGCTGCCAACTTGCAAAATTCGTCTTTGTTCAAAAAACTCTACCCATGTTTGTCCAAATCAAACGCTATCTCCAACGCTACAAAAGTCTTTCGGGAAATGTCCTTGCGCTCAGCCTCGTCAGTCTTTTAAACGATACTTCAAGCGATATAATCTACCCGCTTTTGCCCGCATTTCTGGCTTTAACTTTGGGAGCGTCGCCGTTTATTATTGGTTTAATCGAAGGTTTTGCCGAATCGGTTGCCGCTTTTCTCAAACTTTTTTCCGGTTATCTGAGCGACAGATTCGAGAAAAGAAAATTTCCCGTCTTTCTCGGTTATTCGCTGGCGAGTATTGCGCGCCCGCTTCTCGCGTTTGTCGGAAGTTGGCAGCAGGTTTTGTTCGTTCGCGTAACCGACAGAGTCGGCAAAGGCATTCGCGGTGCGCCGCGTGATGCGATTATTGCGGCAAGCGTGCCGGAAGAAAAACGCGGTCTGGCATTCGGTTTTAATCGCGCCGCCGACCATCTCGGCGCGGTTATTGGTCCGATTGTCGCTTTTATTTTGCTTTCCTATTTTGCCGCTGACACCAGCAATCCAACGGCACGGGAATATCAACAAGTTTTTCTTTACGCTTCAATTCCCGTCGTTATCGGCTTGTTCGTCATCGTTTTTTTCGTCATTGAAAGCCCGAAAGAAGTTTCCACCAAAATTGAGCAGCCGAAAATCAAACTTTCCTTAAAAGAATTTGACGGCAATTTCAAACGTCTGTTAATTATCGTCGCGCTTTTCACGCTGTCGAATTCAACCGACGCTTTTCTGCTTCTCCGTGCTGAACAAGCCGGTATTCCGATTACTGTTTTGCCGCTTTTGTGGATGGGTTTGCACCTCAGCAAGGTCGTGAGTTCTTTGATTTTCGGAGATTTGTCGGACAGAATCGGACGCAAAACTTTGATTTTTTCGGGTTGGATTTTATACGCGCTTGTCTATGCAGGCTTTGCTTTTGTGAGTTCGGCGTGGCAGGCGTGGGCGTTATTTTTGATTTACGGCATTTATTTCGGTTTGACCGAGGGCGCGGAAAAAGCCCTCGTTGCAGATTTAGTTCCAAAAGAAAAACGCGGCACGGCTTACGGATTTTACAACCTGGCTTTCAGCATCACGGTTTTTCCCGCGTCGCTTATTTTCGGCGCGTTGTGGAATATGTTTGACAGCCCAATCGTTCCGTTTTTGGTTAGCGCGTCAATTTCCGTTTGCGCCGCCATTTTGCTTTTAACTGTGCAGACAAATCTGAAATCAACTGTTTGACTTTCAAAACTTACGCGGCTTTTTCAAAAACTCTTTCTTTGATTTCATGTTCGATATTGATAACAGTTGGACCGTCTAAGAATCTTTCGCCGCATTTTTGGCAAACTTCGGCTTTAATGTTACGATACGTAAATTTTTGCCCGTAACGCTTAAATGTTTTGGAAATTTCTTTGTCAATCAATTGACCGTCACAAATCGGACATTTCTTACTCATAATCGTAAATGGTTATAAAATAAATTTTTTCATTATAAAATCGGCAAACGACCTCAATCGGCGTTCCGTTTAGCGCGTAACCGAGTATAACATATCTCGTCCCGCGAACGTCGTTAGTTTGTTTGACGACGGATTCACAAGTGTAAATCGCATTCAAAATATCGTCGTGCGTGATACCGTAAAGTTGCAGCTTATCAAAAACGCTGTGGTCGGAAAAAGCATATTCGCCGCGAGAAATTTTTAATTTAATACGGTTTAAGACGTTCATAAATCAAAAATTTTATTTCCATTTTTTCTCTTTCATAAATCTTTTAACAACCATCTCGCGCCGCAACTTCGGCAGATGGTCAATAAAAAGTTTGCCGTCGCAATGGTCGGTTTCGTGCAGAAAACAACGCGCCGCCAGACCTTCGGCTGCTTGCTCAAACCATTCACCTTTAGCGTTTTGGGCTTTTAATGTAACTTTGTTAGCCCGTGCCACAACCGCCGGAACTTTGCCGACCGAAAGACAGCCTTCTTGACCGGATTGCTCACCTTCTTTGGAGATAATTTCAGGATTTGCGGCGACTAATTTTATTCCTTCGCAATTCATCACGAACAGACGCAGATTCAAACCGATTTGCTGCGCCGCCAAGCCCACACCTTCCGCGTCATACATCGTTTCAAACATATCCGCGCACAAATTTTCCAGTTCTTCGTCAAAAACAGTAACGGATTTGCCGACTTCGGCGAGAACTTCTTCGGGATATTCGGTGATTTTTCTGATAGCCATACGTTCAATTACGAATTACGAATTTCAAATTACGAAACTGTGTTATCAAGCAATTCGTAATTCGTAATTTGAAATTCGTAATTGGTTTTCATCGCGGAATATTGCCGTGCCGTGCTTCGCGCCGCCAGCCGCGTTTTGTAAAAAAGCCTTTCTCTTCGCGTCCCAAACATTCCCAGCAAACAACTTTTTCTTCGTTGGTCGGGCTGATAAACACATTATAATGATCCATCAGGCGGTCGCATTCGGCACATCTGACGGGCGGTTTTTCTTCCGGCTGGTTTAAGGTAATCAAATTTTCGTCAATCATTTACTTTCTCCTCAAAAGCCTAAGTCTTTCCAAATAAAAATCTTTTGTTTCGATAACAGTGTAGTTTGCTTCCACAAAATTTTCCAACGGGCGACACGCGGCTTTAGTTTCCGCCGTTTGACAAACTTCTTCGGTTGCCAGCCAAATTTCATTTGCTTCGGGCGGAATTTCGGAGATGACAAATGTTGTTTGGTCGGCAAATGCGTTTTCGTTTGAATAGGAATTTTCCGCGCTCCAGGCGAAAAAATTTTCGTCCGGCAAAATTTTATTTATGCCGCGATAGTGAAACGGAAGCGTCAGCGCATCGTAGTTTTGAAAAATAATAATCGGCTGATTCGGTTTTTCGTTTTGTTCGATAAATCGCGCGATTCGCGCCCAATCGCCGCGTTTGGCGAAATTCGGATATTGTTTAAAAATTTTAGAATACGGAAATAAAAGAGCCAAAACAACGGCGAAAATTATTAAATATCGGCGCGGCAAAACGTCGGTTAAAAGCACGCCCAAAAATAAAACAAGCGGCACAAAAAGCACGGCGACGTGGCGAAACGCGACAAATCCCGTGCCGAGCAAAAAGTAAGCGGTCAGCAAAAATGCGATGACGACCGTCGTTATTGTTCCAAACATCAAAACTTTTTCGCTTGCGGCACGAAACTTATTTTTGATGAGCAGAAAAACAACCGCCGCGGCTGTCAAACGAATAAACCAGATTCTGATAATGGAAATAACGGATGATTCGGCGGGCGCGGGTTCAATCGGGAAAGTTAAAGTAAAAGCGTGATGCCAAAGAATCCGTATGCCTTCGACGATTGATTTTTCCGCCGTAAAACCACTCGTGTTTATTGCAAACTGCTGCCAAATAATCCACAAAAGCGGCAGAATACACGCGCCGACTACGAGCATTTGCAGAAAATAGTTTCGCGCCGCTTGAAAACGTCGCACAACGAGCAGCGCGACAAAACCGCCGACTAGCAAAAAGCCCAGATAGTAACTCGTGTAAAGCGCGATTATTGAAGTCGCAACGAAATAGATTTGCGCTTTTCTTTGCACATTTGCGCTTTTGCGGGAAACGTCGTCCGTATCTGAAAAACCTTCAAAAAACAATTTCAGCAGCAAAACCGAAAGCAAAATCACCGACGAGTAACCGCGAATTTCAACGCTTGCCCAAATCAGATACGGATGAATTGCAAATAAAACGACAATAAAGTTTGCGGCGAATTCATCAAAAAACCGGCGGGCTAAACGATGGAAAAAAAATATCGCCGACGCACCGCATATAATTGAAAAAAGCCGTGCAAAAAAAATCGAATCGCCAAACATTCGCCAAATACTCAGAATTAAAAAATAAAGCGGAGCTTGTTTTTCGTCGGCAAAAACATTGTTCAATGTATGGAAAAACCCGTTTCGCGTCGTGTAGAGCGTCGAGGCTTCGTCCATCCAAATGTTCAGGAAACAGGCAAGCGGCAAAGTTATCGTCAAATGCAAAATAATCGGCAAGACGACAAAATGGCGGCGCAACCAAGCGGCAATTGATTCTCTGTCGGCGGGTTCGTTTTTCATTGCGTTTCGATTAAATGCCCGACTTTTTTTCTGGTTCGCCAATAAACGTCTTCCATAAAAATATGCGCGAATTCGCCGTTGCGCCCGATGCTCAGAAGATTTTCGATGTTCGTTGATTTTTCAAAATTCTTTCTCGCCTCTTCGTATTCGTTGAGAAAAACCGGATATGCAATCGGCGTTTTCAAAACTTTTGCACCGAGAAATTTTCCCCGCACATTCGGAATAATTTTCGTCAGATTGTCGAGACAAAGTTCCGTCAATTTGTCTTCGTCCATTTCCCAAAATTCATCGCCTTTTTCGCAGCCGATGTCAACCGTGATAATTGTCTTGCCTTCCGGCGCGAGCCACGGCATCGAAAGCGTCGCTTCGGTCAGACGGAAAAATGGAAATTCATTTTCGGGAAACCACAAAACCGTGTCGGGCAGAAGCCCGCGCCCGTCAAATTTCATATTGACGAAAATCATCGGGCGATAGCGAAAGTTTTTAAAACTTTCCAGCGCGTTTGTGCCTTTAACGAGTTTCGCCAGGATATTCGCGGGCGCGGTGCTGATGACGGCGGAAACTTCTTGAAAATCGCCTTTTGCTTTGACGGCGACGACCTTTTCATTTTCGACCAGAATTTCTTCGACCGGAGTTTCGAGTTTGATTTTGTCTTCGATACCTTCGGCGAGCTTTTCGCACAAAGTCGAAACGCCTTTTTCGGGATAAACGTGATAAACGCTTGCTTTTTCGGGCATTTCGCGGTTATACCCAACGGCGACGGCGCGACCTGTCAGTTTGCTTGCCGCTTTCAAATACAAAGTTTTTCCGATGCTTCCCGGCAGACTTTCACCAACGGCAGAAGACAAATCTTCAGCCGCCGCGCCCGACCACGCTTCGATTAAAGGCAGCGCGACTTCATCCGCTAAAGCCGCGCCATAACTTTTGCGAAACCAATCCGCCGCGGATTTCGGCGCGTGTCCGTTGCCGCCGAGTTTGCTTTTAATTCCGCTTAAAGTCATCCGCGGAATTTTTACCAAACCGAACGGATACGAATAAATTTTCCCGTCGAGCCAAACCGCTTCGCCGTAATGTTTGACGGTCAAACATTCGTCGCCGACGCCAATGGCACCGGCAAGGCGATTGGTGATAAAATGCGCTCCGAAGTCATAACTGAAGCCTTCTGCGTCTTTAAAACTCGCGGCTAAACCGGCGATTTTTTTGCCCGCTTCATATAAAATAAACGGCACATTCCGACTGTGCAGAAAATTCGCGGCGGTTAAACCCGCCAGTCCCGCGCCGATAATTGCGATTGGTTTTTCGTTTTTCATAAAGTTTATAAAGTTTGAATAAGAAAAATTAACCATCCCGCTTCGCGTCTACACAGATTAACTCAGATAAATTTCGGCAGGATGAATAGGAGTTACAGGATAAGATTTTTTTCTTAATCTGCGTTAATCTGTGTAAAGCTGTGGTTTCATTTCTTCCGTAAAATTGCCCGCAGCAACGCGCCTCTCCCGAGTTTTTGCAGCACAATGTCGAGCGACGTAAAAGCCGACAGTGAAACAGTTGATTTGAGCGTAAATTGATTTATCAAAAATTGCGGCGCACGTTTATCAACCAGCGCATTGTGAATCGAATAAACCCAATTTACCGGACTAACCTGCGTCGTTAAATCCACGATTTCAAAGCCGACTTTTTTCGCCAACTTGCTCAAAGATTTGCAATTAAACAAATTCCAATGACGCGGGAAATGATAGCCGCCCCAATAGCTTTTCTTGAATAATCCGAAATCAATCGAATCGGTATTATCCGTAACAATGACAAGTTTTCCGCCTTTTTTCAAAACTCTTTTGACCGCCGACAAAATCGCATCAGGCTTTTC
Organism: Pyrinomonadaceae bacterium; assembly: GCA_050998795.1. Taxonomy (GTDB): domain Bacteria; phylum Acidobacteriota; class Blastocatellia; order Pyrinomonadales; family Pyrinomonadaceae. The sequence continues at coordinate 16,665 of JBPCPU010000123.1, forward strand.
GACGTGTTCAATCGTTTGAATCATAAATGCCAAATCGTAAGAATTTTCCGGCAAATCGAGTTCTTCAACGCTTCCGGGATGAACTTTCAAGCCGGATTTTTCCGCCATTTCCACAGCGCGTTTGTCCAAATCAACCCCTTCCAATTGCCAGGATTTTTTACCGTAATCACGCAATAGCTTCAAGTGAAAACCATCGCCGCATCCGACATCCAAAATCCGCGCATCGGACGGCAAATCTTCACACCAGGACAAAAGCCTTTTTGCTTCAAGCCGCGAACGAATTTTATAAACGATGCCGAAATCTTTTTCGGAAAAATCAAAAGCGTGGTAAGTCGGCGGATAAATCGTTTCAAATTCCGAAACGTCAGGGCGTGGATTGAGATAAACCAGACCGCACGAATTGCACTGCATCGCCGCAAAAACATCGCCGCTCGTGCGATATTCAAAATCTTCGCCCGCGCCGATTTTCTCCGCGTCGCCGGTTTCGCAGATACAGCAGTTGACGCGGGTTAGTTTAAGCGATTTGTCGGCTGGATTTTTCATTTTATTTTAACCGCAGAGGACGCTGAGGACGCTAAGTCTTTAATCCATTTGCGTCTTATCTATCTCGTCAATCCTGTTTGAATTTTCTCTGCGTCCTCAGCGGTTAAATATTTTTTAGACAAAGTTTCATTCGCCGCAATTTCAGCGTGTCGCCGCATATTGACGATTTCAAACTTATCGCCGAGCATCTCCAAAATTTCGCCGACGAATTCTAATTTTTCTTCAAGCGGCAAATTCATCGCGGGGAAAAATTTCAGTTCGGGCGCGTCTTTACCCGACAAAAAATCAAGCGGGTGAAGCAGCAGACTTAATTGCGTTCCCGTCCGTTTGCACATTTCAACCGCCGTTTTCCAATAAGTCCGAGCCAACGCTTTTGAAAATGTCGAAAGATAAATTACGTAGCTTGCGTGAATCGGCGTTTTGAAAACGGGCAAAGTCGTAACCGGAATCTCGACCAGCGATTTATCGCCGATTTGCCATTTAAAAGGTTTCAGCGTTTGAAAACCATCGCTGAACTTACCGAAAAGTTTTTTGCGTTTTTCGCGTTCTTCATCACTCATTTCCGGCGATTTGAAAAAATAATAGGCTCTTGCCAAAGGCGCGATATAAGTCGGCAGAGTCGAGCAATCATATTCATAATTTCTGTCAGTGAGAACTTCCAAAACCGTCGGCGACAAACTGTATCCGGGACCGCGAAAGCCGACGAGCGTTTGATTGGTAAAATTTGCAATTGCATCTTCCGTTTTTTGAAATTCGTCAATTAACTCTTGTTTTGAATAAAGATGAAGCCACGGCTCGTGATTAAAACTGTGATTGCCGATTTCGTGTCCCGCATTGGAAATTTGCGCCAGTGCCTCCTGATTTTCTTTTCGCGCCGCGTCTTGCCCGACAATAAAAAACGTAATTTTCAAATCCCTCTCTTTCAAAAACTGCACAGCGCGAGGCACAACAACGTCGAGATACGACGGAAAGTCTTCCCAACCCGCGTCGCCGTGCGTTTTCATATACGACCATTTGTTGTCGAGGTCTAAAGATAAACTTGCAATCGGTTTCATAAAAGTTTAAACCACATCGAAACATAGTTCACATAGCTGTTTGATTTGGCTTTTCTATATTTTCTATGTGCCTGTGTGGTGAAATTTTCTCCAAAAATCTTTCCGCCAATTGAACGGTTTCGTTCACATTCAAAGTTCCGTTGGTAATCTGCGCCGAATTGACGACGAAAATATCTTCGAGCGACGTTATCACGTCCGGCAAATTCTCCGAATAATTCAGCGTCGGAATCGGAAAAACTTGTCGAACGCGCGAAATCTTAAAAGCCAAAACATCTTTTCTGTCAAAATGAGAATACATTTTTTCTAATGCAGACAAAAACATTCCTTCGATTTCAGCGTCCGTCTTTTCAAATAATTCATCGTCAGGCGCAACGTATTTCGGTAAATAAACGAGCGCGTTGCCGCCGAACTCCGATTTATCAACGAGCGCAGACATCTCGATAATTCCCGTGAATGGTGTTTCGTCCGTGATGTTCGTAACGTAAAAATTCGATAAAGATTTTTTCATCAACACGGACGCGCAAACAATACCTTGATATTTTACATCATTCAATTTTTGTTTTTCGGCTTCGGTTAATTGCGGGACAATTTTCGCGGCGACGTTTGACGGGCAAGTTAGAATTATTTGGTCGAATCGGTCTTCGGTTTTTGGTCTTTGGTCTTCGTCCGGTATTTCGGATTTCAAATTAGAAATTCCAAATTCGGTTTTGTCTTTGAAACCTGCGGATTGAACTTTATTTTGTAATTTGAAATCTGAAATCTGAAATGCCAAAGCCTTTGCGTCTTTGCGCCTTTGCGTCTTTGCGTTAAAAATTATGTTTAGCTTTTCGCCGTCCTTGATAATTTCCGAAACCTGACGATTCAAACAAATCTCAACGCCTTTTTCTGTTAAATGTTCGCCGAATCTTTCCAAAACCCGCGCGTAACCGCCGCGCACATAGCCGAACATTTCCCGTTTCAAACCCGAATTTCGCGCCGCATACATTCTTTGAATCGTCGCCCAGATAAATGCGGCGGAAGTGTCTTTGTATGCTTCGCCTAATTTTGCTTTGAGAAGCGGTTTCCACATTTTTTCAAACGTCTTTTTGCCCGAAAGTTTCGTCAGCCAATCTTCAACCGAAATCTTTTCCAACGCTTTCCAATCTTTAACTTTTGAAGCGTAAAAAATCGTTCCGCCAAGCCGAAGTTTAGAAACCAAATCAAGCGGCGGAAACTTCAAAAACTCCAAACTGTTCGACATCGAAACGAGTTTGCCGTCGGTGTAAAATCCGGTTTTCGTTTCAACCCAATTGAATTCATCGCCCAAACCGATTTCTTCGACAATTTTCCGCGTGAAAGCGTCCGAAAGGAGCGTAACGTGATAATGTTTATCCCAAACGACATCGCCGATTTGCCACGCGCTCGCCAATCCGCCGATTTCCGGCGCGGATTCAAAAACGGTAACTTTCGCGCCCGCCTCGCTAAGACGCAAAGCGAGCGTCAAACCGAGAAAACCGCTTCCGATGATGGCAATTTGATTCATAATCGTAAGGGCGACGGCTCGTCCTCGCCCGTTTCATTTTGTAAGGGCGACGGCTCGTCCTCGCCCGTTCTTTCACTTTGAATAATCAACCCGTCCGACAAATTCCCAATTTTCTAAATTTTTCTTCAACGGATTTTCTTTGATATATTTCAAACATTCAAAAAAATCAGTTTCATTACGAATAATGTGGTCATAATATCCGCGTTGCCAAAGCTGACCTTTTCCGTATTTCCAATAAATTCGCGTCGTTAAACTCTTAAATGCGCCGCAGATTTTGCCCAGGTCTTTTTCAAATTCGCCAATTCCGATGAGAGCGTGAAAATGGTCTGGCATCAGGCAATAACAATACAGATTGAATTTCATTTTTTCACGCAAATCAATCAAACAATCAATGACGGCTTTGGCAAATTCTTTGTTATAGAAAAGTGTTCTCCGGTTCAAAACATTTATCGTGATGAAATAAACACGGCGCGACGCATAATCAAAATCTTGCAAACGCAGAGAATCTTTTCGAGTGTATAATTCGTCAGATTTTTCGTCGGTTGGTTTATTCATTTAATCACAATCGAAGAGTGGGCGAGGACAAGCCGTCGCCCTTACAGAGAAAGTTCACGAACAGCGAAAGCGGGCGAGGATAAACCGTCGCCCTTACAAATTTCGTAACGCAAGCCGCAAACACATTGTAAGGGCGACGGCTTGTCCTTGCCCGTTTCAAACCGATGAAAAAGTTGTCCGCATTTACAAACCGCGCCGACGCTTCGGGCAGGCGAACCCAAAACGAGATGAAAATCGGGAACTGATTTTGTAACAACCGAACCCATTCCGACCATCGCCCAGCGTCCGATTTCCAAATCGTTGCCGATGATACAGCCTGCGCCGATTGTTGCGCCTTCTTTAACTAATGTCGGCAAAGTGTGTTCGTCAGGCTCGCTCGGACGCAAAGATTTCAAATCGGGAAAGGTTGAACGCGGAAATCTATCATTTGTAAAAGTCGTCGAAGCGGAAATCATCACGCCGTCTTCGATTGTAACAGCCGCGCAGATATAAACCATCGCGTTGATTTTCACGCGGCTGCCGATTTTCACGTCATAGGCAATATAGGTTTTTTCGCCGACGATACATTCTTCGCCAATGCTCGCGCCGTGCCGGATATGCACATTGTCCCAAACGCTCGTGCCTTCGCCGATTTTTACGCCGTCTTCAATGATTGCTGTCGGGTGAATTTTAGACATAAAATTTTAACAGGATAGACAGGATAAGCAGGATAAAACTTTAATAAATCTTGCATTTTGATTAAAACTTAAATGCTGATTTACACGAAAATTATCCTGTAAATCCTGTCTATCCTGTTTAATTTTCCGTTTAGCGTGAAGCGATTTCGCTTTTCTCAATAACTTTCTGCCAGAGATTTTGATTCAGCGATTTATACGCCGCTTCGATGACTTCGACGGACGCGAGCGCGTCTTCGGGTTTTGTCAGCAGTTCTTCCGTGCCGCGAATCGCATTTGCGAAATTTTCAATCTTCGCTTTGAACGCCTGAACTTTGTCGTAGCCTTTGCCGAAAACCGTCCAATCGGGATTGGAATTTAGTTTATATTTCGATGCTTGCCAGCCGATATGAAGCGTTCCGTTTGTGCCGTAAATGCTGATGAAATTCGGCAATTCTTTATTGATTCCCCAGGTCAAATCAACATTCGCCATTACGCCGTTTTGCGTTTTGGCAAGAAGTTTGACGTTTTCGTCAACGCGCAAATCCTGAGTGTTTCCGGCTTCGACGGCTAAAACTTCCGCAATCGCGCCTAAGAAATAGCGAATAATATCAACCGAATGCGTTCCGTTGTCCATCAAAACGCCGCCGCCCGAAATTTCAGAATCCGAGTTCCAACGCTTCGACATATCAACCCGCGCCGTGAACGCATTTTCAAACTGCACAATGTCGCCCAAAACGCCCGATGCAATCATTGATTTCGCTTTGATAACGTCTTCAACATAACGAAACTTTGTCGCCATCGTGAATTTCACGCCTGATTTTTCGGCGCAATCAATCATCCGTTTTGCTTCGGCAACCGACAAGCAAAGCGGTTTTTCGCACAAAACATTCACACCGCGCTGCATAAAATACATTGCAATTTCAGGATGTGTGTTCGGCGGCGTGGAAATAATCACAGCGTCAACTGTTTCATTTTCAGCAAGATTTTTGTAATTGTCGTAACTTTTCGCGCCGAACGGTTCGGCATAAGCGTCGGCTGATTCACGACGCACGTCGGCGACGGCGGCAAGTTGACAGCAATTGCTGGATTGAAACGCCTGCGCGTAGGTTTGGGCGATTCCGCCCGTTCCGATGAGTGCAAATTTGAGTTTATTCATAAGTTTATTCAAACAGGATAGACAGGATTTACAGGATAGTTTTTGTTAAATCAAAATTTGAGGTTCACTTCAAATCTTAAATAAAAAAGTATTTATCCTGATTATCCTGTCCATCCTGTTAATTATTTCCTCGTGTTTTCGACAGCTTCGCGGATTGACGAAGCCAGAAACTCGATGTGTTTTTCTTCGTATTTCTCGTTGATAGGCAAAACGAGAACGTCGTGCAAGCCTTTGAATGTTCCCGGAAATTTCTCCGGCGAATAATCAACTGCTTCGGGACGCGCCAGATTAAACGGATAATGCGAATCGCCGAAAGTATTTTGTTCAGTAAAAACACGACACATAAATGCGGGTTTGACGACATAACGCGGCGCGGAAGCGACATCGTAAGTTTTCAATGCTTTTGCCAGTCCGACCGAACCGTCTTCGATTTTCGTATCGTCCACTCTTAAACAATATTTCCAATAAGTCATCGTTGAACCACTCGCCGGTTGATAGCTTTCGATACCGTCAATATCGGCAAGTTTCTCGTCCAAAAGTGCCGCCATTTTTTGTCTTTGAGAAACCGAATAATCAAGTTTTTTCAACTGCTCGTAAGCCAGAGCCGCTTGCAGTTCGGTCATTCGGTAATTCAAAGACGCGAAATAATGGTCGGGATTCGCGTCGCCATAGCCCCACGCCTTGTTGATAAAAAGATACATTCGGCGGGCAATCGCATCGTCGTTGGTGACGACGATTCCGCCTTCGCCCGTCGTCATTTGTTTGCCTTGCTGAAACGAAAACGCGCCGATTGTGCCGATTGTGCCGACGTATTTGCCGTCAACTTCGGCGAGAAAACTTTGTGCCGTGTCTTCAATTACAGGAATTCCGCGCCGGTTCGCAAGTTCCATAATCGCCTTCATCTCACACGGATTTCCGAACAGATGTGTAACGATAATCGCTTTGGTTTTGTCGGATAAAACTTTCTCAATCGTTTCCGCCGTAACATTCAAAGTTTTCGGGTTCACGTCGGCAAAAACCGGAATCGCACCTTGAAAAACGATTGGCGTCAACGCGCCCATATCGGTTATCGAAGTCGTTACGATTTCATCGCCCGGATTCGGATTTATCGCGGCAATAGCGACGTGAACCGCCGCCGAACCGGAATTGCAGGCATACGCATATTTCACGCCTAATTTTTTGGCAAAACTTTCTTCGAGCATTTTGCCGTATTTGCCTTTGGTTGTAATTAAAATTCCCGATTGCAAAACTTCCGTTATCGCGGCGATTTCCTCCGCGCCGAAGGTTCTGCCCGAAATGTCCTGGTCTGATGGTAATTTGATGTTTTCTGGTTGTGCTGTTGGTGTCATAATTTTTTATTTTTGCCCGCGAAACACGCGAATAACGCGAAAAAGGAAAGAAAAATATTTTGTTTTCTGTTTTATTTTCAGCGATTTCGCGTGTTTCGCGGGCAAATGTCTTTAAAAATTTTTCATTATCCGTGTCTGTCTGTATCAATCTGCGGTTTCAGATTTTCTTTTGTTAAAGAAGTTTCAATTTCCTCGTTTTTCCCGAAAATTCGTAATTGTGAAAGTCGGGAAAGCAATTTCAAATGCCCGAAAATGGTTCGCGCCGTTTTCATTTTGGAAAATCCAAACAGGCGAACTTCCAAAACAGCCGGATATTCGATGATTTTTCCGCCTTTCAAATTAAGTCGTCCGAGCATTTCCGCCACGCCGAGAAATCCTTTTTCTTTAATCGGCAAATCAACCACCGACGAACGGCGGTAGACGCGAAAACAACTTGTGTAAGTGTCGAGTTTGGCACGCAGAGCGCGGCGATATAAAAATGACGCGCCTTTTGAGAGAAACAAACGCCATTCGGGAACATTCCGCACGCCGCCTTTTTCGTGATACGGCGAAGCCGTTACCATATCAACATCTTCGGTCAAAAGCGGCAGCATATTTGCCAGTTCGTGCGGGTCGTAAGTGCAGTCGCAATCCATCGAGCAGACAATTTCCGTTTCGGATGACTGCAAACCCGTCATAATTCCCGCCGCCACGCCTTTATTTGTTTCGTGCCGCACAATTCGCACATTTTCGTGTCCGCCGAAAAGTTCGTTTAATTTATCGAGAGTGCTGTCTTTGCTGCAATCGTCAACAAAAATATAATTCGTCTGATAACCCTTTTCGGATAGATTTTGCTCGACGCTTCGCAAGGTATTCGCCAAATACGGCAAAGTTTCCTCTTCGTTATAGCAGGGAATAACAATCGTTACCGGATTTTGAATTTTGAATTTTGAATTTTGAATTTCTAAAGCCGGTTTTTTTTCTTGCAATTCGTAATTCGTAATTCGTAATTCGTCTTTCACGCCGAGAAATTCCGCGCCGCCGACAAAAGAGTAACGCTTGAGATATTCCTTTAAAACCCATTCCATTTTGTCGAGTTTGCGGTAATGTCGAATGCGATTATAGTGCGAAGCCGCCGAAATACGCGGCTGTTCCGGGTCGAGTTCCCAGACGTGAAAATACAAAACAAACGGTTCTTTGTGATGCTCGTGCCAATCCTGCACGGCGTGGCGCATCATCGTATGCGGAATCTGCCGAAAATAATTGCCGCCGGAAATTGGGAAAAGTCCAATGCCGAAATCTCTTGTCGAATAAGGAAATTCCCAAATCGCTTTGCCGTTTGTATGCACTTGATGCGCCGGACGTTTATTTTTTGCATCCTTTTTTTCCGGCAGGAATGAAGCGTCATAAACGAAATCTTCTTCCGCCAAAACATTAAAAATCCAATCATCTTTATCGTAGGAAAGTTTTTCCGCCGAACGATAACCGATAATTTTCTGTCCGCCCGCGTCTTCCAAAACGCGATTGGTTTTCCGCAAATCTTCACGAAATTCTTCCGGCGTTAAATGTCTTAAAGAACGATGATAAAATCCGCGTGAAGCAACTTCGTGACCGCGCGAAACGATTTCTCTAATAAGTTTCGGGTTTTGTTCGGCAATCCAACCAAGCACAAAAAATGTCGCCTTCGTCTTAAAGTCATCGAGCAAATCCAAGGTTTTCAAAGTGTTCTGCTCGTAACGCGGCTCAAAATTTCCCCAGTTGCGCTGTTGAATCAAATTCTCAAACGCGCCGACGTGGAAATAATCTTCGACCAAAACGGTCAAGAGATGTTTTTTAGTTGTCGGGTTTTGATTCATAAAATAAGAGTTTCCCGCAAAGACGCAAAGCATACAAAGAAGATTTTAACAGAATTTACAGGATAAATTTTGATAAAAATTTGTTTTCATCTGTGAATAACTTTTCTTTGCGCCCTTTGCGTCTTTGTGGGAAACTCTCTTCCCAAAATTTCCACAATCCGCTTCGCCGCTTTGCCGTCTCCGAACGGATTTTCAATTTTCTTCACCGAATCAATCCAGGTTTCGTCCGCGTAATTTTCCGTCAGAAGTTCCCGCAAGTTTTCGCCGACAAGTTTGGCAATTCCCGCTTCAATCGCTTCGGGACGCTCGGTGTTTTGGCGCAAGATTAAAAGCGGTTTGCCCAAACTCGGTGCTTCTTCCTGCACGCCGCCCGAATCGGAAACTATCAACCACGCAGATTTCATCAACGCGGCAAAATCTACATAATCAAGCGGTTCAATCAGAAAAATTCTTTCCCGATTCGCTAAAATCTTTTCGGTAACGGTTCGCACATTCGGATTCGGATGAACGGGGAAAATTAAACAAACATCTTTATTTTTCTCAATAAATTCGCGCAAAATTTGTAAATTACCCGACATCGTCAGCCCAAAACTTTCGCGCCGGTGTGTTGTCAGCAAAATACATTTTAATTGTTTTGTTTCTTCTATTAAATTTTTAATTTTCGCGTCCGGCTGTAAATTTTTCAATATAAATTTCAGCGCGTCAACGACTGTGTTTCCCGTTTGAAAAATCTGTTTTTCGCTGACATTTTCGGCTAAAAGATTTTTACGGTTATTTTTCGTCGCGCAAAAATGAAACGTCGCTGCCTGCGAAATCAAACGGCGGTTTAATTCTTCGGGAAAAGGACTGAGCGCGTTTCCCGAACGCAAACCGGCTTCGATATGTCCGATTTTTATTTTCCGATTAAATGCGGCAAACGCACCCGCAAAAGCAGTTGTCGTATCGCCCTGGACTAAAATTAAATCGGGCTTTTCCTTCTCTAAAATTGCATCTAACGACGATAAGACTCGCGCACAAACTTCGTTCGGCGTTTGATTTGCCTTCATCACGCGCAAATCGTAATCGGTTTTTATATCGAAAACCTTCAGAAAAGGCGTGAGCAAATCGGTGTGTTGACTGGAAGAAACAACGATTGTCTGAAAACGCGAAGATTTTTTCAGTTCAAAAATCACCGGCGCAAGTTTTATCGCTTCGGGGCGCGTTCCGAAAAGCACGAGTATTTTTGCGTGCGATTTGTCCGAAGATATACTAATCTCGTCCGTCTTTTGTGATTTTTTTTCGCCAGCGTCAAGCATTTGTATCAAAAATTAAATGTTAATCATCTTAAAAACAAACTCGCAAAATGGTTTATTTTCAGCCTCGCGTTATTTTTCAAGTCTGTTGATGATGTAAAATTATAAGTGTATTTTCAAATAATTCTTAATTTGTAAATTATTAACTATTTTTCAAGATTTTACCCGAATAAATGAACAAACCACTTGTCATAATTATTATTTTGCTGTGTTTTTATCAGGTCTTTTCGCAAGCAATCAGTTTGATGGTGTTGCGCGGAAAAGTTGTTGATGCGATTGGTTTGCCAATTGAAAAAGCGCAAATAAAAATCAGTTCAAATTCAGATAAAACGTCTTTATGTCAAACTGATGACGAAGGAAAATTTGCGTGTGAAATAAATTTCAATGAAGGTTTTTCACTTGCTGTCGAAGCGAAAGACTTTTCTATTCTACGTCAAACCTTTCAAAAATTGCAAGATTTTTCTCAAGACGAAATTTTTACGCTTTCTCCCGCTTCAATAAAAGAAGAAGTTGTCGTTACGGCAAACCGCACGGAAACCCGCTTGGGCGAAACGGCGGCGAGCATCGTTTCGCTTTCGGCGGATGAAATAAACACGACCGCCGCGCCGACAATTGACGACACATTGCGGCAAGTTGCGGGATTTTCACTTTTCCGCCGTTCGGGAAGCCGTTATGCCAATCCGACATCGCAAGGCGTTTCGCTGCGCGGAGTCGGCGCAAGCGGCGCGAGTCGTTCGCTGGTTTTGTTTGACGGCGTTCCGCTGAACGACATTTTCGGCGGTTGGATTTTGTGGAATCGGGTTTCGCCGATTGCGGTTGAAAGAGTCGAGGTTTTGCGCGGCGGCGCGGCGAGTCTTTACGGTAGTGATTCTCTAAGCGGAGCGATAAATATCCTGCCGCGAGAAACACACGGGAAAATTGCTTTTTCGGCGGAAATTTACGGCGGAACGCAGAAAACTTTTTCCGGTTCGACGTTTTTCGGTTTTGCCCGAAACGGCTTGAGCGCGGATTTTGCCGCTTCGATTTTTCAAACGCAAGGTTATATTGCGATTGGTAAAGCGGAACGCGGCGCGGTTGATAGTTTTTCCGGCTCGAAAAACTCAAATTTTTCGGCGCGGTTTGCAAAAAGTTTTGGTGAGAAAGCAAATGTTTTCTTCAAAACTTCATATTTCGGCGAAGCGCGAACCAACGGAACGCCTGCTCAAATAAATCGAACTCATTTACGCGAGTTTGTTTTCGGCGGCGACTCTTTAGTCCAAAGTCCAAAGTCCAAAGTCCAAAGTCTGAATTTTGATTGGCGAGTTTATGGTGGAACGCAGGTTTATGACCAGACTTTTTCCGCCGTCAGCGCAGATAGAAACAGCGAAAGTTTGACTCGTCTGCAAAGAGTTCCGGCGCAGAATATCGGTTTTTCGAGTCAGCTTTCAGGAAATTTTTTACAAACCCAAACTTTTGTCGTCGGCTTTGAAGGGCGCGAAGTGCGCGGCGCGAGCGATGAAATCGGATATTTTAACAATCGCGCAACTTCGGCAAGCGGTTCGGGCGGACGTGAGCGAACTTTTGGTTTTTTCGTGCAGGATTTTGCGCGAATCGGTTCAAAATTTGTGTTAGCCGGAAGTTTGCGTTTTGATGATTGGAAGAATTTCCGTGCATCGAGTTCGACGCGAACGTTTTCCAACAATCAAACCGCGACAATCAATTTTCCCGACCGCCGCGAAAACGCATTCAGCCCGCAAATTTCCGCGCTTTATCAAATAACAGACAATTTCTCGGTTTTCGCGCTTGCCTCGAAAAGTTTTCGTGCGCCGACCTTGAACGAACTTTATCGCGGCTTTCGCGTCGGAAATGTCGTAACGCTTTCAAACGAAAATCTAAAAGCGGAAAAGGCGGCAAATTTTGAAGCGGGCGCGAGTTTTACGAAAAATAAAATTTATTTGCGCGGGAATTTTTTCTCGACGGAAATTTCCCAGCCGATTTCAAATGTAACTTTGTCGGTTACGCCGAATTTAATCACGCGGCAGCGGCAAAATGCCGGAAAAACGCGGGCAACAGGTTTTGAAATTGAAACGGAAATGCGCGTTAAGGATTTTAAGTTCTCCGCCGGTTATCTTTTGACCGATTCGCGCGTCGTTCGATTTCCCGCCAACCAAAGTTTGGAAGGCTTGTTTATTCCGCAAGCGGCGCGGCATCAATTCACTTTTCAAACAAATTATTCCAAAAATAATTGGACGCTGGCATTTCAAGGTCGCGCGTCGTCAAAGCAGTTTGACGACGACCAAAATTTGTTCCGGCTTGAACCTTATCTTCAGCTCGATGCTTTCGCGGCGAAAAGATTTAAGGAAAATTTACAAGTCTTTGCCGCACTTGAAAACATCTTTAACTCGCGTTATTCAATCGGCAAAACACCGATTAGAACTGTCAGTTCGCCTGTAAATTTGCGTGTTGGGTTTCGTTGGAAATAACCGGGAGCGCGGGCATCAAGATCGTCGCTGAAGCGACGTAGAATAAGTAAGTCACGGGCAGTTATTCAACCGACTGCCGATTACCACTGCCTTTTGCTAACTGCTTTTGTTCGCGCTTTGCGCTCATTGCGGGCAGGATGCCCGCGCTCCCGGTAATAAAAAGGATGAAGAAACTTTCATAACTTCATCCTTTATCTTTTTTAATTTCCCTTCAAATTTTACGGCGCGTCGTAAGCAGGCGCGGGCAAATCGCCGTTTTGTCCGAACTGTGCGGCTTGGAATCCGCCGTCGGAACTGCGCGTAACATACCAAGTGCCGTTTGAGGGGCGAAATACGGCAATGTCCGCTTTGCCGTCGCCGTCATAATCTCCCGGAGCAGGAATATCCGTGCCAAAACCAAACTGAAAGCCCGTAAATCCTGCCTGACTTCTTTGCAGATACCAAATACCACTTGCTTTGCGGAAAACAGCGAGGTCGGTTTTGCCGTCGCCGTCGTAATCACGCGGCACGGGCAAATCCTGAAAATTACCATTGCCGAATTGTTCGCCGCGAAAACTGTTATTGGAACTCTGCAAAATATACCAATTGCCGCCTGCTTCGCTGTAGACGGCGATGTCGGCTTTTCCGTCGCCGTCAAAATCACCGCGAACCGGACGGTCTACGCCGGTCGTTCCCCACTGTTGGGCGCGAAAAGCTCCGTTTGAGCTTTGTAAAATGTAGAAAAATATCGGTGAAGACAGTTTTTGACCTGAACGAGAAACGGCAAAATCCGCTTTCCCGTCGCCGTCGTAATCGCCCACAACGGGAAAGTCCCTGCTATTTTGTCCGAACTGAACACCGGCAAAAGTGTTATCACTGCTGCGAATGTAATACCAAGTACCGTTGGACGGACGAAAAACAGCAATATCGGTGATATTGTCGCCGTCATAATCGGCAGGCGTTGGAACGTCGCCGTCTTGCCCGAATTGCCGACTGCGGAATGAATTATCGGAACTGTTTAAGGTATACCAAACACCGTTTGAAGGACGAAAAACGGTATAATCGGTTTTCAGGTCGCCGTCAAAATCGGAGGAAGCCTGAGCGCGGGTGATTTTGTCAATCTGCCCGTTTGAATAGCAAACGTAAAGTTCGCCGTCTTCGTCCTCGCCGAAGGAAACAATCTGACGCGGCGTGTCAACCAGCAAAGTCTGTTGATTGTTGTTCCATATTAAAATCTCGCCCGTGCAGTAATCGGCGTAAGTATATGCGCCGTTCGGCAAACTTCCCTGCGTTCCGCGATAAATATAACCGCCCGTAATCGAACAGCGTCCGCCCGCGTGTGTATATTGAAAAATCGGCGGTGTGTAATTTGTCGGCGTGCAAAGCGTCGGGTCGTTGCCCGTGCAGTTATTTCCTTCATAAACGCGCCAGCCGTAATTTGCGCCGCCCGTGATAATGTCAACTTCTTCAATCGCATTCTGACCGACATCCGCCGCCCAAAGTTGCCGCGTTCCGCCGCGGTCAAACGACCAGCGAAACGGATTTCGCATTCCGATTGTCCAGATTTCCTGACAAGTATTTCCCGAAGTCGTGCTTCCGCCATCGCATCGCGTCGTGTTTGCGCCGATAAATGGATTAGTCGGCGGAATCAAATACGGCACGGGCGAATTTTGCGGAATATTGACATCAATACGAAGCATTTTGCCGAGAAGCTGCGCCCGATTCTGTGCGCGATTGCCCGGGTCGTTTGCCGAACCGCCGTCGCCCATTCCAATATATAAATAACCGTCGGGACCGAATTCAACCATTCCGCCGTTATGATTGCTGAACGGCTGCGGAATCGTCAGCAAAATTCTTTCAGTAGCGATGTCGCCCTGATTCGGATTGCCCGCCGCGAGTTTGTATTCGGCAATGATGGTCGCGCCGTCGCCCGCTCGCGTATAATTTGCGTAAAATTTTCCGTTCGCGGCAAACTGCGGGTGAAAAGTCATTCCCAAAAGCCCGCGCTCATCGAACGATGTTGCCGGAATGACGATTTTTGAACTGAGATTGATAAAATCCGTCGGTGTATTCAAGCCGGGCTGCAAAACTTTTATTAATCCGGCTTGCTGCACGATAAACAACCGCTTGCTGGCATCCGCCGCATTTCTAATCAATACCGGACGAGATAAGCCCGTCAAAAATGTTTGCAGACGAATAGTGTAAGGTGCCGGTGTCTGCGCCATAATTGTTAGACACAAAACCAAAACGCTTCCGGTCAAAACAGTCAAAAACTTTAATAGTCGCATCTTTTTTCTCCAAATGATTGTTAAATTTTATCGCTTATTTTTAGATTTCCAAGTAATTTTATATTGTTAGACGCATCTTCGAGCAGTTTAGTCCGATACTAATTGATAAAAACCTTCTCAACTTTTTTACTTTTGCATTATAAACGATACTTAACCTTTTTTCTTTTAAGTTCCGCGTCCTCGTTTTCAAAATTTTGCAGACGCATCGAAACATCCGCCGTCATCCGCAAATCGGATTGTTCGCCTCTTTCCAGATGAAAATTGCCTGCCGCCGCAATCATTGCCGCGTTGTCGGTTGAAAGGTGTTTGGAAGGGAAATAAACGGGAAGATTTAAATTTTTCGCCAGATTTTGCGCCGCTTTCTGTAACGATTTGTTACAAGCCACGCCGCCTGCAACAATTAAAGTTTTCGGCTCCAATTCTAATGCGAGTTTTTCCATCGTGCCGACTAACGATTTGACAACCGTCGCTTGAAAACTCGCCGTAATGTCTCTGATTTCCTGCGAAGGTATTTCATTTTCGCCGACAGGCTGAATTTTATTTTCGCGCACATACCGCGAAACTGCCGTCTTTAAACCGCTAAAACTGAAATCCGGTCGCCCGTCGCTGATTTTGGCAATCGGAAACTTTATTTTGCCCGCGTCGCCTGTCAAAGATAATTTCTCAACCACAGGTCCGCCCGGATATTCGAGTCCGAGCATTTTTGCTACTTTATCAAACGCCTCTCCCGCTGCATCGTCACGGGTGCGCGAAACGACTTTGTATTTTCCTGCTTCGGGAATATAAAAAAGATTCGTGTGTCCGCCCGAAACGATTAATGCCAGCGCGGGATATTTAATCGAAGGATTTTCAAAGGCGACTGAAAAAACGTGACCTTCGATGTGATTTACGCCGATAAAAGGAATATCCAAACCAAACGCCAACGCTTTGGCATAACAAACGCCGACGAGAAGCGAGCCGATAAGTCCGGGTCCTTGCGTAACGGCGACAGCATCAATTTCTTCAAGTGAAACGCCGGCTTTTTCCAACGCTTCTTTAACCACCGGCTCAATTTTTTCGAGATGTTCCCGGGAAGCCAATTCCGGCATAACGCCGCCGTAAGGTTTATGCAGTTCGATTTGCGAGGAAATAACGGACGACAAAATTTCGCGTCCGTCACGCACAACCGCCGCCGCCGTTTCATCACACGAACTTTCAATTCCTAAAATTAACATTTTTCATTAGTGGTAAATGTTTTATTAACGGTAAATGGTAAATGGTAAATGGTAAATGGTAAATCAAAGAAACTTTCTTGCATTTACCATTTACCACTTACTATTTACCACTAATTTTATTGTCGCTTTTGTTCGATTTCCTTAGGACTTTTTAAGTCGCCGTTGCCGGCAGAACCGGCAAAAAAGACGAAAAACAAAATTGCCCCGATAATCACAAATGCTCCGACGCTTATTAAAGCCCAAACTGTTCCTCGATAAGATTTTGCCGTATCTTCTCTCACTACTTTGTCTTCGCCGTCAACATTTATAACGTCTTTTGCCATTTATTCTCTCCTCTCTTGCTATTACCTATAATTTATAATCTCTTGTGAACAAATGCAAAAATCAAATATCTTTTATAACAATTTTCGATATATTGTCGCCTAGTTAGTTTCTACTTCAAACAATTTATTCAGATAAGTTTTGGAAAAAACCAGATTAAAAATCACTCACAAAGTTTCCGGTAATTTCCCTGAAAATAAATCAGCGGGCTGCCGTCGGAAACGTGAGATTTTTCCGCCTGACCGACAAAAATCGTGTGGTCGCCGTTGTCGTGGGCATTTACCAGCCGACATTCCAAATTCACCAACGCATCTTCCAAAACAGGAATTCCTTCGATGCCCAAACGATACGCGATGCCGTCAAATTTGTCGGCAATCGGCGCGGCAAATTGGTTTGAGTGCTGCATTTGTTCTTCGCGCAGGACGTTGACGACAAAACGATTGCTTGCTTGAAAGGCGTGATGACTTGCCGTGCGCTTGTCAATGCAAATAAGAATCAACGGCGGTTCTAAAGACACGGAACAAAACGCGCTGACGGTTAATCCGTGCAGGTTTCCGTCCGCGTCTTTGGTAGTAACAACCGTTACGCCGCTGGCAAAACGCGAAAGCGCGGCACGAAATTCATTTGGACTAATCGGCATTTAGATTTCTACGGAAGTAAAAGAATTCAGAATAAACTACAAAATTTCCCTAACCATAGAAAAATTTTAACGCAAAGCCGCTAAGACGCAAAGACGTAGAGATTTTCGGAATGCCAATTAACTTAAATTCGATACAAAATTTTCAGATTGTTTTTTGCCGCAAAAATGCACAAAAGACGCAAAATAATTATTTTCTCTTTATTTTTTTTGTGTTTTTTGCGCCTTTTTGCGGCGATTCTTTTTCTTTCTTTGATACAAATAAAAGAGCCTCGCAAATAATTTTCATATCTGCAAGGCTTTATTTGTTTGTTTTCAGTTTTTAGACCGAAGCGGTTTTCGCATCGTCTTTTTTGGTGCGTTTCAATCCACCGATTTGCACAAGGCTTTCACCTTTGATTTCGTTTTTCTCCAACACCATTTGCTGATAGAGTTTTCGCATCATTTGCATTTCTTCGGCGGCGGTTTTCGGTCCTTCCATTTCCGGTTTATTCGGGCGTTCCAAATCAATCGGATTCAACTTTAAACCGTGGTCGGTTGTGTCGAGTTCCACTTCCTTACCGCGTGCAAAAATCTCGTGGCGACCATTATCTTTATACCACTGAGCAACCGTCGCGTTTTGGTGCATATGTTCAATGATGTTTCTCCAACCGATTCCCGTATTATACGCACAGAAAGAAATTTCACCTTCCTGAGTTCCGTAGGGAATGATGCACATTTCGGTGCGTCGGAAATCGTAATTAAATAAATCTTGAAACCACATTCCCGCGATAAACAAAAAGTTCCAAGGGTCTTGACGGCGTTTTTCGATGTCTTCGACGGTGCGTGTTCCATCAACTTTTCCATAATCTTTTCCGCTTAAACCAAATGATTTATCAAATTTCTTCAAAATTCCGCCGAGCGTTAAACTTTTTGGCGCGCCGTATGGATTGTAGTTTTTAAGCAGCGCCATTCCCATCATAAAGTTTGAAAACCATTTACCGCGTGCCGTATCGGTAATGTGTTTCATATCTTCGACAAGATTCGGAATATGCAGGAATTGCGGAACTGGAGCCATTTCCTTCGTTTCCTTGTTAATCATCACGGCAGTTCCGACACCGCAATTCGGATGACAGCCGCAGGAAACTTGTCCCCAATCGGCTTCCGGTCCGTGAACCAAATCGGCGAAATCGGCAAACGCGCCCATCAATGAAAGCGGAAACCAATCGCGCAGAGGTTCGGTAATGCCAACTTGTTTCTGCACGTCTTGCGCCAAATGCGAAAGCGTGTAGCGTTGTTGCAAGCGGCGTTGTTCGGTGATATGTTCGTCGCGTCCGGTGAACGAAACGGGTTGAAATGACACAAATGAAACTTTCTTGGGATTTTCCAGAGCGAAACGAACAATCGAACCAACCTGGTCATTATTTACGCCGTTGACAAGCGTTGTAACGAGAACAATATCAACGCCGGCTTCATGCAAGTTGTTGATCGCTCTTAATTTAACATCGAAAAGATTGCCAACTTGACGATGTGAGTTAGCGTCGTTTCCAACTCCGTCAAATTGCAGATAAACAAATCTTAAACCGGCTTCGGCTGCTTCACGGCAAAATTCTTTCGATTTGGCAAACTCGATTCCGTTGGTTGCCGCTTGCACCGAATTGTAACCGACCTTGCGTGAATAGCGAACTGATTCAAGAAAATAGGGTGAAAGAGTCGGTTCACCGCCTGAAAATTGGACTGACATTTGACGGCGCGGTTTAATGGAAATCGCGTTGTCGAGAATTTCCCTGACATCTTCCATCGAGAGTTCGTGAACAAAACCGACTTGGTTCGCGTCCATAAAACACGGGTCGCACATCATATTACAGCGATTGGTTAAATCAACCGTCAAAACTGCGCCGCGTCCGTATTTAATGGTTGAAGAGCCGTGATTATGCAATTTTTCGTCGTTGTGCGATTGAATATCGCGTCCGGGAAAATTGGCTTCGATGTGCTGCAAAAACTTCGAGTCAATCGCCATCAAATCTTCAAAATGTCCGTGGTCGGGACAATCTTTAATCATCCAGATTTCACCGTCGCGTTCGATAATTTGCGCTTTAATTTCACCGACTTTTTCGTTGACTAAAATTCCTACTTCTTTTTTGCCGCTCAAAATATCTTCGCGGGCTTCAATTACGCAATTCGGACAAAGTGAATCGGTTGTGCGCGGAAAACCGAGCGTCGGTTTTGTTTTTTGCCAGGATTTAAGCAATGGTTTATCCGACCATTTCGGCGTAAAAGACGGATTCGGTTTGTATTTATTAACGGCTTTGACGGCGTTAAAAACGCCGCTTGCAATATATGTCAAGCCTTTTTCAAAATGTTTTACAGGTCTCATAATTTTATCTTCTCCAAAAGAAAAACTTTTATATTGTTGTTTTAGAGTCGTTTTCCGCTTGTCCGTAAGCAACAAAAAAGTTAAATTTTATGTATTTAGAATAGCTTTATAAAAATTTGTATTAGTCTGGCGGAAATAAACTCATATCCTTAATTTAATCTAAGCAACAATTATGCCGTTTGGCACATAACACATATTTTGTTTGTTCTCAACAGGTTAGGTAAATAATTTATTTATGAATTAAATCATTTTGCTGTGGCAAATTGATACAAATCGGAAATAAACACATTAAGGTCGCATTGTGATACAGGACTGACTCTGCTTTTCTTTAAAACTAAATTCAACTCGAAGTTATCAAAATTTATGAATTAAACTTTTGTTTAAGAATTTTCCACAAAAAATTGTCTTAGATTTTACTTATTGCCTTGTAAATTGCTAACCAAAACAGATGTTTATTTTAATTCGTGGATTTTCGTTCTCTTTTTGTTCACCTTTAAGCACTCGGTTTAACAATTACTTGAAGAAATTCTCACAAGTTACTGCCAACAAAGCGTTTCCTATTATAAAAATAATCCTTTACATCTATTTTTCTTTATGCTAAATTTGCTTTCACCTTAACGAGAGAAATTTCCTAGAATTATATTTCTCTTAATTTCACACAGAATTTTTAAGAACAATTTAGTTTTCGTTTTGGAAGCAGTAATAAAACGGCTCTTTCTAAATGATTTTATGGCTATACGCTTCGGAACATCGGGTTGGAGAGCAATCATTGCCGATGATTTCACATTTACGAATGTGCGTCTTGTAACCGAAGCTATTTGCAGATATTTGACAGAAAATTCAAGCAACAGTCAGAAGACTTTGATAGTTGGACACGATTCGCGCTTTATGGGCGAAAAGTTCTCGGAAGCTGCCGCCGACATTGCTAAACGAAAAGGGTTTCGCGTTCTGCTGTGCAATCATCCAACGCCGACACCGACAATTTCATTCGCCATAAAAAATGAAAAAGCGGTTGGCGCAATGAATTTTACGGCTTCGCATAACCCGCCGGAATATCAAGGCATCAAGTTTTCGACAGCAGACGGCGCACCGGCTTTACCCGAAGTAACGAAGCAAATTGAAGAAAACATCGAAAACGCGGTGCAGGTTGCAGATAAAGACGGCGGAACGATAGAAAGTTACGATGCGCGTCCGGCTTATTTGGACGATTTGAAAACTAAAATCCGATTTGACCAAATCGCCGCTGCGAAAGGTAAATATGTTTATGACGCACTTTGGGGAACAGGTCGGGGATATTTGGATAAAATCCTGCGCGACAACGGTTTAGAGGTTGAAACAATTCACGATTGGCGCGATGTAACTTTCGGCGGAAAATCGCCTGAGCCAAGCCAAAAACAAGTTGGCGAGTTGATTGAAACGGTTAAATCAAAGAATTTAACGCTCGGACTTGCCACCGACGGCGACGGCGACCGATTCGGAATAATTGACAACAACGGCGAATTTATTACGCCAAACGAATTAGTCGCGCTTTTATCGGATTATCTGGCAGAAAGCCGCGGTTGGACGGAAGGACTTGCACGAAGCGTTGCAACGTCGCATTTAATTGATAGAGTTGCGAAAAGTCGCGGTTTGAAATTATACGAAACGCCGGTCGGATTCAAATTTATCGGCGAATTGATAAACGAAGACAAGATAATTTTGGGCGGCGAGGAATCCGCCGGTCTTTCCATTAAAGGACATTATCCCGAAAAAGACGGCATCATCGCTTGTCTGTTGGCGGCGGAAGCAGTCGCTGCCCGCGGAAAAAGTTTGACCGAACAGTTAAACGAACTTTACAGCCGCGTCGGGAAACTCGAATCAGGCAGAATCGGTGTTAAATTGACCGATGAAATTGCCAAAAGTTTGAAGGAAAAGTTGTTGCAAGAGCCGTCGGAAATCGGCGGGAAAAAGATTGAAAAGATAAATCGAATGGACGGCGTGAAATTTATTTTCACAGATGGCAGTTGGATGCTGATGCGTCCTTCAGGAACAGAGCCGCTCGTCAGAATTTACGCCGAAACCGAGAACTTACAAGATTTGGAGGTGCTACTTGAGCAAAGTCGTCGCTACTTACTGGGATAATAATTCGGTGGTTTTAATGCCCGCCAAAACTCGCGCAAAATCTGCGGAGCATATTGAAGTTGCCACTCCGCAATGGTTTGTATTCGCCATCATTACTTCGATTACTTTTATGCTTTGTCTGGCGATAAATTTACGAGCTTACTCTGCCACGAGTGCAGAAGTGCAACAAAATCAACTTCTGAGCGTTGAACTGGAACAACTGAGTAATGAAAACCTGGCAATCCAGGAAGAGATTCATAATTTGAAAACCGACTCGCGCACGGTTGAACGTGAAGCCCGAAAAATCGGGATGAGTCGCCCGAACGAAAAGATTCTGGTGTCGATGAATTAACTTGCGGAGAGTTTTTTATCAACACATTATGCCTGCCCGCTAACCATCCGCCTTTTGCCTATCCACTCCGCGTTTGCCTACAGCTAAACCATCCGAAAATCGCGGCTTATGTTTCCCGAACGTAAGCCGCACTTCCTTTTTTGCAGTAGATATTTTTGGATGAAAATTGATTGTTTGACAGATGCCGAACAATGTAGATATATTGTAATTATAAGGAAATTTGAACAATGCCCAAACAAAAATTTAAAAATCAAGTCTGTTGCCGTTTCTCAAAATCACGCAGATTTGAATTATTTGTGGCGTTTAAATAATATAACAATCATTATTCGCTAATTTAAAAAAATTCAGTCGGTCGTGAAACTTTAATTAAAAGAATTCACGACCGATTTTTATCGAACAAGGGAAAATGTCATGCACACAGCCTTCTTGGAAGCAAAAACAAATTATCAAACGGAACAACATTTCTTAGAATCGCAAATTGGCAACACGCCTTTGATTCGTCTGCGGCGCGTCGTTGTTAATTTGCCGCAAAATGTTGAAGTCTACGCGAAAGCCGAACATTTAAATCCGGGCGGCTCCGTCAAAGACCGGGCGGCGTTGGCAATGATTCTGGCGGGCGAAAAATCAGGCAAATTGACGAAAGGCAAAACGATTCTCGATGCAACGAGCGGAAATACGGGAATTGCCTACGCGATGATTGGCGCGGTTCGCGGTTATAAAGTAACGCTGACTTTACCGAATAACGCGAGCGTCGAACGCAAACGAATTCTCAAACTTTACGGCGCGGAAATTATCGAAACCGACGCGATGAACGGAACTGACGGCGCACAAATCATCGCTAAAGAACTCGCCGCAAAATATCCCGACAGATATTTTTATTCCGACCAATACAACAACAAAGCAAATTGGAAGGCGCATTGTTCAACGACCGCGCCCGAAATCTGGGAACAGACAAACGGACGCATCACGCATTTTGTCGCCGGTTTGGGAACGACGGGAACTTTCGTCGGAACGGCGCGGAAATTGAAGGAATTTAACCCGAATCTTCAAGCGATCTCGATGCAGCCCGATTCGCCTTTGCATGGTCTGGAAGGAATGAAGCACCTTGAAACGGCGATTGTGCCGGGAATTTATGACGCGAATGTTGCTGATGAAAATGTCGAAGTTGCGACCGAAGACGCGCAAGCGATGACGCGCAGATTGGCGCGTGAAGAAGGTTTATTTGTCGGTGTCAGCGCGGGTGCAAATGTTTTTGCGGCGATTCGTCTGGCGCAGGAATTAAAGAAAGATGCAGTCATCGTTACGATTTTGTGCGATGGCGGCGGCAAATATCTGCGCGAAGATTTTTGGGACGAATAAAAATCTAAACGACCAGGTCTTTGGAAATCTAAAGGTGATGTTTGCTTGACACGCCCCGAAGCATCCTGTAAATTGCCATTTATATTGAATGAAATTTTTATAAATGATTTCGGCGTGGCGATTTAAGGAAACTTGCTCCACGTAAAAAACTGCTAAAGAACTGCGGGAATATCTTTTATGAAACTCTCGTGCTTATATTTTTAGCACGAGGTTTTTTTTGTTTTTGAGGAAAATTTAATGAGTGATTTGTCAATTACAACCAAACTTGTTCACGCGGGCGAAAGACGCGAACCGCCGATTGGTCAGCCGGTTGCCACACCGATTTACGCGACGGCGACTTACACCTACGACTCGATGGCGGAAATGGACAAGGTTTTTTCGGGCGAAGGCGGCGATTATATTTATTCGCGCTACGGAAATCCGACGACTTCCGCGCTCGAAGAAGCGTTGGCGACGATTGAAAACGGCAAAGTTTCGGTCGCGTATGCGTCGGGAATGGCGGCTCTGCACGCGGCGCTTTTCGCTTGCGAATTATCGCCCGGCGCGGTCGTTTTGGCATCAAAGGATTTATACGGCGCGAGTTTTGATTTGCTGTATAAAATTTTTGGCGCGGTCGGCGTGAAAACTCAAACGGCGGATTTTAACGATTTGGGCGAATTACGAACGAAAGTTGCAGAAATAAAACCGCGTGTTTTGCTGGCGGAAACAATTTCAAATCCGCTTTTGAAAATCTGCGACATCGCGGCAGTTTCGGAAATCGCGCACGAATCGGGCGCACGTTTGATAGTTGACAACACTTTTGCATCGCCTTATTTGTGTCAGCCCTTGACGTTGGGCGCGGATTTTACGGTTCACAGCGCGACGAAATATCTGAGCGGACACGCCGATGCAGCGGGCGGAATCGTCGTTTCAAATGATGAATTTGACCGTGTTTCACTGGAAGGCGTAAAGAAATTGGTCGGCGGTTTTTTGAGCGTTTGGGAAGCACATCAAATTTTGCGCGGCGTGAAAACGCTGGCGTTGCGAATGGAGAGACAATGTGAGAACGCGCAGATTTTGGCAAAATACTTCGTTAATCATCCGCAGATTGAAAAAGTTTATTATCCGAATTTAGCGGACGATTTGAATTTGACACGAAGAGTTTTGCGCGAAAGTTTTGGCGGCGCATTGGTTTCGATTAAATTAAAAAATGACACGCGCGACGCGGCTTTTAAGTTTATGGATTCTCTCCGTTTATGTATTCGGGCAACGAGTTTGGGCGATGTTTATACACTCGTTTCTCATTCGGCAACGTCTTCGCACCGCGAACTTTCGCCGAAAAGACGCGCCGATTTGGGAATTTCCGACGGACTCGTGCGAATTTCGGTTGGAATCGAAGATATACAAGACATTACCGCAGATATTGAACAGGCTTTGAAAGTTTAAGAAGAAATTAACCGTCCCGCTTTGCGTTTTCACAGATTGACACAGATTAAATCGGATATTTTTGATAAATCTGTTTTCAATCATCTCTTTCTATCTGAGTTTATCTGTGAAAATCTGTGGTTAAATGAAAATTATGATTTTTTTAAGTGAAGAACGAAAAAAAGAAATCGAAGCCCACGGAGAACACGATTATCCGCACGAATGCGGCGGAATGTTAATCGGACATTTTGACGTTGAAAAAGGCAAATCAGTCGTCGAACTAATGCCGATGGAAAACTCCAGCGCGGAAGAAACACGACACAACCGCGTGTTGATTTTGCCGAAAGATGTGATGCGAGCCGAACGCTATGCGCGTGAGAAAAAACTCGATGTCGTCGGTTATTATCATTCGCACCCGGATGACAGAGCGTTTCCGTCACAGTTTGATTTAGACCACGCGCTTCCGGTTTGGTCTTACATTATCGTTTCGGTTTTACAGGGAAAGGCGGCGGATTTGCGTTCGTGGGAAATGAAAAATGATCGCTCGAAATTTGACGAGGAAGAAATTAAACGGGAAGCAGTCTAACCACAGACGAACATAGATTGAAGAAAAGAAATTTACAGGGATAGACAGGATGAACAGGATAAAATCAATTATAAAAACATACATCAACAATCCTGAATATCCTGTTCATCCTGTTTAATTTCTTTGCGTTCTCTGTGTTTCTGTGGTGAAAATGATTTATCAAGGAGAATATTTTTATGGCAGTAACTATTGTAATTCCAACGCCTTTGCGTCAGTTTGCGGGCGGACAATCGGAGATTGAAGTTGAAGCAACGACGGCAGGCGAGGCTTTGGATGCGCTGACGACACAGTTTGCGGATTTGAAAAAGCATCTTTTTAATGAGCAGGACACTTTGCGAAATTTTGTCAATGTGTATGTCGGCGACGAAGATATTCGTCATCTCGACGGCACGGAAACGCCTGTCAAAGACGGCGAAACTATTATGATTGTGCCTTCGATTGCGGGCGGAAATCCCGCGGCGGAAGCAAAGGCGACAAACGAATTGCCATCGCTTTCAAATGACGAAATCGCCAGATATTCGCGGCATCTGATTTTGCCGGAAGTCGGTTTGGAAGGACAAAAAAAGCTGAAAGCCGCGCGTGTTTTGATGATTGGCACGGGCGGTTTGGGTTCGCCGTTGGGACTTTATCTCGCGGCGGCGGGAATCGGGACAATAGGCTTGGTTGATTTTGATGTTGTGGACGAATCGAATTTACAAAGACAAATTATTCACGGGACAAAAGATGTCGGGCGACCGAAAATCGAATCGGCAAAAGACCGTTTAAACGATATTAATCCGAATACGAAAATTGATACTTACGAAACTCGTTTGACGAGCGAAAACGCTCTGGAATTATTCAAAGATTATGATGTTGTTGTTGACGGAACGGACAATTTTCCGACTCGCTATCTCGTCAACGACGCTTGCGTTTTAACGGAAAAACCCAATGTTTATGGCTCGATATTTCGCTTTGAAGGACAAGCAAGCGTTTTCTGGGCGGAAAAAGGTGCGTGTTATCGCTGTCTTTATCCCGAACCGCCGCCGCCCGGACTCGTTCCGTCGTGTGCCGAAGGCGGAGTTTT
>JBPCPU010000199.1:0-21837 GCA_050998795.1 Pyrinomonadaceae bacterium
CGTGAAGACATTCGGCTGTTCCGAACCGGCGATTAAAAGACGCTCGGTAATATAACGCTCGACTTCTTCGACATCGGGAAGCGCGTGCATATTGCAGCGAAGCGCGACGCGCTGTTTTAATTGGCGCAGATTCGGCTGATTGAGTTTTTCGCGCAATTCCGGCTGTCCGGTCAGAACGATTTGCAGATGTTTTGCGTTATCCGATTCAAAATTCATCAAAAGACGGATTTCTTCCAGAACATAATCGGAAAGTTCGTGCGCTTCGTCAATAATCAAAACCGTGCGAAGTCCGCGCCGGTGGCGGTCTTCCAAAACTCTGCCCATTTCGTCCAAAAGTTCGGATTTGTTCGTCCAATCTTTAATGCCGAGCATCTGCGTAACGTGATGATAAAATTCATCAATCGAAAGACGCGGATTAAAAATATAAGCCGCGAGAACGGTTGAATCGAGGCGGCGCAAAATCCAGCGCAAAGCAGTAGTTTTGCCCGTGCCGACTTCGCCCGTCAGAACAATCAATCCCTTCGCATTCTCAAGCCCGTAATAGAGACTCGCCAAAACCTCGTTATAACTCGGCGTGAAAACCAGAAAACGCGGGTCGGGTGTTAATGTGAACGGTGTGTCTTCTAAACCAAAAAATTCTTTATACATATTTCACCTATTTTTAATCCAAGATTTAAGATTCATTTTGAATCTTAAATCTTAAATCTTAAATCTTAAATTTTGAATTTTGAATCTTGAATCTTAAATCTTAAATCTTAAATCTTAAATCTTGAATCTTGAATCTTGAATCTTGAATCTTAAATCTTAAACCTTCTTAAGAAACTACGCGCTCAAAGACGCGGGTTTTTTCCAGCGCAATGACAATCAAAGGAACAATGCCGATTGCCACCGCGATTCCGGTCAACACTTTTAGCCAATGGACGCGCTTTTGCCAAGCCTTTTCATTATGCGACAACAACGGCGGAACGGACGCCAAAACGGGAAGTCCGGTGTAATGTTTGGCGTCTTCGATGTTTTGAATTTTAAGAACTCGCGGAAGTTCAAAAGCCGCCGCCAAAAACAAACCGAGAAACAATCCGATAGCCGCGCCCATCGCCGTCAGCATCGCCCGTTTCGGCGCAACCGGCGACGACGGCAGATTTGCCGCGTCCTGCACGCGAATCGTTTCGCCTTGCGCGTTCTGCTCGCGGTCAACCTGCAAACTCGCGTCGTTTCTCTTTTTTGAATAATCGTCGTATGTGAGTTTAGCCGATTGATATTGATTAGTGATGCCTTCGAGCGCGACTTTGACATTTGGAATCGTATTGATTTTTGCTTCGAGTATGGCAATTTGCTTGGCATTCTGCTGTATTTCCTGGTCTTTGTATTGCAGTTGCTGGTCAATCTGCGCGATTTGGCTTTCGGCTCTCTGTCTTTCAATTTGCAGGTTTTGCTTTTGCAAATCGGCTTTCCGCGAACCGGCGGCGGTCGCATTATTAACCCGCGCCTGCGTATTTTTTTTCAACGCCTCTAACTCGTCATTGACTTTGTTAATATCGGTTTGCGCCTTAACCACGTCCGGGTTTTTATCGCGCAAAGTCAGTTTCATATTTTCCAATTTTGCCGTCAGTTCCGCGCGTTTCTGAACAAGCTGCGCGTAAGCGGGCGTGTCTTCAATGCGGGTTGCATCGTTAATCGCGGCTTGTGTTTCCTTTTCGCCGAAATCTTCAATAAGTCGCGCCTGGCTGTTGAGCGTGCGAATGCTGTCGTTGAGGCGACCTCTTTCAACTATTTGTGTTTCCTTTTCCTTCGAGATAGTTTCTTCGCGCTGGCGCAAGCCTTGCAGTTGTGCAATCAAACCCTGCGAAGATTCGGGCAGAGTTTCAACATTCTGCATCATTATTTCAAGCCGCTGTTTTTCCAGCGCATCGAGCGTCGTTTTGGCATTATTAACCTGATTATCAAGAAATTCGCGGGTAGTTTCCGCCGTTTGGGTTGATGCGAGAACCTGCGCGTTGACGTATTTGCTGGCAAGTTCCGCCGTAACATTTCGCGCCGCTTCCGGCGTACGGTCGCGGTAGGTTAATTTAAAAGCCGCAACTTTACGGTCGTCGTCGCTTCTTTCCGGCACGACCTCAATATTCTTATACATTTTTTCGATAATGAGTTCCATCGGCACACCCGCATTGCGCTCGAGTTCAAAAAGTTTGTATTTCGTGACCATCGGTTCAAGCGATGAACGCGACAAAACTTCCTGATTGATGGTTTGCAGGCGTTGCGTCAAATCTTCATCGGTCAGCGACTGCACGACTTTGTCGGAAATGGTCGGCGGTTTAACCGTGAGAAGCGTTTTCGATTCATAAACGCTCGGCAATCTGTAGACGACATAGCCAATCGCCGCCGTCATTGTCAGAATCGGCAGCAGAATCAGCCATTTCCGCCGTTTCAGCATCCGCACAAATTCGCCTGCCGTTCTTTGTCTGAATTCTACGCTCATTTCTTCATTTACCTCTCTGCTTTCTCTTAAAACTCTTTGCGTTCTTTGCGTCTTTGCGTGAAATTTATTTCTTTATTTCGATTGAAAAACCAACGCAGACCGACTGCCATAACAATTAAGATAACTCCGAAAGCAAGCAAACCAATCGTTTCGGGCATAAAGCCAAAGAGTAAATTTGTATTTGTATTATCGAGTAAAATTGTCGTCATCGTTCAATCTCCCGTGTTCAGAGTCTAAACTTTAATTACAAATTAGCAAGCAAAGTTTTCGCGTCCTGCATTTCCTTTTCGCTCAGATTTTGTCCGTTTTGCAGAGAACTTTCGACCTCTCTTCGCGCCGAAGTTTTATCGCCCGCCGAAGCCAACGCCGTTGCCAATCGCAAACGATACGCCGCCGTCGGCTGTTGTCCGCTTCGGTTTGCTTCCGCCTGGTCAAGCACAGTTGCTCTTTTTAACTGCTCGACGGCAGGTGAATACAAATTCTTTTTGTAATAAATCCAACCGAGCGTGTCATAAAAACCGGCTGTGTTTGAGTTTCGATTAACGGCTGTTTGCGCCAGTTTTAAGGCTTCATCCAAATTTCCTTGATTTTCGGCAATCAGCCACGCCAAATTATTTGACGCAATCGGCGTATTCGGCGTGATTTCCAAAGCCTTGCGATAGTGATTTTCGGCTTGCGCCGTGTTTCCGCGCCCGTCTTCCAACATTCCGAGCAGGGTATAAACGGAAGCCGAAGGTTTCTTTTCGATTACTTTATTATACTGCTGGACGGCTTCGTCGGTTTTGTTTTGCACAACTAAAAGCGAAGCGAGAGCCGAATACGCGGGCAGATAATTTTCGTCGAGTTCAATCGCGGTTTTGAGTTCGGCTTCGGCTGACGGAACATTTTTCTGCGCCAAAAAAACATTTGATTTCAGATAATGCAAAGCCGCTGAAATCTCGGCTTGTCCGTTTTCGGCTTGAATTGCATTGTCAATTTTCGCGCCTGCCCGGTCAAACTGATTTTGTTTGATTGAAATGCTGACCAAACCGCTTAAAGCATCGAAATTTTTGCCGTCCGCCGCCAGAGCCTTTTCGTAAAGATTTGACGCTTCCGCGTAGTTTCTTTCGGCAACGGCGACTTTTGCCAGATTAACCAACGCGGCGGAAGACGATGGCGAAAGACGAACAATTTCTTGTAAATCCGCGCGTGCAGCGGCAAGTTTTCCGAGTTCCAGAAACGCCAAACCGCGAGCCGTCAAAGCGCGAACCCGAAGTTCTTCCAAACCTTGCGCGTCGGTTTCGGCATTTGGAAAGGCGCGTTTGATTGCTTCGAGCAGTTCGTTTGATTGGCGCAGAGCATTTTCCGGCTCATTCTCCGAAAAATCCGCCTGGATAATCAAAAGTTTAGTTCGTAAAAAGTTCGGATGATATTTTTCCAAATCACCGATAAACGCCCGCGCCTGGTCAATTTGTCCGAGCGACAATCGCGCCTGCGTCATATAAAAAAGCGCATTTTTCTGGCTCGGCTGTTTTTTCAAAACTTCCTCCAAATCCTTAACCGCTTCGTCCGTCTTATTTTCCTGCAATTTGACGCGGGCGCGAAGCATAAATGCTTCAGCATCGTTGTTATTGAGTTTCAAAAGTTCTTCAACTTGCGCGATAACCTTTTCATTTTCCTTGCGGTCAAGATAAATTTCACCCAAACGATAACGGGCGCGGACATATTCGGGAAATTCCGCGACGATTCCGTTGAAAACTTTTAGCGCATCATCTTCGCGTCCGATTTGAGAGTAAAAATTTGCTAACTCGACGCGGCTTTCGGGACTGTTCTCCTGAACTTCGACAAATTGTTTGTAAGCGGTTTCGGCTTTATCAAACTGTTTTTGGGAAAGATAAAATTTGGCAATCGCTTCACGCGCTTCGACGTTTTTCGGTTCAACCGCCACCGCTTTGCTTAATTGCGCGTCCGCTTCGCCTGCGCGGTTTGTGTAATCGAGAAATCTGCCGTATTCAAGATAGCCGGGCGCGATATTCGGATTGACCGAAATTCCTTTTTGGATGGCTTTTTCCGCCTCATTCGCCTTCTTTATTTTCATAAAATAACGCGAAAGGCTCAGGTAAGATTCGGTGCGGTTCGGGTTGAGCGAAATGGCGTGATTGAGTATATTCAAAACTTCCTGTTCGGATTTTCCCTGCGTTGCCAGCAAGTTCGCTTTCAAAATATGACCTTCGATAAAGTTCGGGTCGCGGGCGAAGATGTCTTCGAGAATTTTGGCGGTTTCGTCAATTTGCGGCGGTTGGGATGAAATATAGTAATTGCCGAGTTTGGCTTTGGCTTCGAGGTTATCGGGGCTGAGTTCGGCAACGCGGCGCAGTTCTTCGATGGCTTCGTAAAACTGTCCGAGATTTTCATTTGCCCGCGCCAGTCCCCAATGCGCGTCAGCCGAATTCTTGTCAATATCGGCGGCGGCGCGAAATTCCATCACGGCTTCTTGAAACTTGCGTTTTTGCAAGTATTCTTCGCCGCGGGCAAGATGTTTTTGTTTGGATTGGCTGCTGCAGGAAGAAATGGAGAAAAGACCGCCGCCGAGCAAAACGGCAAGCAGTAAAAATTGAATAATTCGGCACTCTTGATATCGCATTTTTGTAAAAAGGGAACTTTCCTCAATTTAAGTAAAACTTTTTTACTCCTGGTTTTCGGCAGTCAGGACATTGACCGTAAAAAATTTTAGAGCGAAGTTTATTCTATCAACTTTTCAAAAAGGGCAAACTTCTTGAGAAGTTGATAAGAAAAATTAAAACAGGTTTTCAAAAATTTTGTTGAAAAATAGTTTTCCAACTTTTCAAAATAACCAACTTTCGTCGGTATTTGAAAAAAACTGATAATCAACTGCAAATTTCAGAAAAATTATATTTGGTGCTTCGGTTTCGGCAGGCAAATGTAAGAAACATCTGTTTTCAAGACTGCTGAAACATCAATACCCGTTTTCATAACTTTGGTGAATTGAAGTGATTATACTTTAAATTTTCCTAAAATCAAATAATTTTTACAACCTGAAATTATTTAACGGTTGACGGTAAAGTTTTGCTATAATTTTTTGTGAGATGCGGAATTTTGCCGCGATTGTTCGTTTCCGGTCTTGTAGGTTTATACGATTTACGCAGTTGGACTGAAAAAAGATAAAAATGATTGAAATTTATGAAAGAGTTTTTCTCTGTTGATAGTGAATAGTGAACAGCGAAGAGTTAATAGCAACGCGATTTATAACTATTCACTATTCACTATCAACTGTTAGCTGTTTTCCAATGAAAATACGGCGCAAACCGTTAAATTTTATTTCCAACTGCGTAAATCTCAGGTTTAAATGAATTCATCCGCGATAAATCCAAACAAACTTTGGCAGCCGTTATTGACAGCGGCGGCATTAGTGTTTCTGTATGCGACGGTTTTGACCAAACTCGCAACCGATTGGTGGATGGACGACAATTATTCACACGGTTTATTAGTGCCGTTTGTTATCGGTTATATTGTGTGGCTTGAGTTCGATAAGCTAAAAACTGCCCGGGAAACGCCGCGTTTGTGGCTTGGCGGAAGTTTTATTTTGTTCGCGCTTTTAATGCTTTTGGGCGGAACGCTCGGCGCGGAACTTTTCACTCAGCGGATTTCTCTCGTGTTGATGCTGGTTGGAATTGTAATTTACTTCTGGGGCGCGAATGTCTTGAAATTTCTCGTTGTTCCGGTTGCTCTGTTGCTTTTAGCGATTCCGATTCCGCAGATTATCTTTAATAAAATTGCGTTTCCGCTTCAGATTTGGGCTTCGCAGATGGCGATTTGGGGCATCAGGTTGTTTGAAGTCGCTTCGGTCAGAAACGGCAATGTCATCGAGATTTTGCCGCGCGGCGCAACACAAATTATCGCGCTCGAAGTCGTCGAAGCGTGCAGCGGCATTCGTTCTTTGATGACGTTGATGACGCTGGCACTCGTTCTGGCTTATTTTACCCGTGAAAAAAACGCCGGAAAGAATCCGTTTTGGAAAAATTTCGATTTTTGGCGAGCCGTTATTTTGATGCTTTCGGCATTTCCGATTGCGATTTTTACCAACGCGGCGCGGGTTACGGCAACCGGAGTTTTGACGTATTATTACGGCAAACAGGCGACGGAAAGTTTTTGGCACGAACTTTCGGGTTGGTTGGTTTATGTGGCGGCGTTGATTTTGCTGATTTCACTTAACTTCGGGTTGAAAAAATTCAGGATTCAGGATTCAAGATTCAGGATTCAAGATTCAGGATTCAAGATTCAGGATTCAGGATTCAAGATTCAAGGTGTAAATTCCGGCTGGGTTTTGATTGTTATATTGCTTGTCGGCGGTATTTTTATCAATTGGTTTGCCGGGCGCGGTGAAGCCGAAGTAAGTCGCCAACCTTTGACGGAAATTCCCATTAAACTTGGCGAATGGCGGCAAAAGGGGAGTGAGATTCGTTTTGACAAACAAACCGAAAGCGTTCTCCGCGCCGGCGATTATATGATGCGCGAGTATTTTTTGCCCGATGGTCGGCTGGCAAATTTGTATATCGGATATTATGCTTCGCAGCGCACGGGCGCAACTTATCACAGTCCGCAAAATTGTCTGCCGGGCGCGGGCTGGGAGATGAAACAACCTGATATTATCGAAATTACAACTCCGGCGGGCAAAACTTTTAAGGC
Organism: Pyrinomonadaceae bacterium; assembly: GCA_050998795.1. GTDB lineage: Bacteria > Acidobacteriota > Blastocatellia > Pyrinomonadales > Pyrinomonadaceae. The sequence goes on from JBPCPU010000199.1 coordinate 7,163, forward strand.
AAATTGGTTTATCGTCGAAAACGGCGTTTATAAGGAAATTTTAATTTACTGGTATCAAGGTCGCGGACGCGCCGTTGCCAGCGAATACAAAGACAAAGTTTATACGGTTTGGGACAGCATTTTGCGCCGCAGAAGCGACGGCGCAATGGTGCGCGTGATGACGAGCGTTGGAAGTTCCGAAGCCGATGCAACAAAAGCCGCCGCCGATTTAGCCGCGCAAACCGCCGACAAACTTTCCGAATTCGTTCCCGAATAAAAATTTTATTGGGTGCAAGTTAAGAGTTGAAAAAAGCTGTCGCTTCGATTATCGCCGAACAAAATGACCAAATCCGAACTCAGAAAACTTTATCTCGCCAAACAAAAAAGTTTCTCGCCGTTTGACAGAAAGCAAAAAAGCGAACAAATTGCCGATAATTTTTTTCAAATGTTCGATTTGAACAATATCCGATTTTTGCATTGTTTCGTGGCGATTGAAAGATTCAACGAGATTGACACGCTGCTGATTTTCAAACGACTTTGGCAAGATTTTCCGCCGATACAGACGCTTGTTCCGCGCGTCAATTTTCAAATTGGTGAAATTGAAAACTTAAAATTTACGGCTGAAACAAAATTAAAAGAAAACGTCTGGCAAATTTACGAACCGACGGCAAGCGAGATAATTGAAACTGATAAAATTGACGCGGTTTTAGTGCCGCTTTTATGTTTTGACGAAAGAGGTTTCCGCGTCGGTTACGGCAAAGGTTTTTACGATAGATTTTTGAAGAACTGCCGGGAAGACTGTTTGAAAATCGGCTTGAGTTATTTTGCGCCGATAGCGGAAATTGCCGATGTGCAGATTTTCGATATACAACTTGATTATTGCATTACGCCTCAAAAAGTCTGGACATTTTCGGTCAAAGCAAATAAAAATCGGCTTTATTAAACGGCAATCGGTGCGGTGATAGATGAATGCGATTGATAACCCGCGATTTCAAAATCCGCAAATTCATAATCGAAAATCGAAGCAGGTTTCCGCTTGAAAACGAGTTGCGGCAACCGATAAGGCTCACGCGATAATTGTAGTTTCACTTGTTCGAGATGACTTAAATAAATATGACAATCGCCGCCCGTCCAGACAAAATCGCCGACTTGCAGATTGCATTGCTGCGCTATCATTTGCGTCAAAATCGAATACGATGCCAAATTATAAGGAACTCCGAGAAAACTATCGGCTGACCTTTGATACAACTGGCACGACAGTTTCCCGTCCGACACATAAAATTGAAAAAGCAAATGGCAGGGCATTAAAGCCATATCTTCGAGTTCGCCGACATTCCAAGCCGAAACAATCAAACGCCGCGAATATGGATTTTGTTTGATTTGCTGAACAACATCGGCGATTTGGTTGATAACGCTCCCGTCTTTTGTTTCCCAATTTACCCATTGCTTGCCGTAAATCGGACCTAAATCGCCGTTTTTGTCCGCCCATTCGTTCCAAATGGAAACTCCGTTATCGTTTAAATATTTCGTATTCGTGTCGCCTTTCAAAAACCACAAAAGTTCGTGAATAATCGAGCGAAAATGTAATTTTTTTGTAGTAACGGCGGGAAAACCGGCTTGCAAATCAAACCGCATTTGATAGCCGAAAACACCGATTGTTCCGACTCCGGTTCGGTCATCTCGCCGCGTTCCGTTTTCTAAAATATGGCGTAGAAATTCCTGATATTGTTTCATCTTTATTTGTGCAAAATTACTGATAAAGTTACCATATTGAAGCCGTGAATCGTCAATCGTGAATGGAAACTTCCTGCGATTTACGATTTACGATTTACGATTTACCAAAAAACTATGTCAGGAAAATTAGAAGTCAGTTTTAACTCGCCGCAGTGCGGTTGGATGTCAATCGGTTTTGACGACGGCGCGAGTGAATTTCACACGACGACGGCATACACTCCGCATTCACAGGCGTTATCCGAAATTCTTAAATGTCTTTCGTCTTTGCTTGACGCGCAAAGCGAAAAAGATGAATTTAAGATTGCCTGGAGCAGAAACCCTGAAGCATATAACTTGTTTTTCAGACGTTCTAAAGAAACCGTTTTCTTTCAGGTTGTTGAATATCCAACATTTAATGATTTGGAAAAAGAAGGCGAAATCGTTTTTTCATATCATGGAAACTTAAAGGATTTTTGCAAGTCTTTCTATCACACTTTCGCGCAGCTTTACGAAGACCGCAACACGGACGAATTTGAATTTAACTGGCGGCAGCCGTTTCCGTTTCGAGAATTTGAAGAATTTAGTAAGTTGATAAATAGTTTATAATAAAAACGGGGTAAAAATATGAGCCAAATCGTTTTATCGCAAATCGAGCAAAACATCTTGCAACTTCCCGTTGATGAACAACTTTTGCTTATTTCGCGGGTCGCGGAAAAATTACGCAAAAAGGTTGAAACCCAAACGGATTTTCAAAATCAATTGTCGGTGATGGCGAACGATGCAAGCATTCAGCGTGAATTAAAAGCGATTGAAGAAGATTTTCACCGGACGGAACTTGACGGTTTAGAGCAATGATTCAGCGCGGAGAAATTTATTTTGTTGATTTAAATCCCGTAAAAGGACGCGAACAATCAGGTCAGCGTCCTGTTTTAGTTTTGTCAATTGACAGCATCAATAAACTGCCTTTAGTTGTAACTATCGTTGTCGGCACGAAAGGCGAGAATGTGCCGCGAGATTATCCGACAAATGTTCGGGTTTCGGCGAAAGAAAGCGGTTTGCCGATGGAAACTATCTTTTTGTGTTTTCAGATTCGTTCGATTGACTCGAAGCGTTTTCCTGCACAAGCGGCAGGAAAAATTTCAGATGAGAATTTAGAAAAAATCGAAAATGCCGTTAGGCATTGTCTTGGATTGTGAAAGAAAAACTTTTAGATTTACTTGCCTGCCCTAGTTGCGGCGGCGATATTTTGCTCGCGTATGCCAGCAAATACGAGGAAAAGGAAATTATTGAAGCGGTTTTGACGTGCAGAAAATGCGAGCGCGAATACAAAGTTGTGCGCGGCGTTCCACGTTTTGCCGCGCTTGATAAAATCGAACAGGACAAAGCCGAAACCGCCGAAAATTTCGGTTGGCAATGGACGCATTTTACGCAGGAAGATAAAAAATACGCCGAACAATTTTTGGGTTGGCTGCAACCTGTCAAAGAAGATTTTTTTGCGGGTAAAATCGTTCTCGAAGGCGGCTGCGGTAAAGGCAGACACACGATTTTAGCGGCGAATTGGGACGCGAAGGAAGTTATCGGCATTGATTTGAGCGCAGCGGTCGAAACGGCTTTTCAAGCGACGAGAAATTTACCGAACGCCCACATCGTCCAAGCCGATATTTACAAATTGCCGTTTAAAAAAGTTTTCGATTACGCTTTTTCAGTCGGCGTTTTGCATCACACGCCCGACCCGAAAAAATCTTTCGTATCGCTGGCTTCAAGGGTGAAAAAAGGCGGATATATTTCGGCGTGGATTTACGGCGCGGAAAATAACGAATGGATTACGAATTACGTTTCACCGATGCGCGAGAAATTCACTTCGCGCCTTTCGCAGCCAACGCTTTATCAACTCTCAAAACTCCCGACTTTCGGCGTGTTTCTGGCGACGAAGTTGATTTATAAACCTGCTAATGCGGTTGCGAAACCGATTGCCGACAAACTTTTTTACAACGATTATTTATATTACATTTCGCGTTTCGGCTGGCGCGAACAACACAACATCGTCTTTGACCATCTGGTTGCGCCGACCGCGTTTTATATTTCCAAAGCGGAATTTGAAGATTGGTGGAAAGAGATTGACGCGCGTGATGTCGAAATTATTTGGCATAATCAAAATTCGTGGTGCGGCTTTGGGAAAATTGTTTGAACCGCAGAGGACGCGGAGGACGCAGAGAAATCTATGGAACTGAATCAGATAAGCGGCGCAATTGTTGATTCGGCGATGAAAGTTCATACGGCTTTAGGCGCAGGATTGCTGGAAAGCACTTATGAAGTTTGTTTTATTCATCCCTCATCCCGCATCCTTACATCCCTTAAAAGCTACGCCGCTCTGATTTTTGAACGACTTGCCTGAAAACAATCTTTGCACAACACGGAACGTCCGATTTTCGGCTGAAACGGCACTTGGTCGTGTTTGCCGCAATTGTCGCAGACGATTTCAAACCGCTTCGGTGCATTTACGCCCGCCGCCGCTTTTTTCGAGCGACATTTCGGACACCTCTGCGGCGACATCATATTTCTCTGATAAAATTTTTCCTGTTCCTGTGCGCTAAAAATAAAGACTTCCTTGCATTGAACGCAAGTAATTTCCACGTCCGGCATCGCTTTTCTCCTTTTCGATTTTGATAGCGAAAGTTTAACACACAACAGGTGTAATTTTGTAGTCTTTCAGAGAAACGAATCGGATTTTTACAATTATGCAGGGCTTTCTCATAAAAAATTAAGCATTTTCAATGTTATAATCAAACTGTCAAAGTCATCGCTGAAATTTTCTAATTGGGCTTTTTTGTTCTGACAGTTTGTTTTACTTAAAATTATTGTTGTCAATGTTCTAACTTCTGCCATTATTTGATTCAGATTCTTTTTTTTGAACGCATTCGGTCTTCTTTGAGCGTTACATCTCGAATGTGATTATTCGTTTCTACTTGCCAATGCTTGCTGATTGCTTCGCTTATTTCTTCGTAGTTTCCCACTTCATTTGTCACATAATAACTCATTTCCACGCTTTTTTTGCTCGTTTTCAGTTCATCTCTCCGCCGACCTACTTTGATTGCCGTTGGCATTTGGCAATTTTCCCACCTTTCCGCTTTCGCCATCTCCAAGATGTCGTAAAATTCATAGGTGCGAGTTTCGATTCTGCCGTGTCCTTTTTTAATTCCCGCTATTTTCCACAAAATCGCCTGGTTTTCGCCTGTTTTGATCACTTCTTTGAGTAACTTTTTTTGATTTTCTTTCAATCCAACCAAGTATTTCCCGCCTTCTTCAGTTATTATTTCCAATGTTTTCGGCTTGCAATGCAGCGCGTCAAAACTTAGCTTTTGTCCCGCTAACCCGTGTTCCTCTAATAACTGCCGCACTGTCGGCACTTCCGATTCCTTCTTTCCGCAATAATAGTTTTGGGCAATTGTCTGTCCGTTTTCGTGGGCGACGGCTTGCACCATCGCTTCGCCTCTTTTGGCTCCCGAAGCGATACTTCCGCGCAACTCTTTGCCATCAATCGCCAGCCATTTTCGCTCTTTTTCATTTAACTTGATGCCAAAATGCGAAAATATCAAATTATCAAACACCTCAACCGACACTTTTTCTAAAACTCGCGGAAGTTGAGAACGTGAAAGAGGTCGTCGTTTTTCCACTCCGAGAACCTTCACCAATTTCTCGCACAGGATTAACCAAATGCCGATGAATACTCGACAAACAGCCGTCCCGATGACTCAAAACAGCAAGCGTTACACCAGCTAAAACAACGGCTAAATCGTGTCGTTTGCCACGATTATCGCGTAAATCTAAGCCTTCTGCCTTTTGCAGTTTCTCGAAAAAACTTCTACTATCTTTTTGACAAGGTTGCATAATTAGCTATTTTTCTAAGTCCGAAAACTATAAAAATAACTGTTTGCTGCCTTGTTTTCAATTTTTATGAGAAAGCCCTATCAGGATTTTAAAATTTTCCATACTCATCTCCCGACACTTAGAAATCTCTCTGAAAAACTGTTATTTTTATAACCGATATGAAAGAACAAACTGCCAAAAAAATCAAACCCGATATTCGCGCTATTACGCGCCTCGTGCCGCCCGAAGGCAATCTCGTGCAAGGTCAGTCGGAACTTCCGATTAACCCGCAACTTGCGAAAGAAGCCTTTGAGGTTATCGCCGCCAGCCGGAATCATTACGGCGGAAGCGAAGGCGACGCTAATCTGCGTAAATCTGTTGCCGAAAAGATTAAAAAATATAACGGCATTGAAATTGATGTGGACGCGAAACCGCTTGAACTGATGATAACAACCGGCGGGACAGGCGCACTTATCGGCATCGCCAATAGTTATCTGCGCGGAAAATCCGCTTTGGTTTTTGAACCTTATTATCCGTATCACCGGCGCATTCTCGAAGAATTCGGCGGAAAGACGGAAACTTTTGAATTGGATAATAATTTAACTTTTGAAAAAGATGCCTTGCTTAATCGCTGCAAGCAATTGAAAGACCGCAGTGAATTTCCTTTGAAAGCAATTATTGTTTGCTCGCCCGCGAATCCGTCCGGCAAAGTAATGACGCAAACCGAACTCGAAGCGGTTGCGGAAGTTGTCCGGGAATTAGATTTGCTCTGCATTTCCGACGAAGTTTATGAGCATTACGTCTACGGCGAAAATCCGCACATCCCGATTGCGACTCTGCCGAATATGTGGGAACGCACGATTACCGTCAACTCATTCTCGAAATCGTGGAATATTTCCGGTTGGCGACTTGGCTACGCTTACGGGAAAGGCGAACTCATCGCGCCCGTCAACAGCGCGGCAAACGTCATTTACGTTTGTCCGGCAACGCCTTTGCAGGCGGCTTTGTCGCGCGTTTTGATGGCGGACGCTAATTATTACGACCAACTGCGTGACAAATTCGACGGAAAACGCCGTTTTGTTTCCGAAGCATTAACCGAATTAGGCTTTGATATTTACAATTCCGGCTCGGCATTTTATCTGTGGACGCGAATTCCCGAAGAATTTTCCGACGCGCTGAAATTTAACGAAATGCTGATGGAACGAGCAGGCGTGGCGGGCGTTCCGGGCAGCGCGTTCGCCGATTCGGACGATTGGGATGCGTATATGCGAATCTGCATCGCGCGGGAAGATTCGATTTTGGAAGGCGCGTTGGAGAAATTCAAAACTGCTTTACAGCGGTAAAATTTTCAATGTCTGAAAAGCGAAAAAGTATATGGCGAAAATTGGCAAAATGGTTCGCCGTTTTTATGCTCTGCGTCGCGGCGAGCATCGGCGCGGTCTATGGTTATCTGGCATCGCAGACGGGCGGATTGGCAATTGAAAGGGAAGTGTTCAAAAGAGAACATTCGCCGGTTCTGGTTTTCGCGCATCGCGGCGGCGGCGGTTTGATTCCTGAAAATACGCTGGAGGCTTTCATCTATTCTGCCCGAATGGGCGTTGATGTTTTAGAACTCGATGTTCATTTAACCGCCGACGGAACACTCGTCGTGCATCACGACGCATCGGTTGACCGCACGACCGACGGGCGCGGGCGGGTTAATGAATTAACGCTTGAAACAATCAAAAAACTCGACGCGGGTTATATTTTTTCCACCGACGGCGGACAGACTTTTCCGTTCCGCGGCAAAGGCGTTAGCGTACCGACTTTGCGGGAAATCTTCGACGCGCTGCCGGAAATGACGTTCAACATCGAACCGAAACAGCACACGCCTTCGATTATTGCGCCCTTGTGCAGTCTTATCCGCGAGCGAAAAATGACGGATAAAACAATCGTCGGCTCGTTCAATCAAACGACGATTGACGATTTCCGCCGGATGTGTCCCGAAGTCGCCACCTCAGCCAGCCCTTCGGAAGTCAGCCGATTTTTAGCATTATCGAAAGCCGGACTCGCCGAATCATACAGCCCGCCGATGCAGGCTTTGCAAGTTCCTGAAAATCTGGGCAGCCTGCAAGTCGTTTCAAAAGATTTCGTCGAAGCTGCGCACCGCCGCAATCTGAAAGTTCACGTCTGGACGATAAATGAAACGGCTGATATGCAGCGTTTAATCGAGATGGGCGTGGACGGCATTATGACCGATTATCCGGACAGATTGTTAAAGCTGACGGCTTTAAGATAAAAAAGATTTTGCGCGACAAAAAAAGAACACTCCGATAAAACGGAGTGTTCTTTTATTTTAACTTTTTCAGTTTGACGGTTTTGAAGGAGAAATTAAATTCACAAAGCCGTTTATTTAGTTCGTGCGGACATTTTCAAAGAGTTTTTAAATCACTCGTTCAAAAAGACTTTTGAACCGTATCTTTTTTGAGAAAGATAGTGTCGTAACGGCTAACGCACCGGAAACCGCACATCCGGTAAAACGCCTGTGCTTGCTCGTTTTCCTCGTTGACCAGCGCGCAAATCGAACGGGTACGACTTAATAAATCAGTGCATAATTCGGTCAGGCAGCGTCTGCCCAATCCGGTTCCGCGCTCCGAAGGGCAAACGTAAACGCCTTCCAGATAAATCAGTTCGGACGTTTCGGCTTGAATATCCGTCTTGAAAACGAGTTCGTCGTCTTTCACCACGACCCACACGCGGTTCTTATTGATGCGTCGGCTGCATCTGGCTAAAAAGCCTTCACGGTCGGTTTCGAGCGGATTGATTCCGCTTTCTGCCTCCGCCATTGCCGCGTGAACCGGTGCAATCAGATGAAGGTCGTCGAGCGTTGCGAGGCGCAAACCCTCGACGCTGCCGCGAGTTTCCAACGCTGCTTTAAGTTCAAACAGCAATTCGCGGCAGGCGAGACGCATCGGCTGTCCGTCGTCCGCGTAATTGTTCCAGAAAAATTCCGCTTTTTCCTGCTCCGCCATAAACATATGCAGACGGTTGTGGATTTGAGCGACTAAAGCGAATTCGATAATCGCGCCGCGTGTGCGGGTTTCAATCAGAGTGGCGTGACCGATTAAGGCAACGCCCTCCAATCTTCCTTCGGAATTGCGGCAGCCGTGAAAAGTGCCGCGATTATATTCACTGACTAATCCGTTGTCGCGGATCATTCCCAACATTATCACTGTGTGAATCGGGCGTTCGGAAAGAAACGCGACAACTTCATTGGTTTCCGGTTCGGTAAGTTCGCTGACTGTTAATGCCAAGTTAGACTGCGGTAAATAAGCAGTTTCTTCCATTACAGTCTGCATCATCTGTTCTAATGACATGATTTTTGCTCCTTTTCTAATGGTTTACTGTTTATTTATTTAGTCGTTGCCGCGGCAGTGTTGGTGTAGAACGAATAGCCGCCGCCATTGTATGCGCGAACTCTGAAACGGTAAGATGTGCGCGATGTCATCCCGGTGCTGGTATAAGTTTTCGCACCGGTGCCGACCGTTGCAACCTGAACAAAGTTCGTACAGGTTGAACCGGCGCACCGTTCAATGATAAATCCTGTCTCGTTGGATACAGCTTCGCTCCATGCCAACTTGATTTGTGAAGTTGAAAGAACTGTTGCTGTTAAACTCGTCGGCGAGGCATCCGGGCTGCTGTCAAGCACTCCCATCATCGAGGCGGTGGCATCGCCGTTGAGAGCATTGCGCGATTGAGCGGCAATCGCATCGGCTCTAACAGTGTCGCTGATTAAAACTCCGTCACCCAATAAAACGCCGTCGCCGACCAAAACACCATCGCTAATCAAAACGCCGTCGCTGATTAAAACGCCGTCGCCGAGCAAAACACTGCAGCTTAGGAACGGATAACCGTCGCTGATCAAAACACCGTTGCCGGTCAGGATATTATCGCTGATTAAAACGCCATCGCTGATTAGAACGCCGTCGCTGATTAGAACGCCGTTTGATTCGATTGTTCCGTCGCTGATTAAGACACCGAGTTTGTAGATGCCCTGATATTTGGTAATCAGATTTAACCCCGTTCCAAACGAGTAATCCATTACGATGCCCTGTCCCCAGGTAAAAGTTTCATTGTTGATGGTTGATTGCGGAGCGGGAGCCGTCGTCGTTAAGAGCGGAGAACCGACCGCCGTCGAAGCGGTTAAATCCTGACGGACGATTTTCGCCAGACGCGCCGCGCCGTCAATGTTCAGGCGACCCGCGCCCTGCTCAAGCTGATTAGCTCCGTTAAGCGTTTGCGCCGTATACATCAAAAGCGTTTTGACGAGATTCGGCGTTAATTTCGGGTTGACCTGATACATCAGCGCGACCGCGCCCGCAACAGCCGGTGTCGCCATTGACGTTCCCGAAAGATACATTTGATCTTTCGATTGTGAAGAGGCGACGTTCGCGTCGAGCGTCGGATTATTTGCAACCAGATAATTTGCAGTTCCGGTAGCGGTAATAAATGACTGAGCAGCAATAAGTTTATTGCCCGGAGCGACTAAATCGGGTTTGACGAGATTATCGAAATGTCTGACTCCGAGCGTGTCGGTATAAAAAGAGCGTGTCGGACCTTTGGAACTGTAAGTCGCCATTATATCATCCGCGCGAACGTCCGTTCCGTATGAGTTAACCGCGCCGACCGTAATTGCCGAAGGCTCGTTGCCGGGCGAATGAATCTGACCGTAGATTTTGTTTCCCGAGCCGTCTTTGCCTTCGTTTCCGCTGGCGGCGACAACTGTTATTCCCGCGTCAACCAATTTGCGAACCGCCAGACAAAGCGGGTCTAAGGTATAAGAATCAACCGCATTTGCGCCGAGACTCAAATTGACGACTTTCATATTGTAAGTCGTGTTGGCGCGGTTCGTGTAAATCCAGTCGAGTGCCGCCAGAATACCGCTGATTGAACCGCTTCCCGTTCCGTTCAAAACCCGCAGGTTAATAAGTTTGGCATTCGGAGCAATTCCTTCATACTCGCCGCCGGAAACAAAATCGTTGCCGGCTGCGATAGCCGCCACGTGAGTTCCGTGACCGTATGGGTCGTCAGTCCGATTTTCTCCCGTAAAATCCTGACTGTAAATAACTCTGGAAATGCCTGAGGCATCTCTTAAACTATGATGGGTGCTGTAAATGCCCGAATCAACAATGACGATTCCGATGCCGGTGCCGTCAAGCGGATTCGTCGCGCCGTTCAGGTTGCGGATGCCGTCCGCGCCGGTCGTCGTCGTCAGATGACCGAGCGTTTTAACCGAATCGTCCAGCGTCATAAAATCCACGTCCGAACGGCTGGCGACGGCATTTATATCTTTTTGTTTAACTTTATAAACCTTAAAGGCGAAGTTATCATAAGACTTTTTCAGTAACGCGCCTTTGCCATTCAAGTCGGTCGTCAAACCGCTCGTCCAGGCGGAAGTCGGCTTAATGATGACATCAATCAAGTCCGTGTCGGCGACCTGCGTCATTTTCTTTTGCAGCTTTTCGCTCTTTTTCTGTTTAGGAGCCGCGCTGACCGGGTGAAATGCGGCAACTGCGAACATCACGAGACTTAGTGCTATTAAACTAAAGCGAACTACTTTCTTTATTTTATTCTTCATTTCATTTTTCATTTTTCGGATTCCTTTAGAAAGATATGTAAAAATCATCTTTGACGAGGATTGCTATATCACGTCATGTGCCACAAAGCTAAACACTGTAAAATATATGTTTATCACGTTAAGCCGGATATATTGTCGAGCCGAACAGGTCAAAATGAAGTAATTGTCGAACGACAATCATTCAATTTGAATGATTGTTAAAAGTCATTTTGTTAGAATCAAACCAAAAGGTTGGAAGTCAGTCTTCTTTCAATTTAATAAATTGATTTATGCACTATCATTTAATCGGATTAGATTATTTTTGACTGTGTAAATACTTTATTTTTAGATATTTACAGAGATTTGTAAGGGAGTCGAAAAGGTTGCTGTATCTAAAAACGTAACTTTTATTTTGAATTTGCCCGCTTTAGACTGCTTTTGCCTTACTTTTAATTTTTGCCTTTTCCATTCGCTTTATTGCGTCGGCTTTGAATGTTTCGGACGGGTGCGAATAACGCATTACCATTCTCAAACTCGAATGTCCTAAGATTGAAGCCAGAACAACCAAGTCAACGCCGTTTTCGACGGCACGGGTAGCAAAGGTATGTCGGCAATCATAAAGCCGGAATTTCATCTTTAAGTTTCCGATTGTTGTAAGATGCTGTTTATCTAAGCTGTCGGTCGGCTTTGCAAAGTCTTTATCGCCTTGCGGAAAAAGATTATCGCCGGAAAACTTTTTCATTCGATAACTCAAAACTTCTTTTGCTTTTTCCGACAAATGCACGTTTCGGACGGATGTTTTTGTTTTGCCTTTCACCACTTTTAGAAAGCCTTTTTCAAGATAAATATCCCGGCGGCGCAGCCGATACACTTCACCGCATCGCATACCCGTTTCGAGCATCACGGCTGCCACGTCAGAGAGCGGCTGCGGACTCGCAAGAAGATATTTCTTTTCTTCATCAAAGGTTAAAACGTGAAATTGTCTTTCGTTCTCGGAAAGTCTTTTGACGGTTTGCGCCGGATTATCACGCAAAATTTTTGATTCAATCAAACGGTTGAAAATCATCTTGACGGTTAATAATTCGTGGTTGACCGTTTCGCGTGTGATAAATGCGCCGGTCTTTCGGGAAGTGTTCCCGCTTCGCCAAACGATGAATTTTTCAATGTCTTTCGTTTCGATGCGGTTTGCTTTGACTTTGCCGAAATGCTTTTTCAGAGTTTGGCACGAATAGAAATAGCGTTTGTAGGTTGCCGATTGCAAAGCGTGTTCGACTTTTGACCAAAGAAGAAAATCTTCGACTGCCTTTTCAAAGTTTGGAACGTCTTTTTTCGGCTCGATACCAATTTTGCCCAAAGCAAGCTGCGTGCGGTATGCGCTTTCAACCGTTCCGGCATCTCGCTTGTTCGAGCATTTTGTTGATTGCTGGATAAGCGAGCCGTCAAAGTAAAACTTCATCCACCAAAATTTTGAATCCGGGCGTTTATAAAGTGCCATTCTTTTTTTCCTTTATTGCTTTAAGTCTTTTGTTTCTCCTGTAATTCTCTCGCCGTTTGGTGTTTATTTCTTCTTTGTTCTTTTCTCTGTGTCTGCGCTGGCGTAAAGCGTTTCGGCAAGTTTCGGAACAAGTAAAAGAGTTTTTATTCTCTGCCCAAAATATAAGGTTGCAAATTTCACACATTCTAAAACGGTCAGGAATAATTTTGTGAATAACACCGGCTAATCCATCTAAATAAATATTGCCCTTATCATCTTTTAGTATTACGCCGGACGCTCTCGACGGAAAGATTTCCCAACTATTTGGATATAAATTGCCTTCTCTGTCATTTTTAAGCCGATGTGCATAGGAAACCGTTTCATTATGCGTCCGAAAAAAACTCATATAAGCCTGCGACAAACGATGAACATCTCTAAAATCTGCTTTGCTAATGTCTATTGGGCGTAGCCACGAAGCGTAACAAAAACCTTTTAAATAGTTATGAAATTCTTCGGGCAAATCTTCAAGAGCGTCTATTAAGACATCACGGGGGGAAACGCCTGCATTGCTATCGCCTGTTTGCTCTCTCAAGATGCGTGTTCTGTATTCAATTTCAAAATCAAGCTGCATCATATTTTTTGGAAACGGAACAAGATTTACCAAATCAATTAACTCAAAAAAGGAAAAATAAGATGAGTAAAAATGCAAAAACAGTTCAAGAAGAATTGGAATTAAGGCGAGAAAATAAACAGGACATTCACGAGTGTATTCGTGAGCAAAGCGGACAGCCAGCCGACATTCACGAATGGATTGAATGCAAGTTAATAAATACGATTTTCTCACTCTTGCGTGATATTTTATTCTGTGTTATAAATTGACGTGATGAAAGGTTATCTAACAACAAAACAAGTGGCGGAAAAGTTAAATGTTGTTCCGTCGAGAATCCGCCGAATGATACTAGACGGACTTATCCAAGCCGAAAAAGTTGGGCGTGATAATTTTATTTCAGAAAGCGAAGTAAAACGCCTTGAAAGTCTCGACCGCAAAGCTGGCAGACCGCAAAAGAATAACGGCATCAAAGCAAAGGAAGTAAAGAAATGAGCAAGACGAAAGAAACCAAAATTCAAACCACTAACGGCAACGGTAGAAAATCGAGCGATGCCGCGCCGACGAATCAAAAAGAACCGAAGGCTTATAAATCGGTAATGAAAGCCTTTGAGATGACCCACAAGCGTTTATACCCCGAACTTTACAAGACCAAGAATAAATGAGCGTCTTTTTGCCGGATACAAATATAATTCAGTCAAAAGATTTTTCCTTTGAACAATTGTATAAACCGCTTTGCTTTTCAGTGGTAGTTTTTAGTGAACTAATGACCGCTTGCAACGATACAAAGGAACTCAAGCAATATCAGAAAGGTTGGAAAGATGCTCTCGCCGATAAGATTTTAATTGTGCCGACCGTTGACGATTGGTTTGAAGCCAGCCGGATTCAGTTTCTTCTGGCGCAGGAAAGAAAAAAAGATGCGGGCGGAAAATCATTAAAGCGTCCGGCGAAAGTTAAACAGGAACTCGCGTTGGATTGTTTGCTAGCGGTAAGTTGTAGCCGCGATAATATAACCGTTATTACAAACGACAATGATTTTTGGGCAATTCGGCGGTTTCTCAAAAAATTGAAGTTACTGAAATTTTAAGACAAAAAGAAAAACGGTTTGAGAGTGGATTCTCAAACCGTCGCTTTCAGTTCTTTGACAACTGAATAGCTGTTTTGTTGCAAAAGCAGTCTATCAAAGTATCTAATTCGCTCGCAAGTTTCCTGTATCTAAAAACGTATCTGTTACTTGCTATTACAGAGTGTTTTCGAGTGATAATATACTTTGAGAAAATCAATAGGTAACACTCTGTAACACTAGGTAATTATAACTAAACGACTCTGCACTGGAAGTGCAGAGGTTTTGAAATCGGAACGCGAATGAAATTCGCTTGATTGTTCTTTTCAGATTAAGAAAAGAAATCATAATAAATTCTTGCAATGAAATTGCAAGG
>JBPCPU010000202.1:0-12400 GCA_050998795.1 Pyrinomonadaceae bacterium
GCAGTTTCTCGAAAAAACTTCTACTATCTTTTTGACAAGGTTGCATAATTAGCTATTTTTCTAAGTCCGAAAACTATAAAAATAACTGTTTGCTGCCTTGTTTTCAATTTTTATGAGAAAGCCCTAACATTAACTTGAACAAGAGTGTTTTGCGCCCAAGCTGCCCTTGCTCCTCGCGGACTAGCGACGGGAGTATCTCCTGCGGGACAAGTAGTTTGTGCGCCAACTGAAAATGATAGTGAAATTGGAATTAAAATTAAAACACAACAAAGAATTGAAACAGTAATTTTAAAGGATAAACTGAAGTAATACTTCATATTATTGCCCCCTTCCTTGAAATACATCGGAATTATTCGCAATTGCTTCTCTGACTTGGCTGACGAAATCCAATTCAGAACTGCCGCTGTAACTCTGTTGTGCAGCAAGTTGTTGAACAACGGTTCCATTTTGTTGTAAACCGTCTAAAGGAATAATCTGCTCCTGCTTCACCTCGTACGCAGTGATAATAGAAAAGTCATTAACTTCATTATCGTATTTCAGAAAGAAGATGTATTTTCGTCCTATACGGGGCATAGGCTTTCCATCGAAAAGGTTAACTATAGTTTTTCCAGAGGGAAAACGTAGCGCACCGCCGCCGCGGGAAACAGTAACTAGATTTCCGAAATTAATCTCTTCAGCGGTAGTATTTTTGAGAATGTCGATAGCATTTACTGTGAACTCTGAGTAGATGGATGTTTTATCTTCGGTTAAGTACGCTTTAGCATCTTTTACTTCAGCAATAATTACAGCATCACTCTGCTTGGCAGGAATTGCCGGCTCTGCCGGGTCGTGGCTCGAAAAGCTGCCATAGGAAGACTGACTTTTATCAGTCAACATAAATCTTTTAGAATCACCTTGCCCTTCAGACGCAAACTTCAAATTACGTTTTTTATTCTTTTTTTCACGTTTAACTTTTTCCTTAGGATTGTCAGGCAGTAGCTCGTTTAAGCTAGCGACAGGAACATTAACTTCATCACCCTGTTGTTTAACAGGCAACGCTAAACTACTTGAACTTTGACTATAAATAATTACTGTGGTCACAGTAATTAATACAACAAAAATAAGACTCAAAATAGCTATTGGCTTCAACTTATTTTTCATAAATTTTCTCCTATTTAGTTACTTTTTGCAGGTAACTTTTACTACATCAAATACACTACTCTAAATTGAGTGAATCAGAATCAGACAAGTTTTAAGACTTGCCAAACCATTATAAATATGTTAACTATAAATCTAACTTATAAAAACTATAAATAAATCTTATGCTATTTTATGAGCAGAGTCAAGTTCGTTACAATGTTTAGTAAAAATGTAAAAATGAGAAAGACTTACCGCACATCCCAATTTTTATCTAATATCGCCACTGTTGTTATTGCAATTCTTTTGTGCGTCATCACGGTCAAATTATTCTTTCCGACTTCGCCGACGGTGAACATTGCCGGTATGCCCGGACCTAACAATGTTCCCGGTAATTCAACTTCATCCGTAACTACCGCTCCGCCTCAAATTACTCCAATCGGCAAGGCGATGCCGTTGGAAAACATAGATTGGAAAAACAATAAAAAAACTTTGGTGTTGTATATTGCAACCACTTGCCGATTTTGTAACGAAAGCAGTCCTTTTTATAAACGTCTGGTAGAGAAATACGCCGACGACAAAAATGTAAAACTCGTCGCCGTGCTGCCGCAAACCGTAAATGAAGCAAAAGAGCATTTGAAAAGTTTGGGAGTTAATATCAACGACGTTTATAATGCTCAACTGCGTTCAATCGGAGTTACTGCCACTCCGACATTACTCTTGGTCAATGATTCCGGCGTTGTTTCGGAGATGTGGCGAGGCAAACTCACAACCGACAAGGAAACCGAAGTTTTAAATAAATTATCGAGTTGATTGATTGGACAAAAATTTCAAGTGTGAATTTTTAGAAACCAAAGCGCGACTTTCTTCGATTGACATCATCTCAAAAACTCTTTTCATTTCAGAATCTTCAACCAAAGTAAAATCGCCGTCCGAACTTGTAATACTTTTATCAAAGACAGTTTGATAATCAGTTTCCGGCTGATGAATCAACCAGAAAACGCATTGATATTGATTTTCAAGCGGCGGCTTTTGCTGCGAAGGAACACCGATAGTTGCCATTATTAAAAACTGCTCGCCGTGCGGCGCGATAATAAAAGGCTTTTCACATATTTGTCGGCGCATCACGGACAATTCACGGATAAGTTTCTCGCGGGTTTGCAAATATTCTGTTCGTAATCCAAGCGGAAGCGGCGCAAACAGACGCAGAATAAGCAAAGGCAAGAGAAGCCCAACGACGACAAACGCAAATTTCTTCGAGTAAGGAAACAGCAACGACAGCAAAAGCGGGATGGCGATTGCCGCTTGCAGATAAGCCAAAGCGTCCAAGCGGGCGACAATTCCGGTAATTCCCGTTTGATGATTCAAAAATGGATTGAGCGTAACGAGCAAACTCCAAACAACAATCGAAAGTAAAATCAAGCCCGACAAACTTTTCCGCAAAACTTCCGGTTTAGCACACAAAATTATCAGCGTTGCGCCGCTTGCAATCAGAAGCATCAAACTTTCCATCAAGTTCAGTGAACGAAAAGGATTCTGCGGATATTTCGACAGTTCGGACGATAACCATATCGGCAAAGTGAAAAGCGTTTGCCAAGCCAAAACAAACGGAGAAACTAACAAAAGTAAAATTATCAAACCAAAAATAAATCGCTGCTTTGTATTTGTCGTGTAGTTCAACCAAAGATACGCGAACAAGACAGCAAAGGAAATTAAAATAATTAGCCCGAATGCCGAACGATGACTAAGAATCGCCGCAAACAACATCAAGCCTGAAAAAACGAGCCACGGTTTCTTTTTAGTCTGAAGCGTTCTGATTATTCCGAACGCGCTCCAAATCAAACACATCAACGCGCCGAGATTGCTCAAAAATTCACTCAGAAAATATAAATGCAAAACTGAAAACGCAATGAGAAAAACGCCGAAGGCGGCAAGCCAAGCATTTTTTGTCGTGGTCTGCAATAAAGCCGCTGCGCCCAAGCAAAGTAAAACTTGCAAAATTATCGCGCCTAACTTCACGGCAAAAATCGCGTCGCTAGTGAGAAAACTTATCGCGGTTAGAAAATACAGAACAAGCGGTAAGTTTGTCGGGAAATAAAGATGTCCGAACTCACGAAGCGAATTGACTTGTAAAACGTAATAATAGCCATCAATCCCAACGGAAACGGGAGATTGGAAAAGTAAGTTTGAATCTTGCCAAACAGCAAAACCGAGAATTGCGGCAAAAGTCAAAAAGGTGATTACAGGTGATAAAAGTCGCATCAATTTTCGCTTTTATTTACACAAAACTACATGCCGAACAAAGTTAAGCCGATTAAATAGCCGAAAATAATAATTAAATCTAAAGTTTGCGTTTTGACTATTGTTTATTCGGACGATAAACACGAACGAGTTGATTGTTCAGATTTTCATTTTTAAAAACCCTTTCCGAAATTCTCCGCGCTTGCCCGGTGCGGTCTGCATCTTCGGTGCCGATGATTATTCCCGCGTGATTTGAATTTTGTTTGTGCAATCGTTTGAAATCTTTTCGATTAAGCGTTAGCACTGCTCTTGCAAGTTCGGTTGCGCGAGCTAAAATATCATTGTCGGAGATTGCTTGATTGGCTCTGCCGTCTCCCAAGGTCGTTAAAACATCGTGTCCGAGCCGACGCAATTCTATGACCGTCCGAAAAGGAAAATTTTCATCGGCGTAGATTTTCATTAATCTTCTTCATTTTCGACAATCTCACGTTTGATTTCATCGCGGTGCGAACGGACATAAGCCCAGGCATTTGCCAAATCCTGAGCGGTTAAAGTCGGATAATCTTGCAGAAGTTCGGCTTCTGTTACACCTTGCTGACGGGCATTCTCCAGAATCCACACGGGAATTCTTGTTCGCACAATACAAGCCGAACCGCCGCAAATGTCGGGACGCGATTCGATACCTGCAAAATCGTCGCCCAAATCTTTCATCAGCCATTGCAGAAGCTGTGCTTTTTCCCCACGCGAAAGTTCGGATATTGCTTTTTCGGAAGTCGTCGTCATAGCCTTTTAATTTTACACTTTATTTTCTTTTCATAAAATAGTTTTTGGTCATTTCCTGCTTCGACGAAAACCACACGCCGAACAGCGTTACGCCGATGAGATAGCCGAAAATAATGATTAGGTCTAAAGTTTGCATTTAATTTTCACTAACTATTTCCAAGATTTTTTCGATTAGTTTCGGATTAAGCCAAAAACCCGCTTCGTCAATCAGGCGTTGTAAATACGGTTTCAATTCGATAATCAAGCCGTCTTTTTTGGCTTTTATCAATACGCCTAAAATACCCGTAACCTTGATGCCGTAATTTTCCGCGATTTGCCGACCTTTCGTTTCATCCATCAAGATATAATCGGCTTTCAGTTCGACTGCCAAAGCGATTGCTTCAGCCTCGCCGCTATCTAAATCGTTTAACAAACTGTCTTTCAAATTTGGATTGGAAAGTGTCGCGGTGGCAATCCAATCTTGCTTTAACAGAAATTCCCGGTGGCTTTTGATTTGACAAATTTCCGCAAAAACTTCGGTTGGAATAACAATTTTGTAGAAAATTCGGCGAAGCAAATCTATCTCGCCAATTTGCAAAAGATTAGAAATCGGTGAAGTGTCGCTGACAACAATCATTCATTTAAAGTTTGATGCCGAGATTTTCTACATCCTTCAACACATCTTCCATTTCATAATGAACAAAAACATTACGCTTGGCTAATTCCTTTTGAAAAGATATTTGGTCTAATTTGGCGAGCCTTTTGGCTTGTCCAAGCGTCAAACGCTCTTTTTCATACAGATAAACGGCAATTTCAACCGCTAATTCTTGCGACGTCATATTTGCGCTTTGGAGAAGTTCCTTCGGAACAATTAAATCGGAAATCGTGTTCATAATAGAGATTCTAACCTATAATTTTACAAATTCAATCGCTTTTTCAATCATTTGTTGATTTTCGCGTAAAGCATTTTCCGCCGTTTCACAATTCACATTTGCTTTGTACATCACGATTGCCACGCGCAAATCGCCATTCGCTTCCGTTATCAAATTCTGCGCCGCAGTTTCATCCAAATTAGTTTCCGCCATCAAAATCCGCAAGCTGCGCTCTTTGAGTTTTGCATTTGAAGATTTTACATTCGTCATCCGATTGCCTTTGACATAACCGAGCCGAATCATCGCAACCGTCGAAATCATATTCAAAACCATTTTTTGCGCCGTTCCCGCCTTCATTCTCGAAGAACCGGCGATGACTTCCGCGCCGACAATCGGGACAATCGCAATTTCTGCAACTTTGGTAATTGCCGAATCGGGAACGCAAGTTAGACAAGCTGTAAAACAACCCAGACTTTTTGCATATTCAACCGCGCCGATTGTATACGGCGTTCTGCCGGATGCGGCGATTCCGATAACTGCATCTTTTTCATCCAACGCGCGATTCTGCAAATCAATTTTCCCGGCATCTTTGTCGTCTTCAGAACTTTCGGTCGCTTTATAAAGCGCGTCGTAACCGCCCGCGATTACGCCTTGAATCAAATTGTAAGACACGCCGAATGTCGGCGGAATTTCGCTTGCATCTAACACGCCCAAACGTCCGCTTGTTCCCGTTCCGACATAAAAAAGCCGTCCGCCGTTCTTTAATCGTTCGACAATTTTATCAACGCTCGCGGCAATTTCAGGCAGAATTTTTTCAACTGCGGCGGCAACAAGTTTATCTTCATCATTGATAAGGCGAATCGCTTCAAGCGTCGGCAGTTTATCAATCTTCGTTGTTCGAGGATTTTCTTGTTCGGTTACGGGAAGCATTTTTGTAAGAATGCCTCTGTTTTGGTTACAGGTCAAGAGAAATATCCGGCTTTTAATTCTTTTAGGACTTTCTCAAAAATGCGGATATAATTCTTCAAACGACTTCGCCTTATTTCGGGCTGTCAAGCATCGCATTCGATACGGATGTTTGGAAAGTTGACGAGATTGAAAATTGGCTGTGTGAGAAAATAGAAAAACGGAGATTTAAAGATGATTGAAACTTTGGAAAAAGTCGCTGAATTAAAAACTATCAAACGAGAAAAGGATACTTGGATTTTGGAAGTTCCCGCTGAAATTTGTCAAAAAGAAGGTTTTGTCGAAGGAACGCTTGTCAGTTTAACCTTTAAAAACAGCGGAATCATTAGTTCATACATTCACCCATCAGAAAAAGCGAAACAATCTGCTGAAAAGTTCATTGGAAAATATGGCGATTTTATGAAGGAGATACAGGAAATTGACGGTTGAAAATGTTTTCTATATTGATTATATCGAAGCCGTTGATTTGCATTTTGCTTTAATGAAACTTTGGGGCGAAACTCGCTTTGGCGTTGACAGCCGCGATTTAATTGAATCTGCTTTGGCACGTCCGAAGCACACAGCAATTTATGAAAACGCCGGTATTGTTCGCCAAGCTGCGTCGCTTGTGTTTGGCTTAATAAAAAATCATCCGTGGACAGGCGGAAATAAACGAACGGCGAGTTTTTTGATGGAAGAATTTTTATTTCGCAATGCTTTTGAGCTAATCGCAACTTCAAAAGATTTGTATGAAATGTCTTTAGCCGTCGAATCGGACGCTTGGAAAGTTGATGAGATTGAAAATTGGTTGCGCGAGCGGGTAAGAAATATATAGTGTAATTTATCGGTTCAATCGTCAAATGCTATAATCAGTCGAAGAGGTAAAAGGAAATGTTGACAGATACTATTGAAGTTTTGGGACTTTCCGAAGCAGTCGTTGAAGCAGTGAACGAAAGAGCCAAAGAAGTTGGAACGACGACGGAAGAATATGTGCGTTATTTGATTGAACAAGACATTGCTTCACCGCTCAATGTGCGTGTTCTTTACGCGCCGGTCAGAGAACAAATTAAGGCAAGCGGCATTTCCGAAGAAGATTTGGACGCTTTGCTCGAAGAAGCGAGAGAAGAAGTTTATCAAAAAAGCCGCAAATGAAGGAAAATCTTTTGCCCGTCGTCTTCGACTGTATGATTTTTCTGCAAGGCTTGATAAAAGATGTGCGGCGCGGCAGTAGATTGTGTCGAAGCGTTTGAAAACGGCGAGATTGAATTGTTTGTCAGCGAAGAAATCTTGCGCGAAATCAGCGATGTTTTAACACGCTCCAAACTTCAAGCAAGATTTTCACTTCTGACCGTAGAAAGAGCCGAAAGACTTTTGCAAACGCTTCGTCAAAAAGCACGCTTAATAAAAAATGTGCCGCAATTGTTTAGTTATTCACGCGACCCGAAAGACGAAAAATATATTAATCCTGCCGCTTTTGTGAAAGCCGGTTATATTGTCAGCCGCGACAATGATTTGCTTGATTTAATGACGGGAATCAGCGACGAATGCAAAGAGTTTAGACAGAGATTCAGACCGCTCAAAGTGATTGAGCCGCAAGGATTTCTGGAAATTATAAAATATCTGAAGGAAACTTAAATGAACAATCTTTTTAATACAAATTTAGCCGAAGTTGATTCGGTTGTCGCGGAAGCGATAAACAATGAAACGAAACGGCAGGCGAACGGTTTGGAACTTATCGCGTCGGAAAACTTTGTATCGGAAGCCGTTCTGCAAGCGATGGGTTCGGTTTTTACGAACAAATACGCCGAAGGTTATCCGAAAAAGCGTTATTACGGCGGGTGCGAGTTTGCCGACGTTGTCGAGCAGTTGGCGATTGACCGTGCAAAGGAAATTTTCGGCGCGGAACACGCCAATGTTCAGCCGCATTCGGGCGCACAGGCAAATATGGCGGTTTTTCTCGCGTCTTTGCAGCACGGCGACAGGATTCTCGGAATGAATCTCTCGCACGGCGGACATTTGACGCACGGGCATCCGATGAATTTTTCGGGTATCAATTTTGAAGTTTCCGATTACGGCGTAAGCAAAGAAATCGAGCAGATTGATTACGACGAACTGCAAAGAAAAGCCGAAGAATCGAAGCCGAAAATGATTATCTGCGGCGCGTCGGCTTATCCGCGAACGATTGATTTTCAAAGAATCGGCGAAATTGCGCGAAGCGTCGGTGCAGTAATTATGGCGGACATCGCACACATCGCGGGACTTGTCGTCGTCGGGCTTCATCCGTCGCCTGTTCCGCATTGCGAATTTGTCACGACGACGACACATAAAACTCTGCGCGGTCCGCGCGGCGGTTTGATTTTGTGCCGCGAAGAATTTGCCAAAAATGTTGACAAAGCCGTGTTTCCGGGCGTTCAAGGCGGACCGCTGGTTCACATTATCGCGGCAAAAGCCGTTGCTTTCGGCGAAGCACTGCGCGAAGATTTTAAAGCGTATCAGCAGCAGATTCTCGACAATGCACAAGCGTTGGCGGAAGAATTGAAAAATCAAGGTTTGCGGCTTGTTTCCGGCGGAACTGACAATCACTTGATTTTGATTGATGTTTTCGCCGACGGCAAAGGAATTACCGGAAAAGTTGCGGAAAAAGCACTCGACGCGGTTCATATCACGGTTAATAAAAACACGATTCCGTTTGACCGGAATTCGCCGTTTGTCGCTTCCGGCATTCGCGTCGGAACGCCCGCGCTCACGACGCGCGGAATGAAGGAAGCGGAAATGAAGCAAATTGGCGGTTTGATTGCTTCGATTGTGCGCGAACCCGAATCGGAAGAAGTAAAAACGAAGGTGAAAAAAGATGTTGCCGAATTGACGGCGAAATTTCCGCTTTACGCGCATCGTTTGCCGGGTGAGAAAACCGAATCAATTTCGGCGAATTAAATAAAGGAGTCGGCGTGAAAGAAGTTGTTTTTATTCTCTTGCTGTCGAGTGTATTTTCAGTCGGCGCGTTTGCACAAACCAAATCGGATTCGACAAAAGTAATTCCCGCCGATTTCAAAAGCGACGGCTGCACCTGGTTTCCCGACGGCGATTATAGAAATTGCTGCGTCGAACACGACACGACATATTACTTCGGCGGTTCGTGGAGCAAACGGTGGCGGGCGGATAAAAGTTTATACAAATGTGTCGCCGATAAAAAAGGTTTTCAGCACAAAATCATCGCACCCGTGATGTGGCTTGGCGTGCGTATCGGCGGCATTTCTTTTTTGCCGACACCGTTTCGCTGGGGTTTCGGCAAAGATAAAATGCGTCAAGCAGACGACAAACAAAATCAAAAAAAGAAGTCGAAGAAATAATTAATCTCAAATTCGTTTTCACCGATAAATTATTCTCGGAACAATAGATAAACTCGTGAATATCGGCTTTCTGCCGACTGTCTAAATTTGTAAAAAAATGGTAAAATAAAATCAACTTTTAGTCTGAAATATGAGTAGAAATTTTGTCAATCAATTTATCGAAAGCGACGCGGAAAAACTTAGCGGAACGCCTGTTTTTCGCGGAACCCGCGTGCCGCTAAAAAATCTTTTCGATTATCTCGAAGCAGGCGACGGTTTGAAAGTTTTCCTTGAAGATTTTCCGACTGTTTCTCACACACAGGTTATCGGCGTTTTAAAACTCTACAAAGTCAAATTGTTGGAAGAATATGAAGTTGCTGCTTGATGAATGTGTGCCGAAGCGTTTGAAAAACGAATTTGGCGGACACGAAGTTTTTACAATCGAACAGGCTGGCTTCAAAGGATTAAAAAACGGCAATTTGCCACGCGCCGCCGAAGGTGAATTTGATGTTTTAATAACGGTTGATAAAACTATGCAGCATCAGCAAACCAAACTGACTTTGCCGTTAGCAATAGTTGTTCTATCAAGTTTCAGCAATCGGTTTGAATCGCTTTTGCCTTTGACATCAAAAGCGTTGGAAGTTTTAGAAAATAGCAAGATTGGTGAAATTATAACTATTTCAGAAAATTAAATTTAAGAACAGAGGATAATAAAATTGGCTAAACCAAAAACAGAATACGGAGCAGATTCAATCACAGTTTTAGAAGGGCGCGACGCGGTTAGAAAGCGTCCGGCGATGTATATCGGTTCGACGGGCGACATTGGACTTCATCATCTTGTTTATGAAGTTGTTGACAATAGTTTGACTTATTCAATGCCGATGATAGTTGTCGAAAACGGCAAGGTGCGCCTTGTAAAAATAGGTGAATTAATTGACGGCTATCTTGAAAAAAACGCGGCGGACGTTGAAGTTGGCGAAACGATGCAGACTTTACGCGGCGATTTCGGCTTACAGGCACTCGCTTTTTCGCCGAAAGATTATCGCCTGGCTTTTCGCCCGATTTCGACGCTTTTTCGGCATCAAGTCAACAGCAAAATTTATCGTGTGCGCCTGGCAACCGGGCGCGAAGTTGAGATTACGGCGTATCATTCGCTTTTTACTTTGCGAAATGGCGAAGTCGTTTCGGTGCGCGGCGATGAATTGAAAACCGACGATTATGTTATTGTGCCGCGGGCTTGGGCAGAAACGCCAAATTATACGCAGACCATTGATTTGCTTGGCGAAATGCTCAATCTTTTACCCGAACAAACCGAGAAATTTTATCTTTACGGCGTGAAAGATGCTTTGACTGATGAAGTCCGCGAATTGTTGCGTGAACACCTGGAAAATCAGGCGCGTTGGAACGATTTTGTGCATTACGATTATTTGCCGTTCAATCTTTTGCGGCTTATGCCAACCGAATTGCAACAAAATTTTTATACGGCAAGCATCGGCACAAAATATTGCAAATTGCCCGCCTCCATGGTTGTCAATCAAGCATTAGTTGAACTGCTTGGACTTTACGCGGCGGAAGGTTGCGTTACGCACGACAAAAATCATCGTTCAATCGTCTTTTCGTTTGGTTCACACGAAACGGATTTGATTAACTACACGGTGAATTTAATCAAAGAGGTTTTCGGTTACGAAGCCAAACCGACATACGCACACGAAACCGCGACAACCGTAAAAATCGGCGCGGAAATTGTTGCCGTTTTGCTGTCTGACATTCTCAAAACAGGTTCGCGGAGCAACGATAAGCGTGTTTCGGATTTAATTTTTAATTTGCCGAAAAATCTGCGTGAACGCTTTTTGATTGCTTATTTGGCGGGCGACGGTTATCCGGCTTCACAATTTGCCCAACATCTTTTCAGCGGGAATTCGCCTGATTTAAGCGACAAAAACAAATTCAGTTTCAATACGGCAAGCGTTGAGTTGGCTTCGGGTTTGCAATATCTTTTGGCATCGCTCGGCAAAACCTGGTCAGCCACAACTTCGGCGGCGGATACTAAAGTCAGAGCCGTCAGCGTCAATTACAAAGGAAACGAAAAAGTCGTTGAGTTTCAGCAAAAATTCGATGTTCAACGAACCGATTTTTATTGGCACGATGAATCTTCTTATCTGCACCGTATTCCTTTTGATGAAATCGTCGCTCGTTGTGATGATTCGATGACTCGTTCCGCACACCAACGCGGGCAAGAAGGCTTGTCGCGTGAGAAAATCGAAAGACTCGTTTCCGCCGGCAAAATAACTTTGCAAGGACGTGGCGGAGAATTTTTGAACGGCGATTTGGGTCTGCTCAAAGTCAAACAAATTGAGGAAATAACGGATTACAAAAGCGAATGGGTTTATGACGTTGCCGTTCCCGAAGGCGAAAATTTTGTCGCCGGAACTAGTCCTATCGTAATTCATAATTCGGTTGACGAAGCATTGGCGGGCTATTGCGACACGATTGACGTGGCAATACATATGGATAATTCCGTAACCGTCGTTGATAATGGGCGCGGAATTCCAACCGGAATCCACAAGGAAGAAGGGCGTTCGGCGGCGGAAGTCGTGATGACGATTTTGCACGCGGGCGGAAAGTTTGACACAAATTCGTATAAAGTTTCGGGCGGACTGCACGGTGTCGGCGTTTCCTGCGTCAACTTTTTGAGCGAACGGCTGCAACTGGAAATCTGGCGCGACGGCAAAACTCACGAACAGGAATATCGCGCCGGGATTCCGGTTGCGCCGCTCAAGCAAACGGGGAAAACCAATAAACGCGGCACGAAAATCACGTTTAAGCCGGATGGAACTATTTTTGACACGGAAATTTACAGCTTTGAAAAACTTTCCGAGCGACTTCGGGAAAAAGCATTTTTGAACAAAGGCATTCGCATCTTTATCAAAGACGAGCGCGAAGAACCGGAAAAATCGCACGAATTTTATTACAAAGGCGGAATCGCCGAATTTGTCAAGCATTTGAAGAAAAACAAAAGCCCGCTGCACGACACGCCGGTTTATGTCGAGCAAGTTTCGGACGTGCTTTCGATTGAAGTGGCGATGCAATACAACGACAGCTACGATGAGAAGGTTTTCAGTTTTGCCAACAATA
>JBPCPU010000053.1:0-21790 GCA_050998795.1 Pyrinomonadaceae bacterium
GTCAAATCGCGGCTAAAGAAAAACCAATAACCAAAGCCAATTGACGCAAGAAGCAAAGCTATTAAGCCAATTGCGAAACCGCGTTTGTGTTGTTTGATTTCGCTGACAACATATTCCGCGCTCGAAGTCGTGTGTGCCGCGTCATTTGTTGTCGCGCTTAAAATTTGCGTCTTGGATTCTTCCCGATTCGGTGAAGCCGTGCGCTCTAAATTGTTTTGAAATTCAACTTCCCGGCGAACATCTTTCAAATCAATCAGCAAATCCTTCGCCGTTTGATAACGCTCTTCACGGTCTTTTCTGAGACACTTTTCGACGATGCGCTGCAACTCTCGCGGCGCATCGGGCGCTGTGCGGCTTAAAGGCGCGAATTCTTTGTGCAGAATCGAACCTATAATATCCATTGTATTTTCGCCTTCAAATGGGAGTTTTCCCGCCAGCATTTCGTAGAGCATTACGCCGAAGCTGAAAATATCCGTCCGCGCGTCAATCTCTTTTCCTCTGGCTTGTTCGGGCGACATATAATTTGCCGTGCCGATTATCATTCCGGGAGTTGTGCTTGCTTTGATTGCCGTTGACGCTTCCGAATCCGTCTCGGTTCGCTTTTCGGTCAGTTTAGCTATTCCGAAATCGAGCAGCTTAGTGAATCCGTCGGGACGAATCATCACGTTTTCAGGTTTAACGTCCCGATGAATAATGCCCGCGCGATGAGCGGCGTCCAAAGCGCTCGCAACTTGAATGGCAATGTCCAGCGCGATTTTAAGGTTTAGCGGCTGGGTTTTTAATCTGGAATGCAGTGTTTCGCCTTCAATGTATTCTGAAGCGATAAAATGCTTGTTGTCCGATTCGCCGATTTCGTAAATGGTGATGATGTTCGGATGATTCAGAGCCGAAGCGGATTTTGCTTCGCGCACAAAACGCTGCATTCGGTCAGCGTCTTTAGCCAAATCTTCGGGCAGGATTTTCAGGGCTGTTTTTCTTTCTAATTTTGTATCTTCCGCCAGATAAACTTCACCCATTCCGCCCACGCCGATGAGCGAGCGAATTTCATAGCGTCCAAATTTTGTTCCGCTGGCAATCATCTGAAATCTTTAATTAACACAACATCAGAGGTCGTCGTGCCGCGTGCGAGAACAAGCTGTTTGCCGTCCGGCGACCACGCGAAATTGTAAATTTGTTCCGTCTTAAAGTTCGTCAACTGTTTAGGCGGCTTATCGTCTAATGGGAAACTCCAGATGTTTGTGACGCCACCGCTTGTGTCTCGTAGATAGTAAAGAGAGCGTCCGTCGGGTGACCAGCGGAAGTTTCCCTTTTTGCCGAGCAAATCAAAGACCTTGATAGGCTCGCCTCCTTCGTAGGGAATAATCGCGTATCTCCATGTTGAATTGTCGTCTTTACGATATGAACAGACAATCCATTTTCCGTCGGGCGAGACTTCCGGGGAGTGCGTATTTTTGTCAATCAACTGCGCGGCATTGCCGCCATCAATCGAGACTTTCCATAAATAAGGCTTACGTTGAGACATATAAATGACCCATCGGGAATCAGGCGTTACTGCGGGATTCCAGTCGCTATTACCGTTTGTCAATTGCTTCGGGTTGCTGCCATCCAAATTCATTCGCCAGATATTTCCCTGATCATTGCGGATAGACGCGAAAACTATGTAACGACCATCGGGCGTAACCTTCGCTCGAAAGTTTACGCCCGCGTCAACTGTCAACTGCTTTTGACCTGTGCCGTCCGCTTTCATAATCCAAATATTCAATGCGCCGCTCGCCAATGAGCTATAGACGACGCGACCGTCGGGCGTCCATGCGAGACCGTATATTCCCTCCTCATTGTTGCCGCCGGATTTAATTTGCAAGGCGCGGTTCGCGTCCCCGTTCGGCGCAACCCAGATGTTAGAAATCGTGTTCGATTGAACGGTGACAAGAGCGTTGGAGTCTGCCGTCAGGCTCATGCTCGCATAATTGTTAAAGTCGGTGGTGATTCTTCGCGCTTCGCCCTCCGGGTAGGAGAAGTGCCATATCTGGACGGCATAGAAGGCGGACGCTTTCTCTAGTCCGAGGATGAGAAGCCCGCTTTTATCCTGTAGCCAAGCTATTTGACTGATGTACTCCCACTTTTGTGTGGTGACGGGTTTTATAGTTCCATCCGCGACATTCACTTCGACGACATCCATCCGACCGACGCCCGTTGTCTCGTCGCTGACAATGCAAGCGATGGTTTTCCCGTCGGGCGACCAAGCCGGAGTAACTTGCCGCGAGGGGAATGTCTCAGGTGTCTTACGCGAAGCGAGTATTCGTTCTCCCGTGCCATCGGCATTAGCGATTAATAACGAGCTTTCTTCCGCGCTCGGATATTCTTCGCGCACAAAAGCGAACTGCTTGCCGTCGGGAGAATAACTTATTCCGCCCTGCGCGTGTGTTATCAGTTTCTTTTGAGTGCCTCCGAGAACCGGCATCTGGTAGAGCACCCAATCTACGTTCTTCTCAAACTGGACTTTGGCAAAGTTGATGTAGTTGCTGTCAGGCGAGAATGTGAGACCCCAATAATAAACATCCTCCGCCGGAGGAATGATCTGTACGCTGCTCGACGCGGCTACTTGCCTCACCCAAAGACTATGCTGCCCGCCTTCATCAATGCTGTACACGACATATTTGCCGTCAGGCGAGATGGCGGCAGTAGTAGATTTGCCGTTTGTGGTCAGCCTTTCAATTTTTATCGCCTGCGGAGTTTTATCGGCTTTACCCAAAAATTTATAGAGTGCAAAAGCGATTCCGCCGAGCGCAATTACAAGCACTGCCAAAACAATCGCCGCGCTTTTCTGATGACTCTTAATCCCGCTGACCAAATACTCCGCGCTCGAAATGTTCGGAGTCCCGCCTTCAGGCGGCAGGCTTTTGGCGGTCGTATCGGCTTCTAAAATTTGTGTTTTGGCATCGGCGTTTTGAGAATTAAACCCGCCCGCTACCGCAGGCGGTTCTGACAATACGCCCGGGCTTGTGCCAGGCGGGACTCCGAACTTATTCGGCTGAACCGAATACTCCAACGCGGCGTTATCCTTCAATTCCTGCCGCAGCTCGTCGAGTTCAATCGCCACGTCTTTGATTGATTGATAACGCTTGTCCGGCTCTTTCGCCAGACATCGGCGAACAATTCTTTGCAATTCCGGAGGCGCGTCCGGGTTAACGTCTCGAATCTGCGGTGTCGGCGAATGCACGATTTTGTGCAAAGAATCGAGCGCGTCTTTGCCTGCAAACGCCTTCCGTCCGGTCGCCGCTTCGTAGAGAATACAGCCGAAAGAAAAAATGTCCGAGCGATGGTCAATCTCTCTTACCTTTCCTTGCGCCTGTTCGGGCGACATATAACCGGCAGTTCCCATGATCATTCCGGGAGTCGAAAGCGGCTGCGCCAAAATAGCGGTAGCGATTTCGCTGGACGCATCGTTTTCCGCGCCTGACGCTCTTGGCGGCTCGATGAGTTTCGCCAATCCGAAATCTAAAATCTTCGCGTAATCATCACGGGCAATCATAATGTTGTCCGGCTTCAAATCCCGATGCACGATGCCCGCCGCGTGAGCTTTGGCTAATCCTTCGGCGGTTTGCATGAGATATTTTAATAATTTTCTCAGCGGAGTTTTTTCACGATGAATTTTTTCATAGAGCGTTACGCCGTCAACAAACTCCATCGCAATAAAGCGCGTGCCGCCCGATTCTCCAATCTCATAAATATGCGCGATATTCGGATGGTTAAGCGCGGCGGCAGCTTTTGCCTCCTGAGTGAAACGCCGCATCCTTTCTTCATTAGAAGCAACATCGGAAGGCAGAACCTTCAAGGCGACGGAACGCTCCAGCTTTGTATCGTGCGCCAAATAGACCTCGCCCATCCCGCCCGCGCCGAGTTTGCGAAGAATTCGGTAGCGACCGAGCGAATCTCCATCCGCTAAATTGTTCATCTTTTCATCCGTCATTGTTTCGATATTAAATATTCACGCCGGGTTCCGCGCTTCAAAAATTGCCCGTTGCCCGCTTTGCCAAGGTGTTCGCCGTTTTCAATCACGACGCGCCCGCGTGAATTAAGCCAACGCAAAATCGGTTAGTTTGCGGTGCGAAGGTGAATAAAAAGCAAGCACGATGTCTTGCTTTGGAATACCCGCGTCGAGCATTTGTTGGACCGGATCGGCATCGGTGTTGTCTTGTTCGACATAGATTTTGCCGTCTTTAATCCGAAAGTGAAAAATTGAATGGTATTTGTGATTTTCCTGCGCGTCCCAACCGATGCTCATCAGTAAATATTCACCGATTTCGTCATCACAAATCGGCGTCCAATCAAACGGCGAATTTCTCGGCTTGTAACCGGCATATTCGTTAATTATTCCTCGCAGTATTTGACGATATTTTTCTAATTTATCCATTGCCTTATCTCCTCTGTTTCTACATCAAAAATCAATAATTTAACGCCTAATTCGGATGTTGCCAGTTTAATCGAAGGACGCTGAAAAGATTCTTCAAAAACCTCAAGCGAAATTGCTAAAAACACTTTTCTGTCAGGTTCAATCTTACCGAGAAACAGCCGATACAACTGATACTGTCCAATCGCTTTTTCAAGGTCAGAGAATAATGAACGGCTTCCGAAAACTTTGATTTCCACGGCAATTTTCTCCGTCCCTTTTTCAGCCGCCAAAGTCCTTTCAGCCCCAAGGTCTGTGTAAAGAAAAACATCTTCATATTCAACGGTCAACGGATCGTCCGTAATAGTCCAACCATCTTTGATTAGAGCGTTTTTCACTGCTTCGTGATATTTGTCATATCTTGGCATAATTCAAATCATAAACGGTTTCCCCTCAAATCTATCACGCATTCGCCGCGTTTGTTCAGAGTAACGCCTTAAGGCGTGATTTTCGCGGCTCAAGCCGCAACTCTAAACTTAAATCTTCACGCAATTTTCGCGTTTCAAAAATTGTCCGTCGCCCGTTTTGCCTTTGTGTTCGCCGTTTTCAATCACGACGCGCTTGTCCCGGCATCGGATTGTTTCGGTATTTGTCGTCAATTCATCCCGGTTAAATCCTGCATAATTTTTACTGCGGCAGACCGATGCGCCGCAGCAAGTCCTGAAAGCGCGGGTCGGATTTTACATTGTCAAAAGACTCGTCAACTTTCAAATATGTTAGCTCCGTTTCGCGTGCGGCAAATGCTTTTTCGAGCCACTCGAAAGCGCGTTCCTTTTCGCCGAGCCGCGCATAGCTTCTGGCGACAGATACAGCCGAGGCTGTGCCTTGTTCGTAGTCTTTCAAACTTCTTTCAAGATCCTTACGCCACAAGCCCTTTGCGCCGTCCTTTTTTATCGCTTCTCTAATAGCTACATTTTCTCTCTCACAACTCTCCGGTGTATGAATCTTCAAAAGAACATCTCCTTTGCACCACAGGTTAAGCGCGTCTTCATACATTCCCTTTTCTGCGTAATTATCGCCGAGAAACAGATAAGGCATCGGATACGTCGGCTCGGTTTCAATCAATTTTTTGAATTGTTCAATTGCTTCATCGTAGCGATGCGCCTGTGAGTAGCGCAATCCGACATTCATACTGACGGCGGGTGAAAACGGGTCAAGTTCGTAAGCTCTTTTTACTTCGGCAATCGCTTCGTCGTGTCGTTCGAGTCTGGCAAGCAATTCCGAATACCACTGCCGCGCGGTGGCGAAATTAGGATTCAGTTCAATTGCGCGTTTGAAATCATTTTCGGCTCCGGCGAAATCCCATTCGCCAATTTTCTCGTTTGCTAAAACGACGTATGCTTCGGCGAGAGTGCCGTCAAGCTCTAATGCTTTTCCCGCCGCCGATTTCGCTTTCAATCCCGCTTCTTTGCCTTCCTCTCTGGTCATCACCGTGTTGCTGTTAAGAACTTCGTATGTCAGGGCTAATCCCGCATAAGCCTTCGCATAACTTGGGTCTTTGTCAATCGCTTGCCGGAACAGCAAAATAGCTTGCTTGAGGTCGTCGCCCGTGCGTTTGTTCCAGTGGTAACGTCCTTTGAGATAAAGCTGATAGGCTTCCGGGTTTTCGGTATAAGTTTTCGTTACTTGCCGCTCATCCGCCCCTGTCAATTTTTGCCGCAATTTGTTTGACACATCGCGGGCAATCTCGCCCTGCAAGGCAATCAGGTCAGATTGTTTGCGGTTGTATTGCTCGCTCCAAATGACGTTTTCCGATTTGGAATCTACCAATTCTAAACTCAGCGTGAGCGTTTCACCACGCTGCAAGACGCGCCCGAGCAAAACGGCTTGCACGGATAATTCATTGCCCACGGTCTGCGGATTGACATTTTTGCCTTTGTAGCGAAACACGGAACTGCGAGCCTTGACGGAAAGTTTCGGAAGCTGTGAAAGACTACTGATGAGCGTTTCGGTCATTCCGTCAGACAAATATTCGTTATCCGCGTTGCCGCTTTCGTTGACAAACGGCAGAACGGCGATTGATTCGATTTGCGTCGTGTTTGCCGAACGGTTGGCGAAAAACCAATAGCCGAAGCCAACCGCCGCCAGCAAAATTATCAATCCGACGGCGAAACTAAATTTGTGTTTTTTGACTTCCCCGACGACGTATTCCGCGCTCGATGTCGTGTTTTGAGTTTCGCCTCGAGGCGGCATTTCTTCGTCGGTTGGCTTGACTTCCAAAATCTTCGTCTGTGCTTCGGCAGGTTTTAAGCCCGGGTTTGTGCCGGGCGGGACTCTGAACTTGTTCTGAAATTCCAACTCCTGCCGGACATCTTTCAAATCAAGCAGCAAATCCTTCGCCGTTTGATAACGCTCGTCGCGGTCTTTTTTGAGTGCCTTGTTGATTATGCGTTCAATCTCGTGCGGAATTTCCGTTTGATATTGAGAAACGGGCGCAGGTTCTTTGTGCAAAATCGCGCCCATTGTGTCCATCGCCGTTTCTCCCGCAAAAGGCTTTTTGCCGGTCAACATTTCATACAAGACAATCCCGAAACTGAAAATATCACTCCGCGCATCAACTTCTTTGCCCCGTGCCTGTTCGGGCGACATATAATTTGCCGTGCCGATAATCATTCCCGGATTCGTTCCGTCGGCTTTGATTACTGTCGCCGCTTCCGCGTCAATTGAATCGGGCTTTTGCTCAGTTAGTTTGGCAATCCCGAAATCGAGAATCTTGACCAAGCCGTCGGGACGAATCATCACGTTTTCCGGTTTGATGTCGCGGTGAATTATTCCGGTGTTATGCGCGGCTTGCAAAGCCGATGCAACCTGAATTGCAATATCGAGCGCGGATTTAATCGAAAGCGTTTCACTCTGTAATTTTTTGTGCAGAGTTTCGCCAGCGATATATTCAGTGGCGATAAAATGCGTATCGTCAGTTTCGCCGATTTCGTAAATCGTGATGATATTCGGATGATTGAGAGCCGAAGCCGCCTTTGCTTCCTGCACAAAGCGGCGCATTCGTTCAGTGTCTTCGGCAAACTCTTGAGGCAGAATCTTGAGCGCGACTTGGCGGTCGAGTTTTGTATCTTCGGCAAGATAAACCTCACCCATTCCGCCTGCGCCGATTTGGTTGAGAATACGGTAATGACCAAATTGTTTGGCACTTTCAAGCATAAAAAAGATGGTGGTGTTTCAGAATTTATGCTGATAGGAAAAACCATTCGGAATAGATAATAGATGAGAGATAAAACCGCAAAAATCTATCAGTTATCATCTTTCATCTCTCATCTATTCCGAAGTAAAATTGTCTGAAAAATCATTCAGCATAAATTCTGAAATACTACCAAAAAGATAGCGCATTATAGCATCAAAAACACGAAAGACACGAAAATTTATTAAAACTCCTTCGTGTCTTGTTGTGTTACTGCGTGGATATGAAATCAAATCAACTCTAACTCAGGAATTGCCGGATGCGCTTTGGGTTGCGGAACGAGAATATGTTCAAGCGGCAAACTTCTGCCTTTCCGTAAAGCAATCGAACAAAATTGGCAACCGCGCCCGCAACCTCGTGTAACTTCGACAACGCCGAATGTCGAACGGTTTCGCGTTGTCGGAATATCTTCCATTCGCGGCGATTTTCCTTCGACTTTTCGCGGCAGAGATTCGCCGCGCACGGCGCGTTCAAACAAATCCAAAATAAAATCTTCCGCTTCGCCGTCAACGATACAATCTATATTCCATTCATCCTGTAAATTTTTCTTTTCAATCTGCCACGAACCCGGACCACCGACGATAACTTTTAAACGGAAAACGTGAGTAACGGGCGGGCAATGTTCCAAGCAACATCTGTCGCCAAGTGCTTCGCAAATACTCCGAAGATTCGGAAGTGCTTGCCGCCAAAACTATTTTTTACCGAGTGATGACATCTAAATTTATCCTCCAACTAAAACTTTAAATGTAAAACTTGTTCAAAAATTATTCCGTCATCTGCGTAACATAAACAATTATATTTTGCGACTGTTTTTATATCATTCGCCCTGCAAACTTTCGATTAAATTATATTTTATCTAACCGGTTTCGGAAAACTCACCTGACTTTTATTGCCGTCTTTATCAACTGCCCGGACTCCGAAAAAGAAATTATCCTTCGACATATCTTTCAGCGCATAATTCGCAACATTACCGACAAAAATCGAATTTGTCCAAACCGCGTCCGTTGTTCCGCGCCAAACAATTTCGTAACCCGCTAAATCGCTTTCCGTTCCAGCGTCCCATTTTAATTCCGTGTCGTTGGTCAATTTCGACGTAATCAAACCGACATTTTTTGGTTTCGCCGGCGCAAGTGCCAAACTTGCGAGGCTTGCCGCGTTAATGCGCGTAACATTGGCAACATACCCGAAATCTACAAACTCCGGCAAATCGCCGTATTGAATATTATTTTCCGTGCGGACGTTTTGATGTTGATGTGTATAATCTTCGTGCGGTTCGGTAAATCTCACGGCGGTAAATCCGCGCTCAAGAAACGGAATATGGTCGCCGCCGCGTCCATAACGGTCGCGCCGATAAATCATCTGCACACTAAATTTCGGCGAATACTTGTCAGCAACTTCTTTGATAAAACGCGCAAGCTGACGCGACGACGAATCGTTTTCACCGCCGACGCTTCGGCGTGTGTTGCCTTCCTGTTCGGTTTCGTTTGATGGAACGCCTTCGGCAAAAACGCGCACCGAATTTCTATCCGCCGCGTTTTTGAAACTCGTTACGCCGCCGATAATGTCGTTGGTGAACATTGCTTCGATGTCCATTTTGTTGACTTTGGCTTGTTCGGCAAAATAAGCCGCGCCCAAAAGCCCTTGTTCTTCGCCGGGAACGGTCATAAAAATTATCGTCGCATCAAATTTTCGTTTTGACATCACACGCGCCATTTCAACGACGGCGGCAGTTCCCGAAGCGTCGTCATTTGCGCCCGGCGCATCGCATTTCGCATCGGTCGGCGAACTGCACATTGAATCGTAATGTCCCGAAACAACGTAAACTCTTTCGGGATTTGTCGTGCCTTTCAAGGTTGCGACAACATTTGTTAAATTCGTCGGTTCAAGAATGCGCGTCGCTTTCGGCTGCAAAAAAGTTTGCTTTTCGACCTGCAAACAACCGCCGCAAGTTGCGCTGATTTTCTGAAATTCTGCAAACAGATAATCACGCGCCGCGCCGATTCCGCGTGTCGGATTATCTTGTTCAGACAAAGTGTTGCGTGTTCCGAAAGAAACAAGTTTGCGAATCGTCATTTCGATATTCTTCGCTGAAATATCTTTGACGATTGCCGCAATTTCTGCATTCGGCTTTTCCTTTTTTGATTTTTGAGCAAAAACCGGAACAACTGAGAAGACTGGAATCAGAAAAATAGTAGCTATTAAACGAAATTTCATATTTTGACCTCACAAGTAATTTAATACAACAATGCCGACAAAGTGAAATTACGGTTATTGAAGATAGGACTTTCTCATTTTTAGAAAAAGCGTTTGTTCAAAAAACAGGAAATTAGGAATAGACCGCGGATGACACGGATTGGGCGGATAAAGACGGATAATTTAATCAAATAAAATCGGCGCAAACCCGCCAAATCCGTGTCATCCGCGGTCTATTTTCCCGTTTTTGAGAAAGTCCCGGAAGAAACAAAAAAGCGGAAGAACAAATTTTCGCTCTTCCGCTTTCCGTGTTTTCGAGAGTTCCGGCACGCGGAACTTAAATTTTAGTTTTATCAGCCTTCCTCTTCGGAAAACTTGCTAATCGAGCTTTGCTCCGTTTCGCGGATAATCGCCAGATTTTTCGATTCCGTTTCCGACAGCATTTCGTCTTTGAAATCGGGATTCGGTTTATACCACGGCTGCGCTTCAAAATATTTTTGCAAAGTTTGATCCTTGAAAACCCGACCGCGACGTGCGTAGATTTCGTTTCGCAAAACACGCAAATCTTCAACAAATAAGCCATCAACCATTTCCTGCGTGATTGGTTCGGCGGCGATTTTTTCGCGCATTCGTGTTTCGGTTGCTTCAATGAATTTGACGTTTCGTTCTTCGATTTTATTTAGCTTAACTTTCGATTGGTCTTTCGCCGGTTTATACCAATCGCGCCATTCAAAAACCTGTTTAAATCCCGGCGTAACAAATTTCCGACCGGCACGCGCCCAAAATTCGTTGCGAATCAAGCGTAAATCGTTCATTGATAAACCTTTCAAAATATCTTGTGTCAGTAAAACATTTTGAAATTTGTCCATATCGCCGACAGAAACTGCGACTTTGCGGTCTTCATTGCGTTTGGCATTTAGTCTTTCCAGATTTTTGCGCTCGATTTCGGTTAAAACTTCGGGCGAATAATTCGGATTTGCTTTATACCAATAGCGTTCTTCAAAATACTTTTGCAACCACGGTTCGTCGTCAAAACGCTTGCCGTGAATCGCTTCGACTTCGGCAGTCATAATGCGCCAGGCTGCCGCCGTTTCCGTATAAAGTTTTTCGTCGGGAATTTCTCTGGTTTGCCAGTAACGCAAATCGCCGGGTTCGACTGAATCGTGAATTGCGGCTTCGGCAAGACGAATGACATCAAGATTATCGCGCTCCGTTTTGGTCAGAACCGCATTTGAAAAATTCTCTTTCGGCTTATACCAAGTTTGTTTTCCCAGATATTCCTGAATGGTTTTTTCTTTAAAAATACGTCCGCGCTTGCCGAAAACGATTCCGCGAATAATTTGCAGTTGTTCGTGGTCGAGTTTGGCAATTTGGTTTTTGGTAATTTTCTGTTTGCTGAAATTAAACGTCTGCCATTTTTTCAACGCATCCTGCGCGAAAGTGTTGGCGGAAAACGCTAACAGAAAAATTAAAGAAATTAGTAATTTTCTTTTCATATATTTTTTCCTCTCTTTGTAAAATCACGCGGTCAATTTTCGATTGTTCACGCTGTCAATCTTCCACGCGCCGTTTTCTTTTATTAGTTTTAACGCCAAAGTCTGATTAAAATTCGATTTTTTACCTTTCGGCGGAGCTAAAAAAACTTTCAGCGTCGCGGTGCTTCCCTTGATAACGGCTTTTGAAGTCATTACGTCCCAATTTTCGTCAAAATCCTGCGCGTCAATAAAATAATCTGCGCCGTATTCCTGATAGACAGGCGAATAAATCCATTTGCCCAGACGTTTGGAAACGGATTTGAGCATTTTTTGTTTCTGGTCAGTCGGATTTCCCTGATTATTCATTTCTCTTAAATACCATTTGTAAAAATTCCTGGCGGATTGTTCGGGCGTGTCTGCCGATTGCGCGGAAGTTGCTCCGGCAAAGACAAACAGCGCAAGCAAAATTAACCCGATTCGTTGGTACTTATTCCTTTGCGGCATCAAATTTTTCCTTAAAGTTTAACTTCGATTATTTCAAAACTCGTCGTGATTTCCGCCGTCGGACGAACCGTGGCGGCGACACTGCAATACTTTGTATCTGAAAGTTCTATTGCTTGAGCAACAGCTTGTTCGGAAACGTCGTGTCCGCACACGATATGGTGAATGTGAAGTTTGATAAACGCCCGCGGATGTTCTTTGCGCCGCTCGCCGGTAATTTCGGCTTTGTAATCGGTAATGTCCTGACGTTTCTTCTGCAAAATCGAAACAACATCAACCGCCGTGCAAGCCGCCACCGAAACCAGAAGCATTTCCAGCGGCGACGGTGCAGATTTTCTATCGCCCTTTGTATCAATAGCTTGCGCGTGTCCGCTCGGCGTTGTGCCGATATAAAATTCGTCGCCCGCGTATTGAACCGTTGCTTTATAACTGACTTCCGACATAAAAATTTCCCTGGTTTTGAACGAATGCAAAAAGTAAATTTGCAGAATTTTAGCACAGATTTTGAAAATTGTTATCTGTTTTTGTAATAAAACAACCTTTTGGCATAAAAAGTGCTTCTTAGCGTATGACAAACGTCATTTAGATTTTTTGCGAAGGTGATTTGAGAAGGAGAAAAACGATGAACAGGTTAAGAAGTATTTTTTCGATTTATTTAATGATTGGTTTGGTGATTTTCGGCGTTGCCGCACAAGCCGACGCGCAGAATCGGCGCAATAACCGCGAGATGCGCGATATTGTGCAGAGTTTGAATTCCAAGATTGATGATTTTCGTTATAACCTTGATTCCGAATCCAGACGCACGTCGAACAATCGGAATAATCAAAACGAAATTAACGATAATTTGAGAGATTTGGAAGACAGTATCAGTCAATTTGAAGGCAAGTTCCAACGCCGGCGCGAAAGTGCCGACGACGTAACGAGTATTCTTGAAGCGGCAAAAAACATCAATGATTTTGTCAGTCGCAGCCGATTCAACGGAAAAGCCGCCGGCGATTGGACAAATGTTCGCGGATTGCTCGACCGTCTTGCTTCAAACTACAACGTCCGCTGGAATTGGAACGACGGGAATTCAAATTATCCGAATAACAACCGTTATCCCAACGACAATCGTTACCCGAATAATAACCGTTATCCGAATGACAATCGCTATCCGCCAACGAATTCTTCCGGCAATAATTTAACGGGAACTTATCAATTAGACACTTCGCGGAGCGAAAATACGCGCGATATTGCCGACCGCGCCATCAGAAACGGCAATGTGCGGAACAATCCCGACGCGCAGCGCGATTTGGAAAGCAAACTCGAAGCACCAGCACAAATTGCGGTTGACGTGCGCGGCAATCAAGTTACATTGGCTTCGTCAAACTCCAAACAAATCACATTTACGGCGGACGGACGCGACCGCACCGAAACGCTCGACGACGGCAGAACGCTTCGTGTGCGCTCGACGCTTCGCGGGCAGGAATTAACGGTTTCAAGTTTGGGCGGCGATAACGATTATACGGTTGTTTTTGCTCCGGTTGATAACGGCAATGCACTGCGCGTAACGCGCCAAATCACGGCTAATTATCTGCGCCAAACCGTTTTTGCTGAAAGCATTTATCGAAAAACCGATGCGACGGCGCGACTTAACGATTATGATAATTCCAACGGCGATTATTCGAGCAATGACGGAACTTATTCGAGTAACGACCCGAACAACAACCGGAACAATTATCCGACCGCGCGAACCGGACGCACGGGAACTTTTATTGTGCGGAACGGCGCGGTTTTGACCGGAACTCTCGATAACAATATTGATACAAAAGTTTCGCAAAACAACGACCGTTTTCGGATGACGGTAACCGAACCAAATGAATATCGCGGCGCGGTTGTCGAAGGTTATCTTTCGGGCATTGACCGTTCCGGCAAAATTTCGGGACGCTCGCAAGTTACATTTAATTTTGAACGAATTCGTTTATCGAACGGGCAAACTTATGATTTTTCGGGAATTCTGCAAAGCGTAACTAACGAAAAAGGCGAGGTCGTTAAAATTGACAACGAAGGCGTGGCGAAAGGCGACAGCCAAACCAAGGAAACCATCAAACGCGGCGGAATCGGCGCAGGAATCGGCGCAATTATCGGCGCAATCGCAGGCGGCGGAAAGGGCGCGGCAATCGGCGCAATCATCGGCGGCGGCGCGGGCGCGGGTTCGGTTATCGTGCAAGGCAAAGACGACCTCGAACTCAAATCAGGTTCGACAATTACCGTCGAATCTTCTTCGCCGATTCGATAGTTTTATCGATAAATTTCAGAAGATTGAAACACAGGAAATGAATTTACAGGCTAACAGGATAGACAGGATAAAATAATTACGAATTACGAATTACGAATTACTAAAAAACCCTGTTCATCCTGTTAGCCTGTAAATTCTCTTTTATATCTTGTAATTTTATTAAATTGAAAAATATCTCTAATTTTCAATCAAGTCATTCACCCGATTCTCAACCATTTCCCGAATCTCCTTCAAACTTTCTTCGTTGTCGGCTTCAAAACGCAAAACCAGAATCGCCTGCGTGTTGGAAGCGCGAACCAAACCCCAGCCGTTTTCAAATAAAATCCGCGCACCGTCAATTGTGATAACTTTGTTTGTTTTTGAAAATCCATCCGCGATTTTTTGTACAATATCGAATTTCCTT
Source organism: Pyrinomonadaceae bacterium (assembly GCA_050998795.1). GTDB lineage: Bacteria > Acidobacteriota > Blastocatellia > Pyrinomonadales > Pyrinomonadaceae. The sequence goes on from JBPCPU010000053.1 coordinate 14,494, forward strand.
TCGTCCGCGCAATCAACGCGCAGTTCGGGCGTGGAAAAGGTTTCGGGCAAATCGGAAAGCAATTCGGACAAAGTTTTGTCGGTTTTTGATAATATCTCCAGAACTCTTGCGCCCGCATAAGTCGCGTCGTCAAAACCGTAAAATCTATCGGCAAAAAAAATGTGTCCGCTCATTTCTCCGGCAAGCGCAGCGTTTGTTTCCTTCATTTTCGCTTTGATAAGCGAATGTCCGGCTTTCCACATCAACGGTTTTCCACCGTGTTTTTCGATGTCGTCAAACAAATTTTGGGAGCATTTTACTTCGGCGATAATTGTCGCGCCTCGATTTTCCTTCAAAATTTCACGCGAAAGCAAAACCATCAATTCGTCGCCCCAAATGATGCGTCCGTTTTCATCAATTACGCCGATTCTATCGCCGTCGCCGTCAAACGCGATTCCCAAATCCGCATTATTTTCTTTGACTGCTTGAATTGCGTCTTGAAGATTTTCGACAACCGTCGGGTCAGGATGATGATTCGGAAAATTGCTGTCGGGTTCGGTAAAAAGTTTGACGAGTTCAACGCCCAAACTTTCGTAAATCGGCACAGCCGTTACGCCGCCCATTCCGTTGCCGCCGTCAACAACCGCTTTTAATTTTCTCTGCCCAAGATTTATTTTCGACAAAATATCTTTTTCGTAATCCGCCAAAACTTTGATTTCCTGCATTGTGCCTGCGCCTTTTGCAAATTCGCCCAAAAGCGCAATTTCTTTAATTTCCTGAATCTGCGAACCGAAAAGCGTCTGCTTTCCAAGACAAATTTTAAAACCATTGTGGTCGGGCGGATTGTGTGAGCCGGTTATCATCACGCCGCCGTCAACGTCTTTGGTGAAAACCGCGAAATACAAAACCGGAGTCGTAACTCTGCCGATATTTACACAATCAATCCCGCAAGCGTTAAATCCTTTGACTAATAATTCCTGAAAAACCGGCGAACTAACCCGCGCATCAAAGCCGACAGCGATGCGTTTTGCATTATTCTTAACAAAAAATGTTCCGATAGCTCTTGCCAAAACAGCAACGGTTTCGACGGTTAAATCTCGCCCGACAATGCCGCGAATGTCGTATTCTCTGAAGATATTTTGATTCATAAAACTTTGTTAATGGTAAATGGTAAATGGTAAATGGTAAATGGTAGATGATTTCTTTTACGAGTCACGATTTACGAGCCTTTTGCTATACTGCCGAATTTAGTTCGGGCAACAGAGAGTTGCCGGACGGCATCGAAACTTGCGTTAAGTTCGGAAATTCAAACACAATTCGGTTATGAGAAAATTATTTCATTTCGTATTTTTTACAGCATTATTTTTCACTTTTAGTCTGGCGGTTTCGGCGCAAACGCCGCGTGTCAGTCCGACTCCGCCGCCGGATAATGATTTAGGTCAAATCAAAACCTTTGAAGTGCGTCTGCCGGTTACGGTCAGCGACAGGAAGAAAAAGAAGGGTTTGATTACGGGTTTGTCGCGCGGCGATTTCTCCGTTTTTGAAGACGGCGTTCGGCAGGAAGTTACATTCTTTACCGATGAAAAAACAAATCCGCCGATTTATGTCGGCGTTTTGATGGATACGTCGCCTTCGGCTGCCGGAAAGTTGAAATTTTCCAAGGAAGCCGCGAAAAATTTTATTTATACCGTGACGCGCCTTCGCAAAGACAAAGCCGCGTTTATGACGTTTGATAACGAAGTTACGCTGCGGCAGGATTTTACAGACAAACTCGATCTTCTCGACAAAGCGGTTGAAAAAGTTAAAAAACCCGGTTCGCAAACCGCGCTTTACGATGCGGTCTGGCAGTTTTCCGACGAAAAACTCAGAAACGCGCCCGGCAGACGGGTTATCGTAATTATCACCGACGGCGACGACACTTTCAGCCGCGCCGACATCAAAGACGCGATAGACATTGCCCAACGCACCGAAACAACGATTTTCGGTATTTCGACCAAAGGCGGTTTTTTAGGCACGGTGCCGGGCGTTGAAGCCGGAACTGTCAAAGACAAAGGTGATAAAAATCTCACGCAGTTAGCCGAAGAAACCGGCGGCGAAGCGTTTTTTACCGGCGATATGCTCGAACTTGAAAAAGCATTTACAAAAATCTCAAAAGAACTCAGTTCGCAGTATATCATCACGTATCGTCCGGCAAATCAAAATTACGACGGCAGGGAACGCAAGATCGAAGTTCGCTTTACCGATAAAGCCACAGAAGATAAGTATAAAATTCGCACCAAGACAAGTTATCGGGCAGTGAAAGACGATTTGAAATAGGTTTAGGAAGTATAAAATGAAAAATTACAGAAAATTTGCGGTTTTATTTGTCGGTTTATTGTTTGTCGGCGTTGGATTTTATGGTTTGAATTATTCAAACGCACAGCAGATGCCGCCAAGTCCGGCGGTGCAGAAAAATGTTTCACCCAGCCCGACTCCGCCAGCCGATGAAGAAGAAGTTATCAAAATTGATACGGAAGTTGTCAATGTGCTTTTCACCGCGCAGGACAAAAGTCGTCGTTTGCTCACGACTCTGAAACAAGAAGACATTCGGCTCATCGAAGACGGACAACCGCAGACAATCGCTTATTTTGGGCGACAGATTGATTTGCCGCTTTCGTTGGCGATTTTAATTGATACGAGCGCGTCGCAGGAACGAACTTTGCCCGAAGAAAAAGACGCGGCAAAGGCTTTTATCCAATCAATTGTCCGACCTGCCAAAGATGAAGTTTCAATAGTTTCATTTACGGGCGAAACCACGCTTGAACAAGGAATGACGAACAATGTTGCCAGACTCATCCGTGCGGTTGACCGCGTGCAGTTTGTCCCGCCTTCGGGGTATATCGGCGGCGGAGTTGTGGCGGGCGGAACTCCGCCTATTTCCGGCACAAATCAAGCAATACAAGGTTCGACGGCAATTTGGGACGCAATTTGGGTAACGTCGGAAGAAGTGTTGAAGCCTGCGCCGGAGAAAACGCGCCGCGCTATTGTTTTGCTGACCGACGGGATTAATACTTACGGAACAAAGAAATTGAATGATGCCGTGCTGGCGGCTCAGAGAAATGAAGCGATAATTTATGCCATCGGTATCGGCGACAATTTTTATGACGGCGTTGATGAACCGACGCTCAAAAAAATCTCCGAAAGAACCGGCGGACGCGCCTTTTTTCCGCGAGATGAATCGGAACTTCGCCAAGCCTTCAAACAAATTCAGGAAGAAATGCGCTCGCAGTATTTAATTGCTTACGAACCCGTCAACCAAAAACGCGACGGTTCATACCGCAAAATTGAAATTCAGATGACCAATCCCGAACTAGCCAAACAAAAAGTTACGCTCACACACCGGCAAGGCTATTTTGCGAAAACCGAAGCAAAAAAGTAATCGAAAATTGATTAAATATTAACGGTAGATTGTGTATTTAAGTAATCACAATCTGCCGTTTTTTTGTTTTAGTTTGAATTAACGATGGTTTAAGTCAATACCTTCAGGCAGACTGCCGTAGTAAATTTCGCCGCCCGACGCGGAAAATTCTTCCGCCTTTTCCGCCATACCAACGGCTAATGCTTTTTAGTCTTTGATTCGGTTTTCCGCCGCAAATTCGCGGACTTCCGGCGTGATTCATAAAACGGAAATGCTCTTTAATACTATGAAATTTGCGAAATACGCCAAACTGTCGTCGCAATTTTAGCAGATTCATCTTGCCTTAATCTTACCTGAGTCGGACTCCATTCAGAATAATCTATCGTGTTAGTTGTTTTATATTGACTCTCTTTGTAAACAGCTTTTTTATCGTCAAATAACTTTGTTCCACACAAGTTATTTTTGCTTGATTCAAGCAAGGTTAAATTTCCCAATCGGTATATGTAATTTTCTTGTTCGGCTTGCGGAAAAAACTGTTCCCATTCCATTGTCGGGTTCTCCGGTAAAATATGCTCGATAGTGCCGAATTCATCTTCATAACCTCTGTCAGTTCCAGCAATTTGATTTTCGAGCGAATATAAAATATACCGCGCAAGTTTCTTTTTGCTTTTGGTATTTACTTGCTTGGTCAAAAAAGTGTGCGAAAAATCTTCATCGCTTGGATAGATTCCTTGTAACTCTTGTGCTATTTGATATGAATTCGTAATTTGTCCTTCATATACTCTTTTTGCCACTTGATGAAATGCTTGCTCCTGTTTATTTGGATTTAAGCCGCCGATAATGTTGTAGCGAAATGCAATAACCGAGCAAAATCTCAAAACGGTTTCAAATTCACCCGGCAACTTAAAATAAGTTGTGAGAAGCAACGGATATGGTTGTGTAACATTGAAAAGTTTGAGTTCCGAAATCCTTCTTCTAATTTCTTTGTTACCTGCCCACAATTCGTCATTCGGATTTTTCAGAGCAATATAGACGGCAGCATATTCTTCCAAATCGTCAAGTAACGCAAAGGCTTGTTCGGCATCGCTAATTGAGCGGCGAAGTGCCTTAAAAAGTTGTTCTTTACGCACCAAATCAAAACGTGAGTTCCAGTAATAACGCAGAAAAGTAGGAAATCCGCTAAGGTCGGTGATTTCAATTATGCGCTTCCATTGTTCTTTGGCTTGTCTTTTATCTTCATCGCTTCGCGCCGTTAGCGAAAGCAAATAATTTTTTAATAAATCCGAAACGCTCAAATCAATTCCGCGAGCATTGAGCGTTTCAAAAACCGTGTAAGCATCAACATCGGTTTCGACCACAATTTGAATAAAAAGTAATTTCTCGGCGACCTGATTTTGTAGAAAGTCGGCTAGCAATTCTCCGGTTGGATTTTCGCCTAATAACTCTTTGAGTCTCTGGTAAAAGTAATCAAACGCTTTCCACAAAAGTTTGTTTGATGCCGGTTCTCTATGCAAATTGATAGGTCTTCGCAATTGAACCAAAAAACTGCGGTAAAACGATTCGTTGTTTTCGTTGAGGATGAGTTTGTTTGAGTAGCGCAAGGAAACCGCGTCTTTCTCGCCGATATACTGCTCGGTCAATCTTATGCGTCGCTCTGTGTTGGCTTCTGCTTCAACCCCGGAATCAATCAAATCTTGAATTCGTCTAATTACGGCTAAAGCAATTATGCTGAATGTCGCCAGACGTTGTTGACCGTCAATGACGCTGAAAATTTTGTTTTGAAGGTCTTGCAGAACAATCGCGCCCATATAATGAACGCCTCTCTGATTTCTCACCGCTAAAACATCCGTCCATAAATCGTCCCATTGTTCTTCATCCCAAGAATAATCGCGCTGATATTCAGGCACTTGGTAACGCCTGCTGTTTGAAAAAACGTCGTTTAAAGTAACTGTATTTGTATCTAAAAGATTATGTTGTGGCATAAAATCTCCAACACAGATAATAAACTAAAAGCAGAAGTTCACAAATCAACGTGAGATTCTGCTTTTAATAATTCGTTTTAAGTTGAGAAATTTAATGATGTTCTTGATTAATTCCTTCCGGTAAATTGCCGTGATAAATTTCGCTTCCGGTCGCCGTGAACTCCGCTGATTTTTCAGCCATTCCGACGGCTAACGCTTTTTCTTCCGATACGCCGTGTTCCTTTGCGTATTCGCGCACGTCCTGCGTAATTTTCATCGAACAGAAATGCGGTCCGCACATCGAGCAGAAATGCGCGAGTTTCGCGCCTTCGGCAGGTAAAGTTTCATCGTGATATTCGCGGGCGATAATCGGGTCTAAAGCAAGATTAAACTGGTCTTCCCAACGAAATTCAAAACGCGCTTTCGACACGGCATTGTCGCGTATCTGCGCGCCCGGATGACCTTTCGCTAAATCCGCCGCGTGCGCCGCGAGTTTATATGTAATTACGCCGTCTTTCACGTCCTTTTTATTCGGCAGACCAAGATGTTCCTTCGGCGTAACGTAGCAAAGCATCGCGCAGCCGAACCAGCCAATCATCGCCGCGCCGATGCCGCTTGTAATATGGTCATAACCGGGCGCGATGTCGGTTGTCAGAGGTCCAAGCGTGTAAAAAGGAGCTTCGCCGCAAATTGCCAACTGCTTGTCCATATTTTCTTTTATCAAGTGCATCGGAACGTGACCGGGACCTTCAATCATCGTTTGACAATCCATTTCCCAGGCGATTTTCGTCAATTCGCCCAAAGTTTCAAGTTCGGCAAATTGCGCTTCATCATTCGCATCGGCAATCGAACCGGGACGCAAACCGTCGCCGAGAGAAAACGAAACGTCATACGCCCGCATAATCTCGCAAATTTCACGAAACCGCGTGTAGAGAAAACTTTCCTCGTGGTGCGATAAACACCATTTCGCCATAATCGAGCCGCCGCGCGAAACGATGCCGGTCGTCCGTTTCGCCGTCAAAGGAATATACGGCAACCTCACGCCCGCGTGAATCGTGAAATAATCAACGCCCTGTTCGGCTTGTTCGAGCAAAGTGTCGCGGTAAATTTCCCAAGTCAAATCTTCGGCTTTGCCGTTGACTTTCTCTAACGCTTGATAAATCGGCACTGTCCCAATCGGCACGGGCGAGTTTCGCAAAATCCATTCGCGCGTCGCGTGAATGTTCTTGCCCGTTGACAAATCCATCACCGTATCCGCGCCCCACAGCGTCGCCCAGCGCATCTTTTCGACTTCTTCTTCAATCGAAGACGCAATCGCCGAATTTCCGATGTTAGCGTTTATCTTGACGAGAAAATTTCTGCCAATCGCCATCGGCTCGCTTTCGGGATGATTGATGTTGGCGGGAATAATCGCCCGCCCGCGAGCGACTTCTTCGCGGACAAATTCCGGCGTAACGAATTTCGGAACGCTCGCGCCAAACGATTCGCCCGCGTGTTGATGATAAAGCGAATCTCTTTCCGCTTGCTGACCGTTCGCCAAAGTTTCAAACGCGATTTGCCGCCCAAGATTTTCACGAATGGCGACATATTCCATTTCCGGCGTGATGATGCCGCGTCTCGCATAATGAATTTGTGTTACGCATTTTCCTGATTTTGCTTTCAAAGGCGCACGTTTCAAGCCCGGAAATTCTTCGAGCTTTCCGACGCTTGGAGTCCCGTCTTTAGACGGCTTCGCTTTAGCGAACTCTTCCGCGCCTTTCGTCAAATAGCCGTTGTCCTGCGGCAGAATTTCACGCCCGACGTATTCTTCGACATCTTCACGCGCCGTAATCCAATCGCGCCTGAGCGCGGGCAAACCTTCGCGCACATCGCATCGCAAATCCGGGTCAGTCCAAACGCCGCTCGTGTCATACACGCGCACGGGCGGATTCGCTTCGAGTTCGTCCTTCATATTTCTGGA
>JBPCPU010000080.1:0-9002 GCA_050998795.1 Pyrinomonadaceae bacterium
GCCTTCGATAGATATTCCAAGCGGGCGGGAACAGACCGCCTCTCAACGATGAAATTAGTATTAGTTACTAAAGTCGAATTACGCACAGGCTTCAATTAAATAGCGGCATTCGGATTCGACAAACAAAAAATATTTCTTACTTTGCGTCTTTGCACTTTTGCGCCGCCGGCGTTAAAAAATTTTCTTTTGAGAAAGTCCTGGTATTGAAAGAAAACAACAATAAATATACAATCAAGCGCAAAATCAGCTTTAACCTTTGCAAATCTGGGGAAAAGTGAGAAAATCTCTGCTTATGAAAAAATCTGCATTTTCGGACGGACATAATATTCAAAGGAATCATATCCAATAGTTCAAACGATAATCAGCGAATGCTAAACTCCGAAATTCTAGAAAAACTTTTTGCAGGCGAACCGCGTGCGGTGGCGCGTGCAATTACAAAAGTCGAAAACGGAGCGAATGATGCCGCCGAAATTATGAAAGCGGTTTTTCCAAAAACGGGGAAAGCCCTTGTCATCGGCATTACAGGTTCGCCCGGCGCGGGAAAATCTTCGCTTGTGGACAAACTCGCACTTTTTTACCGCGCCCGCAACGAAAAAATCGGAATCGTTTGCGTTGACCCGTCAAGTCCGTTTTCGGGCGGCGCGATTCTTGGCGACAGAATTCGGATGCAAACGCTCGGACTTGATAAAAACGTCTTTATTCGCTCAATGGCAACACGCGGAAATCTCGGCGGACTCGCTCGCGCAACAGTTGACGCAGTGGCGATTTTAGATGCGGCGGGTTTTGATAAAGTTATTGTGGAAACCGTCGGTGTCGGGCAGGATGAAGTTGAAATCGTCAAAACTGCGGACGTTTCGGTCGTCGTTTTAGTTCCCGGAATGGGCGACGATATTCAGGCAATCAAAGCGGGCATTATGGAAATCGGCGATGTTTTCGTGATAAACAAAGCCGACCGCGACGGCGTTTTGCGAACCGAAAAAGAACTCGAAGCACTTTTATCTTTAGCGCATCGTCCCGATTTTTGGAATTCACCGATTGTCAAAACCGTGGCGACGGAAAATAAAGGCATCGAAGATTTATCAAAAGCCATCGAAAGCTATAACAAATTTTTGAAGCAAGGCGAAAATCTTGAAAGACGTAAAGCAATTGCGCGTTGGCGGCTTTTGGAACTTTTACGAGAAAAACTTTTGGCAGATGTTTTAAATCGAAAAGGAACGAGCGAAAAGTTAGATAAATTGGCGTTGGAAATTGCGGAAAAGAAAAATAATCCGTATTCGGCGATTGAGGAAGTTTTGGCAAATTAAGGTTGTATTTATGAAAAAAAAAGTTATTTCTCCCGAACAATCTTTAACTTTTTCCGATTACTTCAAACTTCGCGCCAGCACCGAAGATGTTTTGGCTTATTTCGGTTACGGTAAAACAAACGCGATGCTTGAGCTTCCTCAAGCAAAAGGCGAGATAGAGATTTTTGATGCCTTGCAAGAACAGATTAACGACCATTTGATTCACATTAGTCTGGAAAACGAAATTACCAGACGTGAATTTCTGATTGCTCCGATACTGTCGCAAATCAGACGTTTGACTCAATCAAAGCTACGTTCCGAGTATTGGTTTGAATATAATCATCAACTCAAAGGTTCATTTGATTATTATTTAAGGTGTGAAAATGATTTGCTTGTAGTTGAAGCCAAAAATGCCGATTTATCAAGAGGTTTCACGCAGCTTGCGGTTGAACTTATTGCTCTTGATAAAGCTGAGGAAACTGATAAAAATGTAATTTACGGCACTGTTTCAACGGGACAAGAATGGCAGTTCGGCAAACTCGACAGAATTGAAAAGCGAATTTATCAAGATGTGAATCTTTACGTTTTGCCAAATAATTTAGAGGATATTTTGCGAATTTTAATCGGTATTTTAGAAAATTAAAATGAAAATCAATCATCTCGGCATTGCCACGAAAGGAATTGACGAAGCGTTAAAGTTTTGGGAAAACGCTTTGGGTTTAAAAAATGTTCACACCGAAGTTGTCGAAGACCAAAAAGTGCGCGTGGCGATGTTACCGATTGGCGAATCGCGGATAGAATTGCTCGAACCGACGAGCGAAGATTCGCCGATAACGAAATTTTTGGAAAAACGCGGCGGCGGCGGAATTCATCATATCGCCGTCGAAGTTGAAAATATTGAGGAAAGTTTGGCAAAACTAAAAGCCGAAGGAATGCGTTTGATAGACGAAAAACCGAGAATCGGCGCGGAAGGCTGCCTAGTCGCTTTCGTGCATCCTTCGTCGGCAAACGGAGTTTTGCTTGAATTAGTCCAAAGTGAAGATATAAATAAAGTTTAGAATTTAATAGAGGAAAATTTTAATGAATACAAATCCGAATAATGATAATGAATTAGAAAAGGACGCGGAATCTCGTCCTGAAGACGGAATTTCTTCGGAAGTTGAAAATACGCAGGAAAATTCTGTAACCGAAGATACAACTGATGCGGAAACGCTTGCTTCGTCGGAAGACGCGCCCTTACCGACTGTGGCTGTGGAAACTGTTCCGAAAGACGACGTTGAAAATGAAACGGTAGAAGTTAGACAAGCAAATGTCGCTGCGGCAAATTCTACTCTAAGCCAAAACAGCGGAATGAGTGCGCTAAGTAAAGGTTTATCGGTCATTGCCGTAATTTTACTAATCGGCGCGGGACTCGTTTTCTGGAAAATAAAATATGGCGGTCACGGCGAAAACTTAAATCAGATTACTGCTGAAGAAATGCAGATTCTGCTCAAGGATGCCGACCCGAGGCAGCTTAAAGCATTAACGGATAATCCTGAACAGAAAAAGAAAATATCCGAGAATCTTGCCCAACTGCTTGCCGTTGCCAGCCAAGCCCGCAAAGAAGGTTTAGCCGACGACCCGATTGTGAAGCAGGAACTTGAAAATATCCGAAAGGTTATTACAGCTACTATTTACGACCAAAAAACCAATAAAGATAAAGGTCCAATGCCGCAGTTCGGCTATATTTCGGAAGACCGGGTGAAACAATTTTGGGGCGAAGGCGAAGGCGCGAATAGTGCCGATAAAAGCCGTCACGAAAAGGAATTTCAGGACTTTCTCGATTCAAAACTCACGCTTGCCAGAGAAGAAGGCAAATTTCCCAAAGATAAGGAATTGACCGAAGAGGAAATTAAACAAGCGAAGGATGATTTTGCGAAAATAATGATTTACGCGGACGAAGCGAAAGAAAAATCCGGTGAATTAGGAGAAGATTTTAAACGCGAAGTCCAACTACAGGTCAGACTTCAACAAGCGCAATTTTTAGCCGGACGTTACGCCCAAAAAGTTTTGGCTGATAAGGTCAAGGTTACCGATGAAGATGTTAAAAAATACATCGAAGAACATCCTGAACTCAGTCCGAAAGCGAAAAAGGAAAAGGCGGAGCAAGTTTTAAGCCGTGCTAAAGCGGGTGAAGATTTTGCCAAACTGGCTAATGAACTCAGCGAAGACCCGGGCAATAAAGACCCGCAAGGCGAACCGCAGGGCGGACTTTACAAAGACGTGCCGAAAGGCAAAATGATGCCGGCGTTTGAACAAGCGGCATTAGCTCTCCAACCCGAACAAATCGCCGACAATCTGGTTGAAACACCTTACGGTTATCACATCATTAAACTCGAAAAGAAAAGCGAAGGCAAAGATGCAAGCGGTCAACCGACGGAAACTTACGACGTGCGGCATATTCTGATTGGCACAACCGTAAAAGACCCGACAAATCCGATGGGACGGGAAATGCCGGTCACCGAATTGGTCAGGGCGCAGCTTGAAAAAGAAAAACAAAAGAAGGTTTTGGATGAAATTGTAGCAAATAATCCGGTTGAAGTAGCGAAAGATTTTATCATTCCACAGCCTTCTCAGGAAGATTTGCAGAAAATGCAGCAACAGCAAATGATGCAGCAGCAACAAATGCCGCAAGGTATGCCGCAAGAAATGCCGCCGCCGCCGCCCGCGCCGAACGACAAACCACCGGCGAATCCTTCATCCAAGAAAAAGTAAATCGTGAATTGTGAATCGTAAATCGTGAATTGTGAATAAAATGATGTCAGAGTAGTTATTTCCAATTGACTATTTACGATTCACGATTCACGATTCACTTATGCTGCTAGGCGATTATCGCATCGAAATAATTCCCGACACGGAATTCAGACTTGACGGCGGGGCAATGTTTGGCGTTGTCCCGCGTGTTTTGTGGGAAAAGGTTTGTCCGCCGGACGAGTTTAATCGTATCAAGCTGAATATGAATTGTTTATTCATTGAAACTCCGCGCGAAAAAATTCTCATAGAAACAGGAATCGGTGAAAAATGGACGAAAAAACAGATGCGGATTTACGGCATTTTCCGCGAAAAACCTTTTGCCGAAACGCTTTTTGAAAAAGCAGGCTGCAAACCCGAAGATATTTCAATTGTCGTTAATACACACCTTCATTTTGACCACGCAGGCGGAAATACGATTCTGCCGGATAAATTACGAATTACGAATTACGAATTACGAGATGGTGAAAACCAAAGACCCGAAATCGAATACTCAAAACTTGTTCCGCAATTTCCAAATGCTCGCTACTTTGTATCAAAGAATGAATTTGAACACGCCGAAAACCCGCACGAACGCGATAGAGCAAGCTATCTGCCGGAAAATTGGCGACCTTTGCAGGAAAGCGGTCAACTCGAATTAAAAGACGATATTTATCAAGTCGTTGAAGGTTTGACGATGGAGCAAATACGCGGGCATTCGGAAACGATGCAAACCGCTTGCTTAAAGCGCGGCGGTCAGACTCTTTACGGCTTTGCCGATTTGATTCCAACTCGCCACCATTTATCTTTACCCTGGATTATGGGCTACGATTTATTTCCGACGGAAACTTTGGAAGCGAAAAAGAAATTCCTTCCGCAAGCCGTCAAAGAAAATTGGATTTGTCTTTTTTATCACGATTTTGAGCAACCACTTTGCCGTTTGATTGAAAAAGATGGAAAATTAAAAACTGTGAGCGCAATTTGAACGGAGGAAAATATGTCAGCATTAGCAACTTTGCCGCATCGCAAATTTTCGGTTGATGAATATCATTATTTCATCGAACAAGGCGTTTTCAAACCCGAAGAACGCCTCGAACTTTGGGAAGGAGAATTTATCGAAATGTCGCCAATTGGAAAAAAACACGCGGGAAGCGTCGCCGCTTTGTCAGATATGTTGAAGGATTTTTTAGGAAGAAAGGCATTAGTTTGGGCGCAAAATCCGATTGTTCTGGACGATTTCAGCGAACCGCAACCTGATGTTTGTCTTCTGCAACGCCGCGAAGATTTTTATCGCAAGACGAGTGCTGCGGCTAAGGACGTTTTAATTGTTATGGAAGTTGCCGATACGACTTTGAAATATGACCGCGAAGTAAAATTCCCGCGTTATGCGGCAAACGGCATCGAGGAAGCGTGGCTGATTGATTTGGAAAATGACCGCATCGAGATTCACACCGCCCCAACCGAAAACGGTTACAGTTTGATAAAAATTCTTCATCGCGGACAAATTGCCGAATCAAGCGTTTTGCCTGAATTAAAAATCTCAGTTGATGAAATTTTAGGATAATTTGTTTTGTTAAAATACGAAATAATCATTTATTGGAGCGAAGAAGGTAAAGTGTTTATCGCCGAAGTTCCCGAACTCGCGGGCTGTATGGCTGATGGCAAAACTTATCAGGAAGCATTAGCAAATGCGGAAATTATTATTCAGGAATGGATTGAAGCGGCGCAAGAGTTGGGAAGAAAAATTCCCGAACCGAAAGGCAGATTGGTTTTTGCATAGCTTTTATGAACCAAGAATTTCCAAAACTCATTTTGCTTGACTGCAAGAAGGCGATGATTGGTTAATCAGCAGCAAAGGTTGGTTTTGTCACAATTTTGTTGAACTTGAGAATGGAAATCGTTATCAAGTTTGTTTTTATGATAAGGGCAGGCTTGGTCAACATTTAGAAGATAACGAGAAAAACGGTCAACCATTCTTCATCGAAAATGCTTTGATTGTTTTATCAGAAGTTACAATTGAAAATATGCAGAAAGCTATCAAAGAAGCAGAGAAACAAGGGTTTTTTGAGAACTTAAAGCCTATTAATTTATAAAATGGAACAAGTAAAAATCGGGATTATCGGCGGCAGTGGTTTGTATCAGATGCCTGAATTGACGGACATCAAAGAAGTCGAAGTGAACACGCCGTTCGGCAAACCGTCGGACGCTTTTATTATCGGAACGCTCGAAGACGAACGAGTCGCGTTTCTGCCGCGTCACGGGCGCGGACATAAATTAACGCCGACCGAACTTCCGTTTCGCGCCAATATCTACGCGATGAAACTGCTCAATGTTGATTATATTTTGTCGGTGTCGGCAGTCGGAAGTTTGCAGGAACAATACGCGCCGACGGATTTTGTGATTCCCGACCAATTTTTTGACAGAACGAGAGCGAGAGCGGAAGAATCAACATTTTTCGGCAACGGAATCGTCGGACACATCACGTTTTCACATCCGGTTTGCGAAGAATTAGGCGATATTTTGGAAGCGTCGTGCAAAACGGTTGAAGATTTGAAAGTCCATCGCGGCGGAACTTATCTTTGTATGGAAGGTCCCGCGTTTTCGACGAAAGCCGAATCGAATGTCTACCGAAGTTGGGGAATGGACATTATCGGAATGACGAATTTGCAGGAAGCAAAACTCGCCCGCGAAGCCGAAATTGCTTATGCAACTCTGGCTTTAGTTACCGATTACGATTGCTGGCACGAAGGACACGACGCGGTTTCGGTGGAAATGGTTATCGAATATCTGCACAAAAACGTGCGTAACGCGCAGCTTGTTTTGAAGGAAGCAGTCAAAAGAATTGCGGCAAAACAAACGCCGAATCCATTTGAAGGCGCGACGAAAAACGCGATTTTTACTGCGCCTGAACTTTGGAACACGGAAACAGCGAAAAAATTGGAAGCAATTATCGGCAAATACGCATCGAAATAGTAAAATAAACGCGAGGTGAAATTATGAGCCGGGTTTTAGAGCAAGACACAATTCAATCCGATGATTTTTATAAGCAGGAAGTTCATCGGATGCTTGCGGAAATGCAACGCAAAAATGAAAAGATAAAACACGACCAGGAAGAAATTGACTGGTTAAAAAAACAATCGTTGGAATCTTTGAGGCGAATTGACCAAAACCTGCAACGGATTAAGGGATTTTTACAATAAGGTGGAATGAAATCTTTTCAGCAATCAAGCAGGTTTTTACGCTCAATGAACAAACTGAGCGAAATAAAGAAGACATCAAAGATTTTCGGCGCGAACTTAAAGCGGTTGAAGACCGTCTTGAGCAGTTGACCGTTTTGGTTATTCAACTCGCGCAAGAAATTCACAACCATAAAAAAGAAACCGAACAGAAACACGAAAATTTAGCTTTGCGTTTAGAAAACGAAATGCTCAAATTTGAACGCCGTTTACCTTCGAGTGATGTTGAGAAAGAAAAGTAGAAAAGAAAACTATTTGCAGTTTGGAAACATCTTTACAATTATTATGAAAAAAGCAATTTTTATATTTAGTTTTATATTTTTGACATTTGCATCAATAATTCACGCGCAAAAGCAAATCGAGCCGCAAGTTCAGCGCGACCCGATTTTGGAAGCCGACGCGAAACATAACCTGGAAGTTTCCAGACAGTATTTCAAACTCAAAAAGGCTTACAAAGCCGTTTTGATGCGCTTTGAAGAAACTTTTGCGGCTTATCCCGAATTCTCAAAAATGGACGAATTTCTTTATCTGGCGGGAATGAGCAGTTATTATTTGTCGGATAACAAAGGCAAACAGAAAATCGTGTCGGAAGAAGAAAAGAAGAAATTTGCACCCGAAAAACTGCGCGAAAATGCAGTTGCATATCTTTCGGCAATCGTCGAAAAATACCCGCAAAGCCAGTATAAAGCCGAAGCGGAAAAGACTTTGAAAGAACTCGAAGCGAGGAAATGAACTTAAACCAGGTTACGATTTATTCAAATAAACCGATTGAAACGGTTGAGTTTTATCAGCAACTTGGTTTGCGGTTGATTGTTGACAGTTTGCCGCGTTATGCGCGTTTGAAATGTTTCGACGGCGATTCGACGCTTTCCGTAAATATCACGGAAGAAGTTTCGACGAACACAAATATCACGCTTTATTTTGAATGCGAAGATTTGGACGCGAAAGTTGTGGAACTCAAAAATCTCGGTTTGCAGTTTGAAATCGAACCAACAGACCAAACCTGGCTGTGGCGCGAGGCTTATCTGGAAGACCCGAATAATAATAAAATCTGTCTTTTCTACGCGGGCGAAAATCGCCAAAATCCGCCGTGGCGCGTCAATTAAATATTCCTAAACTGACCACTTCAAAAATCTTTACTTTTCGGGGCTTTGCGGTTATCTTTGTAAAGATTCAAAAAGAGGTGAACAATGAAAAATCTTCCGTTTTGCTTCATTGCTATTTTGCTTTTTGCGATTCCGGCATTTGCTCAAAATGATATTAAAACCTTTAAAGATAATGCCGGCGAATTAAGTCTGCAAGGAAAGTTTAACGAAGCCATTACCGAAATCAATAAAGCGATTGCCCTCCAACCCAATGATGCTGATTTGATTCTCAAACGCGCCGAACTCCAACGGTTTGCAGAAAACAATCAGGCATTCATAAATGATGTGCAGAAAGCCGTTTTAATAAATCCCTCGGACAAAAAGGTTTTGTATTCCGGCGCGCTGCTTTTGCATCGAGCCGGAAACTATGAACAAGCATTAAAAATTTGCAGCGAACTCTTTGCGTTGGGCGAGCCTGATGTTTGGGCTTGGCAGTTGATTGTTCGTATTAAAACTCATCTTGAAGATTTCGTCGGCGCATTTGAAGATGTCTCGAAAGCCATCGAATTGTTTCCCGAAAACGCAGTATTCAGACAAAATCAAGCGAATCTCATTCGTTTGATGGGCAA
>JBPCPU010000094.1:0-11095 GCA_050998795.1 Pyrinomonadaceae bacterium
TGCAAATTGTCTGTCCGCAACTCAAATAATTTTCTTGTATTTCTTAATCGCGTGGAACTAGAGCAAGTTCGGAATGAGTGGATGGTAAATAAGGCGGAAACCCGCGCCCGTCAGCAAGGGTGCCGTGCCGTGAACTCTTTGCACACTTGCTGACGCGCGGGTTTCCGCCTCTGAGATATAAACCATACATTCACCTCGAATCTGCTCTAAGTATAAAAAGATGCTACGAAGAAACTTCGTTCCAGGTTTGCAGAATTTCAATCGCTTTATGATTCGTCAAATCGCTCCGCATCGGCGTAACGGACACAAAACCTTCGTCAATTGCTTCAAAATCAGTGCCGCCTTCGGCGTGAAAACCGCTCCGTTCTTCGCCAATCCAATAATACAACTTTCCGCGCGGGTCAATGTGTTCGCTGATGACCGGACGCGCGTTTTTGAAGCCTTGCTTCGTTACCCGAATCCCTTTCGGAATGCCTTTCGGTATATTGATATTTAAAAGTGTTCCATCGGGCAAACCTTCTTTTATCGCTTTTTCCGTCATCAACCTGGCGACTTTTGCCGATTCGGTAAAATCTTGATTTCTGTTTGCCACCAAACTAAACGCAAGTCCCGGAACGCCTAAAATCGTCGCTTCGAGCGCACCGGCAACCGTTCCCGAATAGGTCGCGTCATCGCCGAGATTTGCGCCGTGATTGATACCGGAAGCGCAAATATGTGGACGCTCTTCCGGCGGCAGGATTTGATTCAGCGCAAGCGTTACGCAATCAGTCGGCGTTCCGTCAATCGTCCAATGCCGCGCGTCAATCCGGCGAATCCGCAAAGGTCTCGAAAGCGTCAAACTGTGCGATGCGCCGCTCATTTCCGATGCGGGCGCAACGACATACACATCGCCGACTTCGAGCAGAGCGTTTTCCAGCGCGATAAGACCTTCCGAATGATAGCCGTCGTCGTTGGTCAATAAAATACGAACTTTTTCCGAACTCATAAAATAAAAAGATGCGTGGCGCAAAGTTTCAAAAATTAAAACTTTTTCGCATCACGCATCACACATTACAAATGTTAAAACTATCTGTTGTTATTGTTATTATTCATACCTGTGCCGGTATTGTTGTTAAACTGGCGCGTCGTCGGGCGGTAACGCTTGCGGTTACGCTTGCGGGCGTTCGCCGATTTGAGCTTTGCCTTTTGTCCGGGCGGCACGAAATGCGCGTGTTTTTTCAAATCCTTGATAATCTCTTCAGTAATTACTTTGCGCTTAAAACGGCGAAGAGCATTCTCGATTGATTCATTATTATTAACTGCTATAAAAGCCACTTTACTTATCACACTCCCTTTTGCTCGGATTGTCGTTGACGGAGCAAACAACCATTAAACACTTTTTTTTTTGCAAAGGCAAGTTTTCAAACATTTGGCTAGTGTCATAATCTTATGGTGCTGGAAAATAGTTGTTTTTGGCTCTTAGAGTGATTTACGAGTGTCTCAAAAAGGAGCGTTTTTGAAACAGGTATTTGGCTTTTTATACTTAACAATCCCAATATGCGTTTAAGACAACTCGAAAACATCTTGAAAAAAGTCGAATAAAAAAAGCCCTGACTGCGGAGGGGTTGCGGTCAAGGCTTCCATTCAAGCGATAGCTTCAATGGTTATGAATAAATAATTACAACTCTTGAAGCATTGCTTGGGTGATTCCAAAAAATTTATGGTTGTGTTTGAACAAGGACAGATTTTGTGTCCGTCCTTGTTCCTTTCTAACGTGCAGGCGTTGGAATATCGCCGTTTGCACCAAATTGGCGAAAATCAAACGCTCCGTCAAAACTTCTCCAGATATACCAGACACCGTTTGACGGGCGGAAGACCGCAATGTCGGTTTTGTCGTCGCCGTCATAATTTCCGGCAACCGGAATGTCGTCGCCGAGTCCGAATTGACGGAAATCGAATGTTCCGTTAGAACTGCGTTGGATATACCAAACACCGTTTGATGGACGAAAAACGCTTAAATCCGCTCTGCCGTCGCCGTCGAAATCACCCGCAATCGGAACATCGCCGTTTTGTCCGAACTGGGCAGCGGCAAATTGACCGTCAATACTTCTCAGCCAATACCAAACACCGTTTGACGGGCGAAAAACCGAGATGTCGTTGCGACCGTCGCCGTCCATATCGGCGGCAACCGGAATATCACTGCTCAAACCGAA
The DNA here is from genome assembly GCA_050998795.1 of Pyrinomonadaceae bacterium. GTDB lineage: Bacteria > Acidobacteriota > Blastocatellia > Pyrinomonadales > Pyrinomonadaceae. The sequence goes on from JBPCPU010000094.1 coordinate 2,193, forward strand.
TTGAACAAAATTAAAACCGCCGCTGCTCTTTTGGATATACCAGACACCGTTTGACGGGCGGAAAACTGCGATGTCGCTGCGACCGTCGCCGTCAAAATCGCCGCGAAGCGGTTTGTCATCGCCCAACCCGAACTGAACTCCGGTAAATCCGCCGTCCGAACTGTGCCTGATATACCAAACGCCGTTTCTGAAAACCGCCGCGTCCGTTCTGCCGTCGCCGTCGTAATCGCCGGAAACTAATTTGTCGTCGGCACTTCCGAAAGCCTGTGCGCTGAAGCCCGCACTATTTTGTGAATACCAGGTTCCGGTTGATGGACGGAACACCGCAAAATCGTCTTTTCCGTCGCCGTCAAAATCGCTGTGTTCGGAATGAGTTGAAAAACGTCCCTGAATTTCGCCCGCCGGATTATTGACCGAACCGATAACTGCAAACCACAAACCCGTGCGAAGTTGTTGAACCTGGCTGGCTGTTATGTTAAAAGTTTTCGGCGCAAAATGTCCTTCCGTGCCGCCGGGAACGCCTAAATCATAAACCAATGTAGGCGCGTCGCCTGTCGCTGCGAAAATTTTAGCCGATGTTTGCGAACTCGAAAGCCGGTGATATTCGCCGAAAATTTGTGCGGTGGTTTCATTTTGATTCAAAAGAATTTTGATTTCGCCGTCAGCGTTTGTATTCACAGGAGGCGTTACTTTCGCACCGCTTAAATGCGATTCAAAATATCTGCCTTGTCCGGTTGGTGTCGAAGTCGGTGTCGGAGTTGCACCGCCGCCGCCCGCAAATTTTCCTGAAAGAATTATTGCGCCACCATTTTTGATTTCAATAGTTGTGCCGTTTGTAACGACCGGAACATTTTCGCCTCTGTCGCTGCGAAGCCGCAATCTGCCTTCGCCGCCGCTTATAATCAATTGTCCGACCAAACTATTGGCAACAAAAACATTGAGTGATGTTCCGTTCGGCAAATTAACCTGATAAACGCGAATTTCCAGTTCGGTACGGCTGCTGTGTAGTTCATATTCCGCGTAACCGCGCGGCAATACACCGTTTATTGTTGCGCCTGTTAAAGTCGCAAATAAATTACCTCCGTTCGGCGAAGGTGAAATTGTCGGACTTGGTGACGGCGAAACCGTTGGTGATACAGTCGGTGATGGCGAAGTTGCTGGTGAAACTGTCGGTGAAGGTGAAACCGTCGGCGTAGGTGTCGAACCGCCGCCAAAAATGCCCGAAAGGATTATCGTACTGCCGTTTTTGACTTGAACGGTTGAACCGTTATTGACTGTCGGAACAGTTTGCCCGAGTTCGGTTTTAAGTTTGAGTTTGGCTTTTTGTGCAACTAAACTCGCCTGCCCGACATTGCTGCCGTCAATAAAGAAAGTCAGAACAGTTCCATTCCCTGAATTTACATCTTCGGCTTCAATTTCCAGTTCACGTTGTCCGCTGTCATATACTTCATATGTGGCATCACCGTGCGGATTAACCGAGCCGGTCGGCGATGTTAATCTTGCTGTTCTTGTTAGAACCGGAACGCCGCCGGAGAAATCTCCGCTCGCGCTAACCATCATCGAAATCGGTAATATAGACAAAACCAATGCGGAACATGCCGCAACTGCCAAATTCAACATTTGCCCATGTTTGAATTTTCTTTTTTCTCGTATCATTCTTTTATACCTTCCTTTTTGATTTTCTTCGTTTGAATTTTACCGCCTTAAACGCGGCTCTTTTGTTATACAGTGCGGAAAGATTTGCGAGAAAGACAATATTTTTGAGTTTCCTTTAAAATAAAAAAGCCGACTGATTTAAGCCGGCTTTTCACGTTAGAGTTTGATTATAAAATTATTGCAATTTAAATTTCTCAAAACCATCATCATTTGCCGCTGCTGTCGGAGCAAGGCATATTTGATTGTTCATCACGGCACACAAAGCATCAACTCTTCGAATCTTGATTTCACCTCTTTGGATGTCAATATATCTTATTTTAACGCCGGTTTCTTTTACCTGGTCAACTAATGAGTCAGGAGTGATAGTTGGATTTATTGATTTTACCAAAGCGGCAATGCCTGAAATAATCGGCGCAGACATCGAAGTTCCGCTCCAGGTTCCATAACGTCCGTTGGGGATTGCGCTCACGATATTTTCACCCGGAGCGACAATTTCCACCCAATCTCCGCCGCTTTGTCCATTGAAACTCGAAAACGGTGCAAGCAAATCATATTTGGTGCTTGCACCAACACCCAACATTCCATCCAAATCTTCTCCCGCCGGATAAATTTTCGCGGTATTTGCCCCATTTCCTGCACCGGCAATAACCGCCAATCTCCGTGTGCCGACTTCGGGAAATGTTTTTGCATCAATAGTTATTCCATCATCGCAAGCGTCAATCAAATCTTTTAAAACACGCACATTAGCCGGGTAACCAAAACTGATATTGACAATATCCGCGCCGTGTTGAGCCGCCCAGATAATTGCCGCCGTAACCTGCCAAAGTTCACCGCTTCCGTCGGGCTTCAAAATACGAATCGGCATAATCTTCGCCTCCGGCGCAGTCAAAGCAATAATTCCCGCAACGTGCGTTCCGTGTCCGTAAGAGCCTTGCCGCAAAACACCGACTTCGCTCGGATTGTCATCGTTATCAACAAAATCGTAACCGGGAACGAGTTTGCCCGCAAAAGCCGGATGATTAAAGTCAATTCCCGTATCTAAAACCGCAATTATTACGCTCGCGCCTTTTGAAATTTGGTGTGCTTCGTCAAGCCTGATTTTATCGGGAAACCACTGCCGATTGTAACCTTTAACGCTCCCGCCGACCGCCCAGGAATGTCCAACTGCCCAGGAATGTCCGATTGTCCACGGTAAACCCTCTCTTTCCGCCGCCGATAGTTTTCGATTGACTTCCGGCTTGGTAATTCGCGCGTCTGCTTGCATTGCCGCAACAATTTGCAGAGGCGTTTGAGTATTTACCGTTCTATCAATTTCCATCCGGTAAGTTGGCGGAACGCCGACTTGTCCGAGCGGTGTTTGTTTGAGTTTATATTGTGCGGCAACGGCAGGTAAATTTGCCGGACTGAGAAGTTCAAAAATCACTTCATCAGGCGCACAATCGCAATTATTTTCCTGTGCCGAAGTCTTTTGTTCAAAACCTTTGCCGGTAAAGAAAAGGGCAAAAACAAAAATTAAAACCACTTTCAACCAATTATATTTGATAAATTTATTCATTACTGCCGCCCCTAAAATACAAATTGCGTATCCGGTTTATACTTTACACAGTGCATCCGATTTTATTAAAAAGACACTTTTTGGTAAAAAAAATTTATTTTCCGATTAAAATAAAAGATGACCAAAAATACGGATGAATATTTTGCCTGATAAAGTTGCATTGAGCATTTTTCAACGCGGCGGAAGTTGTTTGTCCGGCTTGCAGATTCCCGTAAAATTTTTCCATCAATCCGGCTGTCGCTTGATCATTTACCGTCCACAAACTTAAAACCAGCGAATTTGCCCCAGCCGACAAAAAACCTCGCGCTAAACCCAGAATTTCATCGCCCGCGAAAATTTTATTCAAACCCGTTTCACACGCGCTTAATGTCACCAAACCGGCTTTTAATTTTTGCGAACAAATATCGCGCACGGTCACAAAACCGTTAGCCAAACGCAGACTCGAAAATAACGGATTTTCCGGTCGAAATTGCCCGTGACACGCCAAATGCAGAACGTCATAATTTGGCGCATTTTTTATAAATGCTGCAAATGTCGCTTGTTTTCCCAATAAACTTTTCGATTTTGGAAAGTATTTTTCGAGCGTTTTAATTTCCCGATTAACCAACGGAATTTTCTCGTCGGCGAAACCCGTCAACAGCGCGTTTTCCAATTTTTGAGCAGGTTTTTCCGCCAGAACCTGCCAAACGGCTGCGCTCGGCGCGTATGCAACTTCCCGCGTTTCAATCACATAACTTTCGGCGTTTCGTAAAGCGTGGAACGGAACATAATGCGTCGCACCGACAGGCACGATTACCAATTCGCGTTTTTCAATAAAAAATTCCAACGGCTCAAGCAATTTTTCGTATAATTTTTGTAAATAAAAATCGGCGCGATTTTTGAGTTCGGACATAAAATTACGCAAGTGTTTTGTGCCGTAGCGCAATGCGCCGAACTGAAACTGCAAACCTTCCAAAAGCGACAAAATTTCACTTTCTGTTGTCAAATCCGCGATAAAATCAATCTTTTTATTCGTAATGATAAAAGCCGAAATTATTCCGTCAAAATTTATAAATTCGATTAAGGTTTTTTGGTTGCCGAGTAAAAATTGTAGTTGTTTAAACTTGGCATTTGCGCTTTGGATGCTCAGGTTAGCACGAGACGTGCTAACCTGAGCGAAACTCGTGTTGGTGCTTTCAATCTGACGCAGTATATCGGTAATTTGCTTTTCGCGGCTTTTCGCTTCCCGTTGCAAATTTTCGATTTCCGCTTCATCGGCGCGATTCAGACGGCTGTAAAACCAATTTAATTCTTCGCGCAGGTTTTGCAGTTTCTCCGCAAGTTTTGGCGAAACATTTTCTTTTTCTATTTCTTTTTCTATTATTGTCTGATTGACTTCCAAACTTTCCGCTAAAGATCGCGCCCGTGCTTTTTCAATATAGAAAAACGCTTTTTTCCATTTGCCTTCCGACAAATAAATTTTCGCCAGATTTTCAAACGACGCGAATTTGTCCGCCAAAAATGCCATCCGAAATTCTTCTGCCGGAAGCGGTGCGCGAAGTTTTTCTATTAATTCAATTGCCTTTTTGAAATGTTTTTCCGCTTTGCGCCGGTCGCCCGTTTGCAAAGCCAGTTTTCCGAGTGAGTTTTGCAAAATTTGCGCGATGTTCGGTTGTTCTTGTTTGACAGCTTCGTGAAAAGTTTCTTCGAGAATGTTCTCCGCCGTTTTATACTTTCCGAGATTTCTGAGCGTTTCGCCTTCGAGCCATTTGGCAGTCAATTTATGTCGAACGTCTTCGCTGTTTTCAAGCAATTTTTCAGTTTCTTTTACGAGTTTTAAAGCGTTTTCATAATTTTGCGAATTTAATTCAAGTTTGGCTTCCGTAAGTTTGACTGCCGCTGCGCCGACTTTATTTTTTTCCGCGGCATAAAGACGCGCTGATTTTCTCAATTCGCTTTGTGCGATTTTCGTTTCATTTAAAAGCGCGGCAACTCGTCCGAGATTTGCCCGCGCCCGCGCTTCTTCACCTTGCATTTTTAATTCAGCTAATTTTGGCGTGATTCGCCGGTAAATTTCAAAGGCTTCCGTAACAAGATTTAACTCAAGATATGCGTCGGCAATTTCGAGTTCGGCAATTGTGGTTTGGTGAGGCATTTCCAAAGATTCAAATTTCCGGCGTGAAAGTTCTAAAAATTTCAATGCCCGGTCAAGTTTTCCCCGAAAAAGCGCGAGATTTCCCATACTCGCTTCAATTTCCGCTTCGGTTACAAGCATATCTGCCTGCTTCGCACGATTTAATGCCTGGGTATAAAACTTTTCCGCTTTACGAAAATCATTAATTGCAGAATAGGTAATGGCAAGTCCGTTTTCTGCCATCGTCAGCCAGGTTAATTCTTTGAGTTTGAGATAGCGGTTTCGTGCCGATAAATAATATTTTTCTGCTTTGTAGTGAAGTTCGCGTCTTGAAACAATATTTCCAAGATTCATCTCGACTTTTCCCGCCGCCAGTTCATCGCCGTTTTTCTCAAAAATTTTCTGAGCATTTTCACCGCAAGTTACAGCTTCATCGTATCTTCCCAAAAGTGCCAGCGCATAAAGTTTGCTAACTTGTGTTTGTGCTGCTTGATACGGTTTTTCTAAAGATGTAAAAATTTGTGCGGCTTTATCCAAATGACCGATAGCTTTTTCCGTTTTACCTTCGGTTAAATCGGCAATGCCTTTTACCCAATTTGTTAAGGCTTTTACTTCATCGTCGAAAATAATTTCGGATAAAACTTCCAAAGCATTTGCCGCATTGCGCGTTTTCTGAGGTTCTTTTGTCCACGAATCGTAATATGTGTTTTTTATTTCTTCGGCAAGTTTGAGGTCAACTAAATTCGAGTGTTTTTCTAACAGAAAATGATGTGTTTCTTTTTTATTTGTTTCCAACAATTTGGCTATGAATTCTTGACGCTGCATTTTATAAATAAATATGTAATTTGACCGGAATTAAAACTGCAAATCTATAACGTAAAAAGGCAGCGATATGCCGCCTTTACCGTATTAAATTTAATATTTCCAAACCGGACTGACGTAATTTAATCAAACTGTAATCCTTCGACAACAATTTCCTTATCATCTTTCTGCAAAATCAAATCATATTTTCCGCTCGGAATCTCTGCAAACTTAAATTCGCCGAGTTCGTTGACTTGCGTTTGAAAATCGCTGAGTTTGATTGTAAAGTCGGCAAAATCTGCGCCCAAAATTTGCCCGTGCAGCGAAAAACTGTTTTCTTCTTGTTTGATTCGTAAATCAACACTGTTTTCACCGGCTTGAAAAAGCATCTGCCGCGCTTGCGAAGCGGAAGCGGAACGCTCGCCGAAAGCCGCTTTGCCGGGCGACAAATCCATTTGCAAAACCGCCAAAACTCTTTGCGCGAAAGATTTTTTCGCTTCAGCGGCGCGTGTGCGGAAAATGTTTTTCGCCCATTTAATCGCTTCCGTCGGCGCGTCAACTGATTTATCCGTCTGCATCAGATACATTATTCGGTTGATTGCTTGTTCGTCTGAATTATTTTTGCTCATCAATCTCATCGTTAATTCGCCTCTCAACCAACAGTGCGCGGTGTTAGATAAAAAAGACATCTTCAAAGTGAAAAAGTGAAAAAGTGAAAAAGTGAAAAAGTGAAAAAGTGAAAAAGTTAGGTAAGTTTCGGTAATCCGTCTTTTTCACCTTTTCACTTTTACTTCTTAAGAATTTTCGCTAACTTCTTTAAGCATCTTGCTCTTAACGGGCTAATACTCGTTTCGCCGACACCGATTGCGGCGGCAACTTCCGCGTAGCTTGCCGCCGTGTCTTGCAGATAAATCATCGAAAGAATTTTTCGGCATCGCTCTTCAAGTTTTTTCAGCGCGGTTCTTATCAAATGCTGTTCTTCGAGTTCAACTAAAACTTCATCGGCAAGCGGCGCGGAATCGGTCAAATTCGCCATTTCAAGTTCCATTCCTTCTTCCGATTCGGGCGAGTAAAAACCTTTTTCACTGCGAACCAAACTCCAGGTTTTAAATTTCGCCGTCGTTACCAACCACGAGCGGATTTTTTCCGGCTGCCGGATTTCATCCAGTTTTTCAAACAGCGTCAGAAAAACTTCCTGCAAAATGTCGGCGCATTGTTCTTCGCTCAAACCCGAACGGCGCGGAATGGCAAAAATCAAGCGTTGATAGCAGTCAACCAATTCATTCCAGGCGGTTTCGTCGCCGCGCCGACACGCTTTGACGAGTTCGGCATCGTTTCTTTCCAAACTCTTTGCCAAAAATTCCGCCTGACGCTTTCCCGAAACGGTTTCATTCACAAATTATAATTATTAAACAATTTGCATAATTTCCTCAAGCGATTTGCGTTTGAGGTCGGGAATTTTCGCGTCTTTTGCGGGATAACCAACCGGAATTAAAACAAACGGAACTTCATTTTTCGGACGGTTTAAGATTTTCTGCAAGAACTTCATCGGCGACGGCGTGTGCGTCAAAGTCGCCAAACCCGCGTTATGCAAAGCTGCCAGCAACATTCCAACGGCGATTCCGACGGATTCCTGAGAGTAATAAGTCGGTTCGTTTTCGCCGTTTTCCGTAATGGAATTAATGCGAAAAACAACAATTAAATAGGGCGCAATTTCGAGAAAAGGCTTGTGTTCATCCGTTCCCAAAATCGCAAGTCTTTTCAGCCATTTTTCCGACATTCTATTATGATAACTTTCAAACTCCTCCTTTTCGGCGGCTTCGCGGATTTTGCGTTTCACTTCCGCATCTTTGACAACCACAAAACGCCACGGCTGCAAATGTGCGCCCGAAGGCGCAGTTCCCGCCGTTAAAATCGCTTTTTCAATTATTTCAAACGGCACGTTTTCAGCAGAAAAATCGCGCACCGTCCGCCGCCGATTCAAATTTTCGTAAAATTCTTCAGCGCGTTTTAACTGTTCGGCTTCGCTTTCAATTTTTTGAAAATCGAGCGGAACGAAAACAGGTTTTGGAAAAGTTCGATTCATAAGTTTTCAAAATTAACCGCAGATAAACACGGATAAGAAATTTTGGAGGTAACAGATTTGACAATGATAAAAACAGCAATAAACCCAAGTTGCCGGTTATGAAAATTTTTCAGAATATTGCCCGCGAAACACGCCAAACACACGAAAAAATTAAAATGTTTTCTTTTTTTCGTGTGTTTAGCGTGTTTCGCGGGCAAAAAATCTTCAAATCTTTGCTACCGGCAACTTGGGTTAATAAATCAAAAAATAAATTCATCCTGTCAATCCTGTTATCCCTGTAAATTTCCCGTGTTTTATTCGCCTTTAAATTCCGCCGCGACGGGCGTGTGATCGGAAGGACGTTCCGCGCCGCGCGGCTTGCGGTCAATCCAACACGCAGCGCATTTTTCCGCCAAACTTTTTGAAGTCCAAATATGGTCAATCCGCAAACCCTGATTTTTGAAAAACGCGCCTTCGCGGTAATTCCACCACGAAAATTCTTTCTCGTCGCCGTTCATTTGCCGAAAGACATCGGTAAAACCCCACTGTTTGACGTGATGAATCGCGGCGCGTTCCGGCTTGGTAAAATGCAGTTTGCCTTCCCACACCGCGACGTTCCAAACATCGCGTTCGTCGGGCGCGACGTTGAAATCGCCGCACAGCAAAACGTCGGAATCAGCCGGACAAGTTTCATCGAAAAACTTTCGCAAGCG
>JBPCPU010000233.1:0-17040 GCA_050998795.1 Pyrinomonadaceae bacterium
TATTTTATGTTTTGTATATTTGAAAGTCAAACAATCGCGCAGACTCCGCGATTGCTGATGAACGCCCTACATCTCCACCTAAACCGAAACGGTTATAGATGGAGTCTTGGGCTAATTCTTGATAAAATTATGGAAGAAGTAAGACGTATCCAAAATAAATCAACATTTTATTCATATTTGCCCGCGATTTTGGCAATCGTCGGCGCGTTTCTGATGTTGTTTTTGCGTATCGAAATCGGCGCGAAATTTATCTCCGACGGCGCGTTGATGATGATTGCGCTGGCTTGTTATATTTTAGCCGCGCTTTTCCAATTAACTAATCTTTACGCGCCTTCGGAGATGGCGCAGAAAATCGGTTTGTGGGGCGCGTCGCTCGGCGTTTTCTTTAATTTGGCGAGTTGGCTGGTGCGTTGGGTTGGCGCGTTTGACCGCGAGATTGCGATGATGCGCGACAGCGGAAATATGGAAACACCGTGGATGTTTCGCTATATTCCGTTTGCCAATTTGTATGATTTGAGTCTGGCGTTTGCTTTCGGTGCAGGAATCACCACGCTTTTAATCGCCAATCGTCAGAAATTTCAATTTTTAAGTGCATTCACGCTTCCGCTGGCGGCTTTGATTTTAACTTTAGCGCGTTTCATCGGACCGGAATTTATAGATTTACCGCCGGTTTTGGATTCCTACTGGCGACCGATTCACGTCGGCGTGGCTTCCTTGAGTTACGGCGTGGCGTTGGTTTGTTTCGCGGTGGCGGTAATTTATTTGCTGAAAGATAAAGTAAAAGTTGAAGCAATGGCGATTTGGTCGGGCATTTTTACTCTTGCCGTGATAGCGACGGTCAGCAAATTTTCCGTTTTCACCGAATTTGTCTATCGTGCCGGACTTTTCGCGCCGGGTTCGCCGAAGCCTTTTTCGTCGCCGTTTCGTCTTGAAATTCCATATGTCGGCGCGACTTTGGTTGTGTCGGGAATTTTGCTTCTCGGCGTGATTGTTTCGTTTTTGCTTTATCTATATCAAAACAACGAAAGCGCGAAAAAAATCGGACATATTTTGCTGAAAATCGCGTTTGTTACGCAAATTTTAGCGATTGCATTTCTAGTTTCCGGTATAAAATCAACAGATGATATTTATCCGAAATTGCAGACGCAACTGGCAAACAATCCAAGCCAATATATTTCTGCCGGAAAAGAATTGGCATCGAAACAAGGACTTTCCGCGCAGGAATTTGCCGCGCTGACACCGATGCAGTTTGAACAAGCCGCCAAACAGTTCGCGCAAAACAACGGCAATAAATTATTCCTGAGCTTAAACACAAATCCGGTTGAACTTGCGGGATTAATCACGGCGTTGGCAGGAACATTTTTCGTGATTTTATTCGGTTTCAGAACGGAAACTTTGCGCGAACGGCTTCCTTCGCTCGAATCGCTTGACGGTTTAATGTATAAAACCGCGAGTATGGCATTTGCGGGCTTGGCGATGCTCCTTATTACGGGCGCGATTTGGGCAAACGAATCGTGGGGCAGACCCTGGGGCTTTGACTCGAAGGAAACCGGCGCGTTAATCGCATGGCTGACTTACGCCGCATTTTTGCACACGCGGATTTCTCGCGGCTGGTCTGGCAGAAGTTCCGCTTATTTCGCCATCATCGGATTTTTGTTGGTGATATTTACTTATTTGGGCGTGAGTTATTTGCTTCCGGGTTTGCACAGCTACGCTTAATTTTCGTGAATCGTGAATCGTAAATCGTAAATCGAATGTCTTCCGATTCACGATTTACGATTCACGATTTACAATGCACGATTTACAATGCAAAAAAGTGTTTTATTTGGTATTGGCGGTTTGATTATTGGTTTAATCATCGGTTTTTTTGTTGCCAACAGCATTAATCGGAAGGAAATCTCGCAGCAAAACGCGGCTCAAACAAGTGTTAACGCGCCCTTTTTGAATCAACAAACGCAAGCCGTCAGCGTTAAACCAAACGAAAAAGGCGGAATGTTGCCCGAAGTTTCCGAGACGCTCGATAAAGCCAAAAATGAACCGAACAATTTTGACGCGCAGATGAAAGCGGGCGATATATACTCAAAGATTCAAAAGTTTGATACGGCGGTCGAATTTTATGAGAAAGCCAATCAAATAAAGCCGGAAGATTACGACACAATCGTTAAAGTCGGCAATACTTATTTTGATTCGAGGCAATTTGAAAAAGCGGAGAGTTGGTATGAAAAGGCTCTCGCTAAAAATCCTAATGATGTAAATGTCAGAACCGATTTGGGAATTACTTTTGTTGAGCGTGGAAATCCTGATTTAGACCGTGCCGTCAAAGAGTTTCAAACTTCCCTGCAAACAAATCCGAAGCACGAACCGACGCTTTATAATCTCGGAATAGCATACTTTAAAAAAGGAAATTTGGAAGAAACCGGGAAAATTTTAGCGCAACTCGAAGCAATTAATCCGAGCAGCCAACTCACGGCAAGATTAAGACAAATAATTTCTTCAAAATAAAAAATTCTATTCTAACCTGAGTTTGCCATAAGAAAACAAGGGTTAAGCAAAAGAACCGACGGCTGAAACAGAGTCGGTTGTTCGCTATTCACTTTTAACTATTCGCTGCCCGCGCAGAAGTTTCCCTGAAAAACAGTGAATAGCTGAAAGCGAACAGTGAACAGTCGGTGCAGACATTTTCGACTTTCTTATATCGAATTAAGGTTATTCTATTGTTGTTTTTTCTATATCAAGAATCGAATAGCGTTTGATTTTTCCGTCTTTTGTCGTTACTGTCAAAATTCCTCTAATAATACTGAAGCGTAAAACATCGCTCATCTGGTGTTCGATTTTTGTTCCGTCTTTGAATAAAACAACCAGGCGTATGTTTTCTAATGGATTAGGCGCAAGTGGTTTTTGAATGACAGTTGTCTTCGCTCTGGTTTTTGCATTTCGCCTCGTCCTTGCTTTTGGTGTTTTTGTTTTGGCAATTTCTGCGGTTGTTCTATCTTCTGTTTTTTCAGGAGTTTCTTCTTTGACTTCGCTTTTTACTTCTTCTTTCTGAGCCGCATCTTTGTTAGCGGTTTCACCAATTACAACAACTTTCGGAGTTGTTTCCGTTTGATTTTCAACCGATACTGCTTTTTCCGCATCCGTGTCGGCTTTTTTGTTTTCAGTTTCTTTAGCCTCTTTTATTTCCTCATCTTTCTTAACGCTGTCGTTGTCAGTTTTTGTTAATTCTTTGTTTTCCGCAACAGGTTTCGTTTTTTTCTTTCCCGGTTTAGGTTTGGTTTTGGCAATTGTTTCTTTTGGCAAAGGAGTCGGTTTAGGTTTTACTTCAATAATAGTGCCGACGGAATTGACACGCACGTCGCTTTGATTGTCGGATTTAACTTCGGGTAATTCAGGTGCGGAAGTTTCGGCGGTGGCTTGCAAAGGTTGGAAACTTCCGGCAAATTTTATATGGAAAGTCGCCGCATCGTCATTCGGCGAGCGTCCCTGGATTCTTAAAATCAGTTTTTCCGGTTTCCTCAAATAAACAATGCGACCTGTTTCGTTTTCGGAAATATCAGCGTAAATCGTTATTTTTGTTAAGGATTTCAGATTATCGGCAGTGAAAATATCAATATCGCCGTTCAAATTTGAAGTTTGGACATTGATAAAAACATCGCCCTGAACGCCGTTGAAAGAGTAGAAATAGTTTGTCAGTCGGGCATCGCCTATATCACGCGCCGGAATTTTGCCGCTGATTTCGTTTGACGTAATCGGAGTCGGATAATTTTGACTGATTGATTGGGCTTGGACAAACACAGAAAGACAAAGAATTATTAACGCAAAGGCGTAAAGACGCAAAAAATAATACGAGTTTGAATACAATTTTTTAAATATCCCGTTCATCCTGTCCATCCCTGTTAATTTTTCTTAAACTAAATCTTTCCGCAAATGCACAAGGCGCGAAGTTTCTTCGTAACCGAGATTTAGATGCGCTTTGAAACTCAAATCGTTTCCAATTTCCGCGTCCGACGCCATTTCTTCGCAACCTTTGCTCCGCGCCCAACTTTCCGCGCCTTGCACCAACTTTCTGCCGATGCCGCATCGCCGAAATTCCGGCTCAACATACCAACCTTCCAGGTAACCGACGTGGTCGGTGTGACAATCTTCGACAAACGGGCGAATGCCGGCTTCTAAAAATCCGATAAGTTTTTCGTCTTCGGTTTCGGCAACAATTACTAGTTGCGAATCGGTATGCTCATAAATATCACGCATCTCGGTTTTGTGTTCGTCGTCGCTCGAACCTTCCCACAAAAGTTTTCGCAATCTAAACCATTCGGCAATATCTTTTTCCCGGAGTGGTCGCACCCTGAAATTTTGTTGTGTCATTAAAAAATAATTTTAGCAGTCTTATCGGAAAGCGACAACAAAAAAGGGTAAAAAGTGAAAAAGTGGAAAAGTGAAAAAGGGTAAAAGTGGAAAAGTGAAAAAGTGAAAAGGTGAAAAAGTAAAATCCTATGTTCCACAATCTATCGTCAAAAAAGGAAAAGGCTGTCGAATAATTTAATTTCAACAGCCTTTTCCTTTTTCACTTTTTCACTTTTTCACTTTTCCCCTTTTCTTTTTATCCTGCTTTCATCGCTTGTGCTTTGCCGCGCAAAATTTCCAGAGCCTTTTTCATCTGCAAATCCTCTTGCGACGGTTTCGGTTGTGCAGCTTTAGGCGTTGGCTGCGGTGTTGGTTGTGCATTAGGTTGTGTCGCTTGATTTTCTTGTTCCTGCTGGTTAACCAAATCTTCGACTTCAAGCGGTTCGGGCGTTTCGGGACGCTTAACTTCAACCGAAGGTTTCACGCCGGAACTGGCGCGTTCACTTGTCAAAAACGGATTACCGTTTGCCGAAGCCCATTTCGCGGTTGTCAAAAGCAAACCGTCGCCGCCGCGCAGCGTGAATAATTGCTGCTGCGTTCCCGCGCCGAAACTTCTTTCACCGACCACTTCGCCGCGTTTGCGGTCAAGCATTGCCGATGAAACGACTTCTGCCGCGCCCGCCGTTCCCAAATCAATCAATGTAGCGATGTCGCCGCTAAAAAGATGTTTATTCGGGTCAGCCGTAAAGGTTTGCAAAACTTTGTTGTCGCGCCCGATGATTTGCGCCAAATTGCCGTCTTTGATAAAAAGATTGGCGACATCAACCGCTTCGTTTATATCGCCTGCCGCCACGCCGCGCAAATCAAGCACGATTTTCTGCACACCTTGTTTCATTAAATCCTGAACGCGGGCGCGAATGTCGGCGGCTTCGCCTTTTTCAAGACTATAAACTTTAACAACGCCGATTTTGCCGTCTTCGATTTTCGATTCCGACGAAGGAATTTTGTAACTCCCGCGTGAAACCGTAATCGTTTGCGGCTTTGCGCCTGTCCGCAAAACGCGCAAGTTTGTTTTTGAACCGGCTTCGCCCAACAAAAGCTGCCGCGCGTCATATAAAGAAATATCGCGTGTTGCTTTGTTTTCAATATATTCGATAACGTCGCCCGCTTTGAGTCCCGCTTTGTCCGCCGGAGAATCTTTAATTACCGAAACAACATACAGATAACTGGAAATCTGCGAAAATTCCGCGCCGATGCCCGCTAAAGTGTTTTGTTTTTTTGCTTGATAATCTTTAACCTGAGCAGCCGTCAGATAAGACGAATATGAATCAAGACCGTAAGCTAATCCGCGCAGCGCACCGGCGCGAACTTTTTCCAAATTCGGTTCGTCAACATAATCGTTTTGAATATGCTGCAAAACGCTTTCAAAAATGCGGATTTGCGCTCCCGCATCGTTTATCGGCTGCTGCGCCTGAGTTGACAACAAACCGCCGATGACCGCATACAGCGCGATTGCCGCCGAAAGTATCCCAGTTAAAAATTTTCCGCGAAATGACATTATTTACCTCATTTAAATTGAAAATGGAAAGTGGAAAGTGGAAAATGGTTTTTGGACATATTTGATTTTCCGTTTTCCATTATCCATTTTACGTTATTACAGTGCAAGAACAAGAAACAACTAATCCAGATGATTTTACAGATGTTTTTCGCGCCCCGAAAAGAGGCAGATTACTGGCTCTTGATTTGGGAATGAAACGCATCGGCATTGCCGTCAGCGACGAACTGCAATTTACCGTTCGTCCGGTTTGCGTATTAGAACGCACCGGCTGGAAAAAAGTTCTCAAACAAATCATCGCTTATCTGGAAAACTTTGATGCCGTCGGATTGGTTTTAGGTTTGCCGTATAACTCCGACGGTTCGGAAAGCGAAATGTCAACCGAAGCGCGAAGACTGGCGCGAAATTTTTCGCTTTCGGTTAATGTTCCGGTTTTTTTGATGGATGAACGCCTGACTTCTTATGAAGCAAAAGGCTATCTGACCAAGCTCGGTTTGGGCAAAAAGGAAATCCGTAAAAGAGTTGACAGCGAAGCCGCTGCAATTATTTTGAGTGATTTTATCGAATTGAGAAATCAATTCAAACAGGATAGACAGGATGAACAGGATTAATTTTTCTTAACTTATCCTATCTAACCCAGGTTGCCAGTTATGAAAATTTTTCAGAATATTGCCCGCGAAACACGCCAAACAAACGAAAAAAAGAAAACATTTTAATTTTTTCGTGTGTTTCGTGTGTTTCGCGGGCAAAAAATCTTCAAATCTTTATTATTAGCAACTTGGGTTATCTGTCCTGTCCATCCTGATTAAAATTCATTTTTTAATTTTGCGGAACTAAAATAACTGTCTGCTTTGCCGCACTTTCAACCGCCGTTTTTGAAAAAGGAAAAACCGGCGTGTTGCCTGTTTTCCAACCTTCGAGTTGGTCTTTATAAAAAGGAGATTTCGGATTTCCGCTTTCGCCAAGCGCAATGCCGTGCCGCGTTTCGTCCCAATTTCCGGGAACTGTGATGTGCCGCATCGAAACATTTGCACCGACATTCGGCGTTTCACCGCTTCCATATTTCGGAAGCGCGTCTATCGCAAAAATACCTCCAATCAGCGGCGCGGCAGCAAGCGGGTGATTAAATCTGATTTTAAATCTTTCACCGTAAAGCCACTTTGTTTCATCCGCGCCGTATTTCGCCGCCAGATTTTCCCGCGCTTGCTTATCCGCAAATTTTAATAATTCCTGATAGTTTTTATATTCTTTCGGCAGCCAATTTGCCGGTTTTTCGGTTATCAGCCAATCAATAAAAGACGCGATTTCGCCCCAACGATAATTTTTTGCCCGTTCCGCGCCGACATTGGCAGTTAAAACCTTATTAAGAAAAACGCTCCGAATCTCGCCGACGAGCAATGCCGCCTTTGAATCGGCGGACATTTTTCCGTCCCAACCGCGCAAAACGTCAAGCGTTTCCTTTGAAGCGGTTTCCGTTTTGACAATTTCCCGCGCAAAATTTGAATAGGAAATGTCAAAAATGTCGCGCTGAATATCCATCACGTCATTAACCGTAACTTTTGAATTTGCTTGTAAAAGCTGATAAATGCGACGCGCACGATGAGGTGATGCCCACAGATGCGTCAAAAAATATTTGTAGCTGTCGCCGACAATTCGTTGATTCGCCGTAACGATAAAACCTTCGGGCGGATTAAAACTGTTTGGCAACTCTTTGTATGGAATAAAACTTATCCAATCGCCGTCATTGGTCGCGCCGTCGTAAGGCATCGAACCGTCGCCCGTGCGCCGAATCGGGATTTTTCCGCCGTTATGAAAACCGATATTTCCCTTCACATCTGCATAAACAAAATTCTGAGTTGCGCCGCCGTAAGTTTTGAGCGCGGCATTAAAATCTTCCCAGTTTTTTGCGCGATTGAGCAGCAAAAACGCTTCAAACGAATCATTTTTCGGATTGCGTGCCGTCCATTTCAAAGCATATTTTTTGCTATCTTTCCCTGTAATAATAACGCCGTTGCGCGTTTCCGTGACGTCAATGGTTTCGGTTTCAGTTTCGGGACTTAAAACATTTTTGCGAACTTTTATTTCTTCCCGTCTGACCTTCGCGTCTTCCCAACCATTCTGTGTTTTGTATTGATTTTTTTCGTTAAAGGTTTCGGCATACAAATCCTGAACGTCGGGACCGAGATTGGTCGCGCCCCAGGCAATATATTCATTGTGTCCGAGAACAACGCCGGGAACGCCGGGAAATGTAACGCCCGAAACGCGCAAATTCGGCGCGGAAAGATTCGACAAATACCAAATCGAAGGCGCAGACGGCGGCAAATGCGGGTCGTTTGCCAGAATCGGTTTGCCGTCCAATGTTCTCTTTCCCGACACAACCCAATTGTTGCTTGCGGCATTAAATTCCTGATAAAAACCGATTCTTTCTAATGATGATTTTCTTATTTCCGCATCTTTCAAAGCGAATTCTATCAATTCGGTCTTTGGTTTTTGGTCTTCGGTCTTTGAATCTTGAATCTTAAATCTTGAATCTTGAATCTTAAATCTTGAATCTTGAATCTTAAATCTTGAATCTTGAATCTTGAATCTTGAATCTTGAATCTTGTTGTCTTTCCCGACAACCAACACATCGAGCGGCGTTTTTTCTATAAAAAGTTGATTAAATTTATCTTTCGGCAAATCCGCAAACGAAGCCCGCATCACGTCCGCTTGCCAGGTCGTGCTTAAACCGTCCGCTAAAATCGCGCCGATGACCAAAGAATCGGTTGGTTTCCATTCAGTTGGTTTGTATTTCAAAATCTGAAACTCAACCGGCAAAGTTTTTTCGTCAAGAGTGGCGATATACGCATTTACGCCGCGAGCGTAATTCTCCAAAATTGTTTTATATTCAGGTGAAAAACTTTTGAATGATTCTTCGACAATGTTTGAAAACCCGAATCTGCGCCAGCGTTTATCTTCTTCAAGACTCAATTTGCCAAATAGTTCCGCCGTTTCGCCACGCGCCAAACGTCTGTATAAATCCATTTGCCACAAACGGTCGCTTGCCGTGATATAACCTTGTGCAAAATATAAATCCGCGTCGCTGCCTGCTTCGATATATGGAATATCGCGTCCGTCGCGTCGCACAGTAACTTTGTCCTTCAATCCTAAAACCGGCAAACTCTGCGTCGGAGTTTGAGCAAAACAGGAAGGAATTGCCAACAAAATAAGCGTGATAATCGCCAAATAAGTTTTCTTTATTCTCATAACCATATCTAATTAGAACTTTCTCAAAACGGGAAAATAGACTGCGGATGACGCTGATTTGGCAGATAAGACGGATAATTTAATCAAGTAAAATCAGCGCAAATCCGCTTAATCAGCGTCATCCGCGGTCTATTCCTATCTTTAAATGCGAAAGCCCTGCTAATTTTTCAAAACCAAAATTCTATCGGGCGGAAGTCCGACCATACATTCGTCACCGATGTTCAAGCCGACCAGACGCAGAACCAATGCTTCGAGTTCCAAACCGTTTGCATCGAGTTTGATAATTGTTGTTTCGCCTCTGAAAATTATATTGGTAATTTTGGCTTTCAGAAGATTATCTTCGGGAAAAGATGCGCCGAAAGAAATAGAAATATGTTCGGGACGAATGGCGAGAGTAACATTTTGATTGATTGCGTCGAGCGCGTTTTCTTCGACTCTATCGGTAAAAAGCCGGTGTTCGCCTTTGAGCGTGAGAAATTCGGGCATACTGGATTTACATGAATTCAAACATTTGGCTTCGATTAAATTATTTCTTCCCGTTACCCGCGCCGCTGTTGCCAAATTCGGATTTTCATAAACTTCACGCGGCGTTCCCGTTTGAATAATTTCGCCTTTATGGAGAATCGCCACGCGGTCGCAGATGGAGAAAACTTCGTCATAATCGTTTGTCGCCAAAAGAACCGCCAATTTTTTTTCCTTGACGGTTTGCCGCAGTTTTTCACAACTTTTTTCCCGCGTCAGTTTATCCATAAAGCAAAACTGATTATCGAGCAGAAGCACGTTTTCGGCTTTGTAAAGCGCGTCTTCCAAAGCTAAAACCTGACCTTCGCCGTCGGCTAACTGTGAAGTTTTTTGCGTGTTAAAAAGCGATTTCCAGAACGCTTCGTTGGTTAAATTAGGAAAGTGAAAGCCGCGTTTATCGCACGGCGTATCGGTTAAATCCACGGAATCGTAAGAAATTACGCCTCCGTCATTTTTAAGAATCCCGGCAATAACGCGAATCGTAGTTGTTTTCCCTTCGCCGACGACACCGAACAATCCGAGAATCTCGCCCTTTTCGACTTCCAGCGAAACGTCTTTGAGTATCCAGTTGTCATCAAACTTTTTGGAAAGATTTTTGATGATAAGTGCCATTAGTTTTATTCAAAAATTGAAACTTTCGACGAAAATCAGCGTGCAAAGTTAAAGTATGCTTTTGTCATCGGAATTAGGCAAGTGTAAAATTATCAGAAAAATTGAAGGAGAAGATATAACAAATGTCAGACAAAAATCCGAGTTTAACGCGCAAAGTGGTTCAAGCCGGTGGTTGGACTTTAATCAGGCGCGTGGCAAAATCAGTGCCGTATGTCGGTTCGGCAGTGGCAATCGGGATGATTGGCTACGATATAAAAAGAAAAGGCGTTGTCGGCGGCGTATTAAATACCGGAATTGACGCGATTCCGTTTGTCGGCACGGGAAAAAATATCGTCGAATTTTTTACGGGCGATTTCTTTCCCGACAAACAAAGTGGAAAAGTGAAAATGTGAAAATGTGAAAAAGTAAAGAAACTTATACCGATTCAAATTGAAATGTGCGTAAAAAGGGGCGGAAGCCGAGGCTGTCAAGGAGGGCTGCAAACAGAGCCACCATGGATTGAGAAAAGCCCGCGCTCACGCCCTCAGCTTCCGCCATTGATACGCACAATGCTTCTTGAATTGGTATTATCTTTGAATTTACAACACGAGCAAAGCAGGTGAAAATGTTAAAAGTTAAACTTATGAAATCTGAAATTTGGAATTTGAAATCGTCAATTTTTTTATTTGCGGCAATCGCAATTTTATTTTGTCTGTTTGCTTCAGTTTCCGAAACCAACGCGCAGAAAACTCCGCGCCGCCGCGTCGTCAAACCGGTGATTTCGCCAACTCCGCCGCCGTTGCAAACCGTTCCCGAAATCATCAGCCGGGCGGATGATTATCCGAACAATAATCAAATAATCGTGCCGGAAACTCCAATTGTGGAAACGCCGACTTTGGAGGAAAAAATTGATAAATTTAACACGCGGCTCAAGGAAATGAACACGCGCCTTAAATCTCTCGAATCAACTCAGAAAAACGAATACGACGAAAAGCAGAAACGGCTTTTATTAAATTTGGACATTCTCACGCGGGCGGAACAACGCGCCGAATCTTTGCGGAAACAGCTTTACGAATTGACTGAAAAGGAAAATTCGGTCAAGACGCGGCTCGAGCAGGTTGAATATAATCTGCGCCCTGAAATGGTTGAACGCTCCGCCACATTTTCCGGCTCGCTCAGACCGGAGGAAATCCGCGACCAATATAAAAAATCTCTCGAAACCGAAAAGGCAAAAATTGATTCGCTTTTAACACAAATCCAAGCCAACCGCGCAAATCTGGAAGCCAACGTGCAGAAAGCCGACGCACTTGTCGAAAAAGTCCGCGCTAAAACCGAAAAAGAAATTGACGACGCGCTGGCGGAAGATAAACCGGACGAAAATTAAAATTTTTATTGTTTCGGTTTATTTGCCGCTTTTTTGTTTTCAAGTTTATTTTTCCGCTGATTTTCCACACAATTTTTAGCGATTGCCAAAACCGCCAATGTGCGAAAGTATTTATCCTGTAAATTTTGAGCATTTGAGAGCGAGATTTCAAAATCCTTTTTGCTGATTTCCTCAAAAGTCGTTTCCAGATTAAATCCCGGCGTATTAAAGACGGCATAATGAGCAAAATCTTTCCCTTTGATTTGGCTATAGACAGCAGTTGTGAAAATATCGGGATTTTCGAGTTTGTTGATAGTTCTGATTGCTTCGCCGAGTTCGGTTAAAGCGTTGTAGTGATTAAACTTTTCATAGATAAAAGCTAATCCGAGCAAAACCTGGGCTTTTTCAACCGAATCGTCGGCTTTGTGCGCGAGTTTTGCGACTTCCAGAAGGATGTCGCTTGCTTCCGACTGCTGACTGACGTTTTTTAACTGCGCTTCGGCAATGCCGAAATATAAAACGGCTTTGTGTTTTATCTCGTCAACTTTATCGGCAAACTTTTTTGCGTCGTCAAAGCGTTTTTCTTTAGCGGCAAGTTCGGAACGCTTAAAATAAAAAAAGTCAATCGTGCTTTCGCGGACGCTTTCATCTTTGATTTTATCCAGCCAGGTTGCGGTTTTTGCATACGATTCTTCGGTTTTAAGATTAAAAACAAGGTCAACAATCATATAATCGGTAAGTTTCCCTTTGGAGTCGGCATCTTCCAATCTTTTTAATCGTTCGTCAAAACTCAATCCGAATTTTTCATAACTTTCTTGTTTGTCATCCAGAGTTTTCCGCGCTTCGGCGTTCATTTGTGCGTTTGCTTTTGCTTTAACGGAAGAAAAACGCTCGAAAAGATTCGGGAGTTTTTGCAAAACAATCGGCTCAATATCCTGTAAAGTGCTGACAATGTATGTAATTTCAGAAAGTCTGTATTTATCGGCAGGCTTATTCAAGTCTTCGGGACTATTTAAAAATTTTTCAATCCGGTTGAAAAACGTATTAAGAAATTGAACTTGGAGATTTGGATTCGGGGCGAAACTAGACGGAACGCTTGTTCCGTATTGATACTTGTCAACTCCGAAAATTCTTTCGTTGCCGAAAGGATATGCCGAAAGAAAAAGCATTCGGCGCGGCGATTCGTTAGCGTAAGTATTTAAGGCTTCGAGATAAATTTGGTCGGCAAGCGTCTGATTTTCCTTCGCCGTCGCATAAAGCGACCAATACCAATGATAATCCAGCGGATAACGCATTACTTGTCTGAAAAAATAAAGGCTTAACTGCGGATTATCTTTTGCCGTTTCTTGCGCGATTCTCAATAAATCGCCTAATTCTCTTGTTTTATCGTAACTATCTTTACGCGCCTCAAAATCGGCTTCGTATTCTTTAAGAAGTTTTTCGCTCAAGCGTTTTGCCCAATCGCCGTCTTTTTTGGCAATTGCGCGAATAACTTCCGTGCGATAATCAGGTTGATAGGACGTAAAAGAGCCGGTTTCTTTCTTTTCAAAACCTTTCTCACCGAATCTTTTTTCGGCAACCGAATAGGCTTCGGTGAAATACTTTCGCGCCGTTTCCTCGTCAAATTTCCAGAGAAAATCAGCCGAGCGAAGCGAGATTTTTATCCGCTTTTCGGTATCTTCAACCAACTTGCCATCGGCAACTTGCTGCTCGACAAGAAGACGCGCAAAATTCGGATTACAAGACGGAGACGGATTTTCGACTTGTTTTTGAGCATAAGAGTTTGCAGCCAACATAAACAAAAACAAAAAGCGAAAAATGTTTTTCAGACACATATAATTTTCTCCTGTTGTAAAGTTTTACACGCCAATAAAATAACATAGTTTCAAATTATTATTGCAAGCCAATACAACCTGTTTCGTTCCTTAACTCGTCAAACCAAGCGTAAATAATAAAAAACCCGCGCTGAATAAATCTTTCTAAAGGAGAAAATGATGAGTTTTAAGAATGTTATAAGTCTATTTTGTTTAGTATTTGTCAGTTTGCTCGCCATAATTTCGGCAAACGCGCAAGGCGTGATTGTGCCGATTATCTGCGATATTCGCCCGTGTCGCCCGATTCCTCGTCCAAGACCGATTCCAATTCCCAACGCGCTTCCCGTTAAATCAATCGAGCTTAATACGCGCATTGAAGGACAAATTGCGACGACGCACGTCGAGCAGGTTTTTCGTAACGACACGCCGTATACTTTGGAAGGAACTTACTTTTTTCCGATTCCCGAAACGGCTTCGATTGTCGAGTTTGCGATTTGGGAAAACGGAAAAAAACTGGTCGGCGAAGTTCGTTCCCGCGAAGAAGCGCGACGGATATATGATGAAATTGTCCGGCGGCAGCGCGACCCGGGACTTTTAGAATATGCGGGCAAAGATTTGTTTCAGGCTTCGATTTTTCCGATTCTACCGAACTCCGATAAAAAATTGGAACTGACTTATACACAGGTTTTGAAAGCCGAATCCGGCACTGTCGCTTATCGTTATCCGCTTGGAACGGGCAGAAATCTATGGAGAAATTCTAATCCGCGAATCGAAAACGTGAGTTCGAGAAATTCAACCGGAACGCAAAAATTCGGCACGGTTTCAGGCAAAATCGAGATTATCGGCAAAGAAGCCTTGCGAAACATTTATTCGCCTTCGCATCAAATCGAAGTCAAAAACAAAGGCGAAAAAGCCGCGAGCGTTTCGTTTGAAACATCAAACAACGACAATAATTTCCAGCTTTTTTACGGATTATCGAACAATGATTTCGGAATGTCGCTTTTAACTTACCGCGAAGCCGGAAAAGACGGTTATTTTCTATTGCAATTATCGCCGAAAGACAACATCGCCGAGAAAGATTTAGTCAATAAAGATATAGTTTTCGTGCTTGATACGAGCGGTTCGATGAGCGACGAAGGAAAGATGGAAAAAGCGCGTTCCGCGTTACTTTTCGGAATCAGAAATCTGCGCGACGGCGATAGATTTAATGTCGTTAGTTTTGCGGGCGAAGAACATTTGATGGAAATAGGTTTGATTCGTGCCGACGCTTCGGGCAGAAAACGCGGCGAGGAATTTGTCAAAAAATTAACGCCGACCGGCGGCACGAATATCAACGACGCGCTCAAAGCGTCGCTTCGGCAGTTTGATTCTTCCGACAGACCGAAACTGCTCGTGTTTATGACCGATGGTTTGCCGACGGTTGGCGAGTCGAATGTCGAAAAAATTATTCAAAACGCGAAAGAAATAAAAGTTGACGGTTTGCGTTTATTTACATTCGGCGTTGGTTACGATGTCAACACGCGCCTGCTTGACAAACTCGCGGCGGAAAATTCCGGCACGGCTGAGTATATCGAACCGAAAGAAGATTTGGAAATTAAAGTTTCCAACTTTTTCACCAAAGTAAATTCGCCTGTTTTGACAGATTTGGAAATGGATTTCGGCGGTGTGAACACCGATTTGCTGTATCCGCGCGAATTGACCGATATTTTCAAAGGTTCGCAGTTGACGTTAATCGGACGTTACAAAAACGCGAGCGATATTGAAAACGTAGTATTAAAATTAAAAGGCAAATCAGGCAAGGAAAAGCGCACTTTTGAATATAAAAATCTCGATTTTCCGTTTCGCGCCGAAGACAATAATTTTCTGCCCAGACTTTGGGCAACGCGCCGCGTCGGTTGGCTGGTCGAGCAGATTCGTTCAAACGGCGAAAACAAAGAGTTGCGCGATGAGATTGTTGATTTGGGAACGCGCTACGGAATCGTAACGCCTTACACTTCTTATTTGGCGACGGACGGAAGCGAAAGAAAAACTGAAGAATTACCGATAAACCAAAGACAGGCTGACCTTTTTTCAATTGGTAGAAGAAACGATAGAACTTTAAGCGATTCAAGAAATACAACACCGAGTGCCGGTGCGATAGTCGGTAAAGGTGCTGTTCAAAAAAGTAAAAAAGCTCAAGAACAACAACAAACTGTCACGGTTACTTCTGAAGATGACGAAGCGATTAGAATCGCAGGTAATTTGAAAAAAGTCGGCGCAAAAACTTTCTATCTCGAAAATGGCGTTTGGGTTGATTCCGAATTCAAAGAAGAGTCCAAAATCACCGAAATTAAACTCAAATTTGCCAGCGACGAATACTTTGATTTAATCGGTAAAGAAAAGGATTTAGCGCAGTATTTCGCGCTCGGCGAACAAGTTATAGTGGTTTGGAAAGGAAAGGTTTATCGGATTATGAAGTGATAAAATTTATCCACATTCGTAATTTGGTTTTTTAATAAAAGGTAATTTGTGGCAATATAAAATTTATTTGTCTGAATCACCTTTTTTTTGCGTCAATTTATAAATCTAGGGAGAATAAAAAGTGTTCATTATTCAAAAAATGTTTTTACTTGTTTTCAGCATTCTGTTTGCCGTGCAAGTTTCCAACGCACAATCCGGCTGGAGTTTCAACAAAAGCGGCGGTTCGGGCGATTTGGTAACGGTGTTTTTTACATCTTCGGAACGCGGTTTCGTCGCCGGAGACGAGGGCTATCTTGCTTATACCTCAAACGGCGGCAAAACCTGGTCAAAACAGATTGTCAACATCAAAGAAAATATTAACGAAATATATTTTCGCAACAACGATAACGGCTATGTCGTCGCGGGTAAGAAAATGTTTTTAACCGACGACGGCGGACGCAATTGGCGCGAGATTAAAATATATAATCCGAGCGAATTTAAAAATGCCGCGCCCGAATTTTTGAGCATTCGTTTTGCCGATAAAAAACGCGGTCTGATTGTCGGCTCCTTGCTTAACAATAATGACGAAGTGGTTGATTCGTTAGTGATGAGAACCGACGACGGCGGCGAAACGTGGTCAAGAATTTTTGTGCCGTCGAAACTTGAATTGTTTCATCTTGATTTTGTCAACAGTTCGCGCGGCTGGATTGTCGGTGATAAAGGGATGATTTTGACAACCTACGACGGCGGCGTAAATTGGCAAGTGCAAAAATCGGGAACGAATAAGGCGCTTTATAATGTTGATTTTCGGGACGATAAAGACGGCTTTGCAGTCGGCGGAAAAGGTATCATTCTGCGGACGGAAGACGGCGGCGAAACCTGGGAAACCATCAAGACAAATTTTCCCAATACTTTTTTGCGCGTTGATTTTGCCGACGATAAAAACGGCTGGATTGTCGGCTACGGCGGAACGATTCTGCGCTCGTCGGACAAAGGAAAAACCTGGCTGCAACAGGAAATAAACACAAAAGAAAATCTTTACGGTTTGTATATGACGAAAAAATACGGCTGGGCGGTCGGTGCAAACGGATTGATTATTCAATATGAAAGATAAAACGGCTGTTTTAAAATTTCAAAAAAACTAGCGAAATTGTAAATTTCTACTTCTA
>JBPCPU010000074.1:0-7686 GCA_050998795.1 Pyrinomonadaceae bacterium
AAACAATTCCGCAATTATTTCGACAAAGCTCTTAGGCAGAAAGGCGTAACGGGCGAAATTCTGCTTTTTATGCTTGAGCGTCGGCTTGATAACGTTGTTTATCGCGCCGGTTTTTCGACTTCCCGCCGACAGGCGCGGCAACTCGTCAATCACGGACATATCGAAGTCAACGGACGCAAAGTTGATATTCCGTCTTTCCAAGTAAAAGTCGGCGACAGCATCAGCGTTAAAGATAATAGTATTAAAAATGTTCATGTCGAAGGCGCGTGGCAAACTGCCGCCGGGCGAGGTCGCCCCGCTTGGATTTCGGCGGGCGCGGCGGATTTTAGCGTTTCAATTTCGGCTCTGCCAAAACGTGAAGACATTGACCCGTCAATAAACGAACAACTTATCGTCGAACTTTACAGCAAGTAATTTTATAGTTTCAGGTTTCAAGTCAGTTTCATTTAACCTGAGACCTGAAACTTGAAACTTTTAAAAAGAATATGACACAGAATAATCAGTGGAACGGTTTTCAAATTCCGAATCGCTTAAATGTCGAAGTCGAAACTTTGACGGAACGCTACGGGAAATTTTACGCGCAACCGTTTGAACGCGGTTTCGGCACGACTATCGGCAATTCTCTCAGACGCGCACTTTTGTCTTCAATTGAGGGCGCGGCAATTACCGCCGTTAAAATCGAAGGCGTTGAACACGAATTTTCTTCAATTAAAGGCGTGGTCGAAGATGCCACCGATGTGATTTTGAATCTCAAGCAAGTGCCGTTTAAATTACACGGCGGCGATGAATCAAAAACATTGACCATCAGCAAAAGCGGCGCAGGCGAAGTTACCAGCGCGGATATTGAAGCCGACGGTGATGTCGAAATTCTTGACGATGCCGTTCATATTGCCACTATCAGCGCAAGTGGTGATTTGAATATCGAAATGCGTTTGAAAAGCGGACGCGGTTACGTTTCCGCCGAATACAATAATGATGAAGACCTTTCAGTCGGCTATATTCCGATTGATTCGGTGCATACGCCGATTAAAAAAGTCAATTACAGCGTTGAAAAAACGCGGCAGGGTTCAAACACCGAGTTTGATAAATTGATAGTTGAAATCTGGACGGACGGTTCGGTCAAACCTGAAGATTCCATCGGTTTGGCGGCGAAACTCGTGAAAGACCATATGACCATCTTCATCAACTTTGAAGAGGAGGAAGAAGACTTTAAATTTGAAGACATCGCGCGTCCGCCGCTTCTTCGTAACGATTTACTCGACCGTTCGGTTGATGAACTGGAACTTTCCGTGCGTTCTTATAATTGTTTGAAAAACGCCGATATTCGCTCGATTCGTGATTTGATTCGCCGAAGTGAAGACGATATGCTTCACACCAAAAATTTCGGTAAAAAATCCTTGACGGAAATTAAAGACCTTCTGCACGGAATGGGACTCGACTTCGGTATGGATTTTGATGAGCAGGGAAATCCGATTCCGGGTTCGGGCGGACGAAATTTAGGGTAAAAATTAGTCTAAAGTCCAATGTCCAAAGTCCAATGTTAGAAAACAAATTGGACTTTGGATTTTGGACATTGGACATTGGACTTAAAAAGTATGAGACATTTAAAAGCACATCGTAAATTGGGAAGAACAACCGAGCATCGGATTTCGATGCTGCGTAATATGGCGACTTCTTTAATCAACGCGGATAACGAATACATTATTACCACCGTTCCAAAAGCAAAAGAACTTCGCCCGTTTGTCGAAAAAGCCATTACGTTAGCGCGTAAAGCGCAAAGTTTGAGCGGCGACGATGCAAAAGTACAGGAAGTTCATTTGCGTCGGCAGGCGGCAGGATTTTTTCACGCCGGAAATCGTAATTTCAAAACAGAACAAAGCCGTTTTCGCGGGAAAAAAGGTCAACCGAAAGATAAAATCGAAAGAACGGCGGGTGTCAAAGCCGTCCAACGACTTTTTGGTGAACTCGGTGCGAGATATAAAGACCGCAACGGCGGTTATACGCGAATAATGCGGCTTGGACGGAGAAGCGGTGATAATGCGGAAATGGCGGTTATTGAATTGGTTGACAGCGTACGCGAACTTGCGGCGAAGCAGTAATTTCGTAAATAGTGAATCGTAAATCGTAAATCGTAAATAGAAAAGCCAAAACTATTGGACGGCAGCAGTTTAGGTTTTCCTTAAAGTCTAATCTAATTGTTAACGATTACTTAAATCGTAAATAGTTGTTTTTCTATTTACGATTCACGATTTACGATTCACGATTAAAGGAGTAAGGATGAGTCAGCAAGCGACATCGGCAAAAAAGGAAACAACGAAAAAGTTAAGCGGAAGTTCGCGTCCGAAAGCGTCCGAGCCTTCGCTGAATATGGATGAACTTCACGAACTCGCTAATCTGGTTGACGAACACGGTTTTACTGATTTTGAATTTGAAAATGCGAATATTCGGGTTCGTTTAAGCAAAAATCCTGCGCCGCAGATAATTCACGCTCAACCTTACGCATCCGCGCCGGTTTCCGCGCCTGTATCAACCGTTCAAAATAAATCCGAAGTTAAAACTGAAACAACTTTGCCCGAAATTGCCGCCGCCGAAGATTTACATAAAATTATTTCGCCGATTGTCGGGACATTCTACCGCACACCGGCGCCGGACAAAGAACCGTATATTAAAGAAGGAAGCAATGTTTCGCCGGATACCATCGTTTGCATAGTTGAAGCGATGAAGTTAATGAACGAGATTCAAGCGGAAGTTTCGGGTGAAGTTGTAAAAATTTATGTCGAAAACGGACAGCCGGTCGAATATGGACAGCCGCTTTTCGGAATCAGAAAATAGGTCTTTGGTCTTCGGTCTTTGGTCTTCGGTTTTTGTCGGAGATTGAAGGCTTTTGTTTTTTAATTGAATTTACAAAGACCAAAAACCGAAGACCAAAGACCGATGAAACAAAGTTTCAGAAAAATTTTAATCGCCAATCGCGGCGAGATTGCCTGCCGGATAATCTGGACGTGCAAGGAAATGGGCATTCGCACGGTCGCCGTCCATTCCGAAGCCGATAAAGAAGCACTTCACGTTAGATATGCCGACGAAGCGATTTGCATCGGTGCGCCGCCTTCTTCGCAAAGTTATTTGAACATTCCTTCAATCATCAGCGCGGCGGAAATTACGAATGTTGACGCGATTCATCCGGGATACGGTTTTTTGGCGGAATCGGAAACTTTTGCAAAAGTTTGCGAAGACTGCAATATCAAATTTATCGGACCAAAACCGCACGTTATCGGAATGATGGGCGATAAGGTCGAAGCGCGGCGGACAATGAAAGCGGCGGGCGTTCCGATTCTTCCCGGAAGTCCCGAACCGATTGAAAGCGCGGATGAAGCGATAAATTTAGCCGAAGAAATCGGGTTTCCGATAATTATTAAAGCGGCGGCGGGCGGCGGCGGGCGCGGGATGCGAATTGTCCGCAAAAAAGAAGAATTAGCGACGCAGCTTGAAACAGCGCAAGCCGAAGCACTCGCGGCTTTTAAGAACGGAAGCGTTTATATTGAAAAATATATTGAACGTCCGCGCCATATTGAAATTCAGATTTTAGCCGACGAATACGGCAATTGTATTCATCTCGGCGAACGCGAATGCACAATTCAACGGCGACACCAAAAGTTATTGGAAGAAGCGCCTTCGCCCGTTATTACGCCGGAACAGCGCGAAAAAATGGGCGCGATTGCGGTCAAAGCGTGTCAGGAAATCGGTTATTCAAGCGCGGGAACTTTCGAGTTTTTGCTTGACGAAGACGGCAGTTTTTATTTTATGGAAATGAACACGCGCATCCAGGTCGAGCATCCGGTCACGGAAATGGTCACGCTTGCCGACATTGTGCGAAATCAAATCCGCATTGCCGAAGGCGAAGAACTCGGCTATACGCAAAATGATTTATTGATTGTCGGTCATTCAATCGAATGCCGCATCAACGCCGAAGACCCCGAAAAATTTACGCCGTCGCCAGGCAAAATTACGGCGTTCAACATTCCGGGCGGACCGGGCGTGAGAGTTGATACGGCGGTTTATCCGGGTTATGTCGTTCCGCCATATTACGATTCGATGATTGCGAAATTGATTGTCCACGCCAGAACCCGCGAACTCGCCATCGCCCGGATGAAACGTGCGCTTGAAATGATGGTCGTCGAAGGAATAAAAACGACGATTCCGCTACATATCAAGATTATGAACGATGAGAAGTTTCAAAAGGGAGATTTTTCAACAAAGTTTATGGAAGATTTTTTGGCAAAAAATGATGGAGGCTAAACGGTTTGCCCGAATCAAAGCCGCATTTGAGCGAAACGGCGGCGTGATTGACCAAAGCGAAGAAGCGCAACGCCTTTTGAAATATCACGAAGCCGAAGCCGCAACGCTCAATGCAATTACAATCGTTCTCAAGCCAAAAGCGTCGGAAAAATTATTGCGCTTTGCTAACCGATATGTGTATTGACAAATCAGGCGAGGTCGGCGCGAGATTATGAAACTGTTCGTTGTTCGCTATTAACTGTTCACTGATAGTCGGAGTAATTCTTTGAAAAATAGTGAACAGTGAACAGTTAATAGCGAACAGTTTGCCGGTGCGCTGTCGTTCGTTTCAAACAATCTAACCTGATTTGTCATTACAGATACGGAGTGAAAAAAGAAGATGTGGAAGACGTCAAGAGTCGCTTAAATCGTCTTTTAATGATAACTTAAAAAGTAATGTTTCAGTTTGAGATAGAAAAAGTTGATTTCTTACCTGCCGCTAAAATTTGGTGTTTGACGGGAAAGTTAATCTGTGGTGAAATTCACAACAACTCAATTGCTTTTCTTGAAACTGATTCGGGAACGAATAAAATTAGAATCGGAACGGTCGCATTTATTGACCCGCCGAATCTAAACGGACAAAAGCGGCTGACTTTGACGATAAAAAGCGACGGCAAAACATTAAAAGATTTTGTCGGCAAAATTATCGCGTCAAAATCTTCAAAGTTGCGCTCATTAGTTACAGTTTAATTAACCCAAGTTGCCAGTTATGAAAATTTTTCAGAATATTGCCCGCGAAACACGCGAAACACACGAAAAAATTGAAATGTTTTAATTTTTTCGTGTGTTTCGCGTGTTTCGCGGGCGAAAAATCTTCAAATCTTTATCATTGGCAACTTGGGTTAATTAAATCAGGGAAAAATCCTTGTTAATTTCAAATAAAAATTTTCGTGGTTGTCGCCTCGAATGAAGCGAATTTTCTGCGAGCAAAAGGAGAAACCATTTTACAGATATGGCAACAGCAAAAGAAGTAAAAGAAAATATAGTTACTGACTATAAAACACACGACAAAGACACAGGTTCGTCACAGGTGCAAATTGCGCTTTTAACGCAACGTATCAATGAATTAACCGAGCATTTCAAAGTGCATAAAAAAGACAATCACTCGCGGCGCGGCTTATTGAAAATGGTTTCGCAGCGAAGAAAATTGCTCGATTATCTCAAGCGACAGGATATTAACGAATATCACACGATTATTGAGAAATTAGGATTACGAAGATAAAAGTGAAAAAGTGAAAAAGTGAAAAAGTCATTAGGCGAAAATGATGGATTTCATCAAAATAAGTTACTTTTTCAATAACTAACTTTTTCACATTTCAACTTTTTCACTTTTTTACTTTCAAGAATAAACCGCTTCGGGTCAGAAAACGAAATGATTCTCTCGAAGAATTTGCTGAGGTTGCTGAACGTGACAGCGTAAAACCGTAGACAAATGAGAATCGTTAAACAAATTAAATATCCAAAGGCGGCAGGGCTTCACGGCATAGCAACTGTCGCTTTTTGTTTAGAAAATCGTGAATCGTCAATCGTGAATCGTAAATCGTGAATAGTCAGACACACTTAGTAAATTTCTACTTACGAATTACGATTGACGATTAACGGTGAACGATTAATGAGGAAAAAATGTCAAAAAGAAAATACTTAAATGAATCAATAAAATTGGGCGATAAGGAATTATCCGTCGAAACCGGAAAGATCGCCAAACAAGCAGATGGAGCAGTTGTTATTCGATACGGCGATACAATGATTTTAGTTGCCGCCGTCAGCGCACATACTGCACGGGAAGGATTAGATTTTTTCCCGCTCACGGTCGAATATCGTGAATCGAGTTATTCCGCCGGACGCATTCCGGGAAATTATTTCCGCCGCGAAGGTCGTCCGAACGAAAAGGAAGTTTTAACTTGTCGTTTGATTGACCGTCCGATTAGACCTTTGTTTCCCGACAATTATCGCAATGAAACGCAGATTATCGGCTCGGTGCTTTCCGCCGATTCGGACAATGACCCGGATGTAATAGCGATTACGGGCGCGTCGTGTGCGCTTTATCTGTCGGATATTCCGTTTGAAACGCCGATTGCGGGCGTTCGCATCGGTTTGGTTGACGGTAAATACATTATCAATCCGACGTATGACGAAAGACGCGAGTCCTTGTTGAATTTAATTGTCGCGGGAACGGAAGAAGCGATTGTCATGGTGGAAGCCGAAGCCGGCGAAGTTTCGGAACAAATTATGCTCGAAGCGATGATGCTCGCGCATAAGGAAATCAAACGTCTGTGTCTTTGGCAAAAGGAATTATTTAAAGCGTTGGACATCAAAAAACGCACATTTGAATCGCCAAAACTCGATGAGAAATTTATCAGTGAAATTGAGAAAAAATACTCGGATAAAATGCGTCAAGCCCTCGACACAACGGGCAAAGATAAAATGACGAGTTATGCGGCGGTTGACGAGTTGAAAAAAGTCGTCGTCGAAAGTTATCCGGCAGACGACGCGGAGAAACGCGCGGCGGCAGGAAAAATTTTCGGTCATTTGAAAGAAAAAATCTTTCGTGAAGATATGCTGGGCAACCGCCGCCGTCCTGACGGGCGCAAGTTCTCGGAAATTCGTCCGATTTCGTGCGAAGTCGGCTGGCTGCCGCGGACACACGGTTCGGCACTTTTCACACGCGGCGAAACGCAGGCAATTGTTACATCAACGCTGGGAACAAAACCCGATGAGCAATATATGGACGATTTGGAAAAAGGCGAACTCAAACGACGGTTTATGCTGCACTACAATTTTCCGCAGTATTCGGTTGGCGAAGTCGGACGTTTCGGCGGCACGAGCCGACGCGAAATCGGACACGGAAACTTAGCGCGTCGCGCACTCGAATCGGTTTTGCCCGATGAAAGTGATTTTCCCTATACAATCCGCATCGTTTCCGACATCACCGAATCAAACGGTTCGTCTTCGATGGCTTCGGTTTGCGGCGGTTGTTTGGCAATGATGGACGCGGGCGTTCCGCTAAAACGGGCAGTCGCTGGCGTAGCGATGGGCTTGGTGATGGAAGGCAATCGTTACGCGATTTTGTCCGACATCGCGGGCGCGGAAGACCATTACGGCGATATGGATTTTAAAGTAACGGGAACGAGCGAAGGCATCACCGCTTTGCAAATGGACATAAAAGTCGCCGGCATAAACGCGATGATTTTGCAGGAAGCACTCGAACAAGCGCGAAAAGGTCGGCTGCATATTTTGGAAATTATGAAACAAGCGATAGCCGAACCACGCGCCGAACTTTCACCGTATGCGCCGAGAATTATCACCATCCAAATTCATCCCGATAAGATCCGCGATGTCATCGGACCGGGC
>JBPCPU010000086.1:0-4814 GCA_050998795.1 Pyrinomonadaceae bacterium
CACCATCGGAGCGGTCGGCAATAATTCTCTGGGCGTGGTCGGGGTTAATTGGAACGTCCGCCTGATGGCGATAAAAATCTACAGCCCGAGCGGAAGCGATACGACCTCGGCGATGCTTATCAATGCTCATAATTATGTGCGGATGATGAAGAATCGCGGCGTCAATATCCGCATCACAAACAATTCCTACGGCGGCTGCGGCGAGGCTTGCGGATATGACCAGGCGACCAGGGACGCGATTGACGCGCTTGGAGATGCAGGTGTTTTGCAGGTATTCGCGGCGGGCAACAACGGGCGAGACATAGAAGCGACTCCGTTTTATCCGGCAAGTTACACAAGTCCGAGCATAATAACGGTTGCCGCGTCAGACCGAAGTGACAACCGGGTCGGTTTTTCAAATTACGGTGCAACCAGTACAGACCTTGCCGCGCCCGGTTTAGGAATTTTAAGTACTTACAATTCGTCGTCCAATTCATATGCAACTATAAGCGGAACATCGATGGCGGCTCCGCACGTAACGGGGGCGGCGGCATTGCTCGCCTCGTATAATCCGAATCTTTCGGCGGCATCTTTGAAGGCGACCTTGATGAACTCGGTTGACGTGCTTGGGCAGTGGAATGGTTTGGTCAAGAGCGGCGGCAGGTTGAATGTGGCGAAGGCTTTGCAAAATCCGACAGTGTGTACATTTACGCTTGCCCAAATGTCACAAAGTGCTTCTTCGGCAGGAGGAACATTTTCCTGCGATATAACCGTACCGCCGAATTGTGATTTTTCGATTATGAGCAATACGAATTGGATTACCGCCGCAGGCAACGGTTTAGGGAGCGGGAACGGCACGATAACCTTTAGCGTTTCATCAAACTCTGGTTCTCCGCGCGATGGAACAATCACAGTTGCCGGGCGAACCTTTACTGTCAATCAAGCTGCCGCTGCTTTGTCATATGAAGCGGATATCGCGCCGCGCACGGGCGGCGACGGGATAATTGATGCCACCGATGTGCAGCAAATCGAGCGTTTTTCGGTCGGGCTGGGCAGACCGTTTCTCTCGAATGAATTCCAACGCGCCGACTCTGCTCCGAAGGCAAGCGGCGGCGACGGTGCAGTTGACGCGCTCGACGTGCAGCAGGCTGAACTTTATTCGGTCGGCGTTGG
Organism: Pyrinomonadaceae bacterium; assembly: GCA_050998795.1. Lineage (GTDB taxonomy): Bacteria > Acidobacteriota > Blastocatellia > Pyrinomonadales > Pyrinomonadaceae. Next base: position 1,153 of record JBPCPU010000086.1, read on the forward strand.
CGGTCGTCCGCTGGCGAACGGACCGACACCGACACCGACGCCGGTCAGGACGAATGTATCCGAAGGCAATGGCAAAGGGAAAAGCCGAATCAAGAAGTTGCCGGCAACATCAGCACCCAGAACCCTGACGGTTGAAAGCACCGGCGGCAGCCTCGGTGATACGGTGGTGGTCGCCATCTCGGTCGAAGCAGTGGGCGATGAATTCGGTTATACGTTCGGCATTGATTACGATTCGACTAAGCTGAGGCTGACGGGCGTGGCATCGGGCGGAATATCCGGTCAAGCGCAGCCGCAAACGAACATTGAGCCGGACAACTCGAACCCGGATGCGCTTGGCTTGTCGGTGCGCTTCGGCGGCGGAGCGATACCGGCAACCGGCGGAGTCAAGCAAGTGCTGCTCAGGCTGACGTTCGATACTATCGGCGGAGCGGGGACGACCTCACCGATCAGGTTCACCAGCACGCCGACCAATCAGGCGACGACCAGTCAAATGGCGACGCGGCTGGATACCAAATATATTGATGGTACGATTACCATCAACGGGACAACGGCGACCTCCTCGATTAGCGGGCGCGGCAATCGCAATATGGTCGCCACGCTGACGGATGCAAACCAAACGGTCAATACGACAACTGCTTCTTCATTGGGTCATTATCGTTTCGATGAGCTTCGCGCCGGTCAAAATAACATTAGCAATACTCGCGCAATGAAATACAACTTTATGCAGAGCAGTCGATTTCTGTTTAATTCAAAGAACACGGACAGTATTGATTTTGCAACAAATATCTTCAAGTAATTAGCCGTAGTGTGAAGTTATGCAGAAAAGAGCAGGCAATAAAATGTTTTAGATACGCCCGTTTCCGAAACTCTCGAATGACATCCGAGGATATTGGCTTATGCGACTGTCTGCTCTCCTAAAACTCATCCCGTTTTAATAATTTCCAACCACTGACTTGCAATTTTTTTGTCGTTATGTCCAAAATACTTAAAACGATGAAATTATCTTCTGACCAAATTCATCCGCATCATCACGCGCTGCATAAAATTCATCGCGCGAGCTAATCTCGGTTTATTTAATCAGCTAAATTTAGTTTTTATCAACAAGCGCGAACTTGGAAAATGTTTCTGAGGCGCGTTTTTGTTTTTTATGAACACCAAAAAGTTAAAAATTGCATTGCAAAAATCAGGACGCTTGAGCACAGATTCGACCAATTTGTTGAAAACGTGCGGCATTAAATTCGATAACGGCTTGAGTAAGCTGAAATCGGTCGCGCAGAATTTCCCGCTCGAAATTTTCTTTCTGCGCGATGACGATATTCCGCAATATATCGCCGACGGCGTGGCGGACATCGGCATTGTCGGCGAAAATGTTTTAGCAGAAGCAGGACAGGAAGCCGAAATTATCGAACGGCTCGGTTTCGGCAAATGTCGCTTGTCGCTCGCCGTTCCGAAATCCTTTGTTTACGGTTCAATCAAAGATTTAGACGGCAAACGAATCGCCACGAGTTATCCGCAAATTTTAGACAATTTTTTCGCCGAAAGAAATTTAACGGCTGACGTTCACACAATTAGCGGTTCGGTAGAAATCGCGCCGTCAATCGGTTTGGCAGACGCGATTTGTGACCTTGTAAGTTCGGGTAGCACGCTTTTTACTAACGGTTTGCGCGAAGTCGAAACCGTTATGCTTTCCGAAGCCGTGCTTGTTTCCCGAAAAAATCTTGACGCGGAGTTAACGGCGATTTTGGATAAACTTCTCTTCCGCATCAAAGCCGTCAAAGCCGCGGCTCAAAACAAATACATTTTGTTAAATGCGCCGGATGACAAATTAAAGGAAATTGTCGCATTACTGCCCGGCATCAAAAGCCCGACCGTGATGCCGCTCGCGGAAAAAGGATGGAGTTCGGTTCATTCGGTTATCAACGAAAACGACTTTTGGGAAATCGTCGAACAGCTTCGGGACAAAGGCGCGGAAGGCATTTTGGTGTTATCGATTGACCAGATGATTAGTTAAAAATTTTATGAAAACGATTCGTTATCCTGAAAAAGCAATTTGGAAAGAGATTCTGGCACGTCCGGTTTTTGAGACGAAAAGTCTGGAAAGACACGTCCAAAATATCTTGAATTTCGTCAAAAAAGACGGCGACGAAGCCGTGCGGCATTTCACCAAAACTCTCGATAAAGTTGAAATTAAAGATTTTATCGTGTCCGAGGATGAATTTGCCGAAGCCGAAAAAAATGTTTCGGGCGAACTCAAAGAAGCGATTCAAATTGCCAAAGCCAACATCGAAAAATTTCACCGGGCGCAAAGCGAAACGCCGGAAATTATCGAAACGACGGCGGGCGTTTTTTGCTGGCGGAAATCCGTGCCGATTGAAAAAGTCGGGCTTTATATTCCGGCGGGAAGCGCGCCGCTTTTTTCGACCGTTTTGATGCTTTGTGTTCCGGCAAAAATCGCCGGCTGCCGTGAAATAATTTTGTGTTCGCCGCCGGATGAAAACGGCAAAATCAACAGTGCGATTCTCTACACCGCCAAACTTTGCGGCGCAACCAAAGTTTTCAAAATCGGCGGCGTGCAAGCCGTCGGCGCGATGGCTTTCGGAACTGAGACCGTTCCGCAGGTCTACAAAATTTTCGGTCCCGGCAATCAATTCGTAACATCCGCCAAACAACTCGTCGCGCAATATGGAACGGCAATTGATATGCCCGCCGGACCTTCGGAAGTCGCGGTTTTAGCTGATGAAACCTGTGTTCCCGCCTTTGTCGCCGCCGATTTATTATCGCAAGCCGAACACGGCGTTGACAGTCAGGTTTTACTCGTTTCGACGAGCGAGAAAGTGATTGACGAAATAAACGCCGGAATTGAAAAACAACTCGAAGTTTTACCGCGCAAAAATATCGCTGCCGTCGCGCTCAAAAATTCAAAAGCGATTTTGGTTGAAAATACAGCAACGGCAATTGAACTTTTGAACGAATATGCTGCCGAACATTTAATTATCGCTACGAAAAACGCTGATGAAATCGCCGAAAAAATCGTCAACGCCGGTTCGGTTTTTATCGGAAATTACTCGTGTGAATCGGCGGGCGATTACGCTTCGGGAACTAATCATACTTTGCCGACAAATGGTTATGCAAAGTCTTACAGCGGAGTTTCGCTCGATTCGTTTGTCAGGAAAATTACCTTTCAAAAGTTGACGGAAGACGGCATTAAAAATTTAGGGAAAGCAATCGAATGTATGGCGGAAGCCGAGCAATTGCAGGCGCACAAGAATGCGATTTCGATTCGCCTGGAAGCAATTTACAAGGATAAAACAAATTGACACTCTCCCGCCAAACCTTACGGTTATGGCGTGAGATTCTTAGGAAACGCATAATCTAATGATTTACGTTAGCTCCTAAAAGGTCTGCCCGACCTTTGAAGTTCTTTTACAAACTTCGGTTGTTTCACTACTTAGGTGTTCTAATTTTTACGAATCGGACTACCCGATTCAACCGCCTAATCAGAGTTTCAAAGAGCCGTTTAGGGAACGCAGACAGCAATTTCAGCTTGTTCCGCTTTTGACCTAACGTATTGTGATTATTTTATGTTTTGTATATTTGAAAGTCAAACAATCGCGCAGACTCCGCGATTGCTGATGAACGCCCTACATCTCCACCTAAACCGA
>JBPCPU010000176.1:0-24648 GCA_050998795.1 Pyrinomonadaceae bacterium
CTTCAGCGACGGGTTGCGTGAGATAGCTCACCCAGCGATTCTCGCTCTCGCTATAATGTTAGTCGCCGTTGGCGACAAGAACACAAATCTTCAAATGCTTTGGACATGTGTAGATACTAATGGATCTTTGCAGGGTACTGTGCCTGCCGGTTTAGCTGCCGGATCACCGGCGGGTTCATACTCAATAAGCGGAATTGAAAATGTCAATCTTTATAACGGGCGGCTTAGTGTAAATGTGCCATTGTTGCAGATAGGCGGACGCGGTGAAGCAGGTTATACCATTTCCGCACCAATTAACAATGGCAGTTGGACGACGGAGGTGGGAGGCTACAATTATTCTTGAAATGTGCCGATGTGGAAAACTTGGGGAAATCTTGCACCTGATTTTTCGCCGGGACAAATGCAAACCAGAGGTGTTTCAGATCCTTGTGAAGAAGGTAGTTCTCAAACACAGGTATTAACCCGTTTGAATTTTCAATCTACGGACGGAACGGAATATGAATTTGTAGATCAGGGAAGCAATGGCACGCCGCATTGGACTCCTTGTCAGAATGATTCGACTCCAAGATATAACCGAGGAAAAGTTTTTGTTACAAAAGACGGCTCCTTTATGACTTTCATATCCGATACGGATGTCAAAGATTATTTTCCGGCAAGCGGTCATTATCCTTACGGCTACTTAATGTTTAATAACGGAACGCGCTATCGTATTGAGAATGGTCAAGTGGAATGGATTGAAGATAGAAACGGCAACAAAATAACATTTACAAGAGAATACTCTTGTCCCGATCCAATTATATCTTGCCTTCCAAATAAACTTACTGTTACCGATTCATTAAATCGACAAATCGTTACCACTTACAATTTCCAAGATGTGCCAAATACCGTTTATGACAAAATTGAGTATAAGGGTGGTGATGGTCAAAATCGCGTAATAAAAATTTTCAGAAAAGGAGTCAGCGAGGTTCTTGCTCCCGGAGAAACTTTTAAGCAACTGTATGAACTCTTTCCAGGAACTTGGGGAGGATTAGTTAATGGATATGAAAACTGCGGTGTCACTTCAAAAATTGAATTGCCTGACGGTAAAAGCTACCAATTTCTGTACAACAGCTATTGCGAGGTGGCAAGAATAACTCTTCCAACCGGTGCTGCCTATGAATACGAATATGGACCCGGCACTGCAAATAGTACTACAGGCGGGTTGGTTGATTTGGGCTGGGGGGGCGCACCAACTACTACCGGGTATGTGATTCAAGGAGTTCAGCGGCGCGTTTGGGAAAGAAGAGAATATGTCAATGGCGAAACGGGAAATAATTTTAGCCTGCGAACAACATACAATGGTGGACAAGACCAGTGCGGTTCGGAGTTAAGTAGCATCGGAGTGGCAAATTCCAAGGCGAATGGAACCGGATCGGGAACTTTAATTAGTTATGAATCTCATTGGTTTTACGGTCAGCCGTGCAACACGCTAAACCAGGAGCCAACTGATTATGGAAGATGGAAAGAGGGCAGAGAATGGAAGACGGTTTTATTTGATTTGGACGGCATTACACAGCTCCGAACAGCGGAAACTGTTTGGGAACAACAACCTCCATCAACCGGGGTGGAAAGCGAAAGACCAAATAATCCTCGAATTAAGGAAATTATTACAACTCTCAAAGATAGCAATCAAGTATCGAAACAAACATTTTCATACGACCAGTTTAACAATCGAACAGATGCTTACGAATATGACTACGGCATTGGACAGCCCGGTGCCTTTTTAAGACGATCACATACTGATTTCGTAACGGATACAAACTACACCGATTACACCGGAGCGCATCTGCGCGGCTTGCCGAGTCAGAGTTGGATCTCCTCGGATATAAACGGAGTGAATAAAGCATCGCTTTCCCAAATTGAATACGACAACTACAATACGGATGCCAATCACGCCGCATTGGTTACGAGGGGGAATGTATCGGGCTTTGACGCGGTAAATTACGGCATAAGCAACACGAGACGCGGAAATGTGACGGCAGTTACCAGTTATGCAAACGCCCAAAATCAAACCGAAGCGGTCACCGCCTACTCGCAGTACGACATTCTCGGCAACGTCGTCAAAACAATTGATGCCAAAGGCAACGCTTCGACCATTGATTACACAGACCGCTTCGGCACGGCGGACGGCGAAGCGCGTTCAAACACGCTGCCGACGCAATTAAACGGACAATCAACCTTTGCCTTTGCGACCAGCGCGACCAATCCAATCGGCTACACGGCTTACACGCAATTTGATTATTTCACGGGCGCGGCGGTTAATACGGAAAATATAAACGGCGTAATTTCCAAAACGGTTTACAATGACCTGCTCGACCGCCCAACGCAAACCGTTTCATCAGTCGGAACGGCTTTGGAAATGCAGTCTAACATGGTTTACGACGATGCAAATAGGCGGGTTGAAACTAAGAGCGATTTGAACGCGCTCAACGACAATCTGATAAAATCGGAAAGTTTTTATGACGGGTTGGGAAGAACCGTTGAAAGTCGAAGATATGAGTCGGACGGCAATTTTATTGCAACAAAATCAATTCCTTTTGTGATGGTGCAGGACCCGGAAACATTCGTCTGGCGAGCGGCGGCAAAAGCGTCGAATCCATATCGCTCGAATGAACCAATAGTTTGGATGACGAGTTTGAGTGATTCGCTGGGTAGAGTTATTAAAATTATTACGCCTGACGGAGCAATAGTAAAAACAGAATATAGCGGCAACGCTGTCACAGTGACAGACCAAGCCGGCAAGAAACGCCGTTCTATGACGAACGCGCTCGGACAGCTTAAAGAAGTCCACGAACCGAACGACCAGGGACAACTCGATGTGAACGGAGTTCCGGCGCAATCAACTGTTTACAGTTACGACACATTGAATAATCTGACGACCGTTAATCAGGGAACGCCGCAGCAAAACAGAACCTTCGCTTACGATTCGCTGTCAAGATTAAAAACCGCTTTTAATCCCGAATCGGGAACGATTAATTATACTTACGATAACAACAGCAGCCTGCTGACGAAAGTGGATGCGAGACAAGTCACGACGAGTTACGGATATGATAATTTGAATCGCGCGATAAGCAGAACTTACGCGGGTGAAGCGAGCGGACAGCAAACGCCGCCGGTCACTTACACCTACGATAATCTGACAAATGCCAAAGGCAGGCTGACGAAAGTGACCAATGGTTTTTCGACGACGGAATACACGGAATTCGATATTTTGGGCAGAGTCAAAAAGAGCAAACAGACGACTGACAGCGTAATTTATCCAGAGATGGAATACGTTTACAATTTGTCAGGATCGTTGATTGAACAGAAATATCCGTCAGGCAGAGTTGTCAAAAACGTGCTGGACAACGACGGCGATTTATCAATTGTCCAAAGTAAGAAGAATCAAGCGGCGGGCTTTTTCAACTACGCCAAGAACTTTACTTATACATCTGCGGGTGCGGTTTCTTCGATGCAATTAGGCAACGGCAAGTGGGAATCAACGCAGTTTAATTCTCGTTTGCAGCCGACACAGATTGCTTTGGGAACGGTGCAAAATGGAACTGACAAATTGAAGCTGAACTTTGATTACGGCGCGGCGCAGAATAACGGCAATGTTTTGAGCCAACAAATTACAGTTCCGACAGTCGGGGCAAATCAAGGCTTCACGGCAATTCAAACTTACAGTTACGATTCGCTGAATCGGTTAAAGTCGGCAACGGAAAATATTGACGGCAATCCGACACCTGCTTGGAAGCAGACATTTCTGTATGACCGTTACGGCAATCGCAACTTCGATACAAACAACACCACGACATTGAGCAGTTGTCCGGCTAATCAATGCAATCCGACGGTTGATGTTTCAAACAATGGTTTCACATCAGGACAAGGCTATACTTACGATTTGGCGGGCAATGTTATCTCGGACGCGCAAGGCAGAGTTTTCACCTATGACGGCGAGAATAAACAAACGCTTGTCAAAGATGTCAACAATGTAACCGTCGGCGAGTATTACTATGACGGCGACGGCAAGCGTGTCAAAAAGTATATCTTCTCGACGCAGGAAACAACTCTGTTCGTGTATGACGCATCAGGTAAAATGGTGGCGGAGTATTCGACAACGGTTGCGCCCGCGTCGGAAGCGAAGGTAAGTTATTTGACAAATGACCACTTGGGAAGCCCGCGCATCACAACCGATGCCAACGGCAATGTAATTTCCCGTAGAGATTTTATGCCGTTTGGCGAGGAAGTTTTTACAGCGCAGAGAACACAAGGTTTGGGTTACGCGGCAGATGATATTCGTCAAAAGTTCACCGCGTATGAAAGAGATATTGAATCTGAATTAGATTTCGCTCAGGCGCGTTACTACAAATCAGCACATGGACGCTTTACTTCACCTGACCCGTTACTTGAAAGTGCTAAGACTAATAATCCGCAAAGCTGGAATCGTTATAGCTATACATTTAATAATCCAACAAACCTTGTAGATCCAACTGGATTAGTGGTAGATGATTACTTCATCAACAGGGATGGAAGTTATGTGGTTGTTGAAAATGATTGCAAATGTGACACTTACTACATAGAAACTGAAAAAGGTTCAGGCGAGTATAGAGGACTAGCTACTTTACAAGAAAACGATTTGGGTTTGGTAAATTTTCCTGCGAGTTCGGATTTCTTTGATAGATATGCACCAACCGAAGATCGCGGTGGAGGGGATTATGGTCCAGGTGATCATTATATTAAACCCGAAGTTGCCGCTGGTTTATTTGGACTTGCCACCGTATTAAAAGATGATTATGGAATCACTATGTCATTTGGCGATATGTCATCTTCAAATGGTAGAGATCCTTGGGAACCCGGACAAGAGCATCACGGAGGACATGGAGGAAAAAATGGTCGCTCTGGTCTCGACGCTGACTTTAGATACATAAACAAAGACGGTGAAAGTTTCCAAGGCAGGAAGGCTAGGTCATCCGCACAATTTAGCGTAGAGAAAAACCAGACTGTTTATGATACTGCCAAAACATTCGGCTTTACTGAAAATTATCAAGGAAATGTTCAGGGAAGGAATACAGGTTTGAATGGCGTTACGGTTGATAATAATGGAGGTCATAATGATCACGGTCATCTAGGCTTTGATGCTGGAAGTGCGAGGGTTACATATGCTCAAGGGATTTCTGTATCTCGCGGTGTAACTAAGCCACTATTTTTCAAGAAATAAGTTTGCAGAAGGAGTAATATTTTATGAAAAGAATAACAATCTTTTGTTTGGTCTTAACTTTGTTAGCTTCTCAGGCTTGTTCTACTGAAGTTGCAGACACTCAGGTCTTAACGCCAAATAATCAAGAAATAAATCGAAATAAAGAACGCCGAGAAGTTGATGAAAATCCTGCTAAAACTAATATTCAAAAAGAACGACAAGTTGTCCAAACTGATATAAATTCGATTAAAAATACGAAAGGCTTGATTGTTCTAAGTGACCGAGACAGCAAAGAGGATTTTATACGTTTTTACAATGAAGACGGAAGCCTTTGGTACAAATTTACTTTTTATTATGAAGATAAGGGTGGCAGCTTCGAAAGAAATGAAAACTTTCGAGCCTTTGCGTTTCACCCAGACTATTTTGTTTTAGCTCTCAAATGCGTAGGCGAAGATAAAAGTCGTTACGAAGTAATCGTTAATGAAGAAACCGGACTGAAAAAGTTTGTCAAAAAAGATGATCCGACCTTGAAATTTCAAACTTGGGAAGACCACATTACAAAGGCTTTTGCCGTTGATTTCAACCAAGATGAAAATCCTTTGCGGGAAACGCCGGAAGGCAAGATAAAAGTTGTCGAGTTGCCAAAAGAAGTAACTTTTCACCCTGTCAAAATAGAAGGAGAGTGGTTAAAAGTTAGTTGGGATGTCGCAAAACATGGAGATAATGCTGGCTTTGGTTGGATAAAATGGAAAGAAAATCAAGAAATCTTGGTTGAACTTTTCTATTTATCATAACAGTCTTTTTCATTCAATCGTTCTACAAATTGAAAAGGCGTGAGGAAACTCACGCCTTTTGCTTTTGCTGATTGCTTTCTAAAATCGTGTCGAGAAACTGCAAAATAAACTCCTGCTTTTTCTTAGGCAGGCGTGTTGACACCCAGTATATTTCATAGACTCATTTACACAGATTTTCTAACACTCCCCGGCTTTTTCATCATTTCTTAAACAAACCTACCGCGTTCAATTTGGTAACTGCCGGTCAAAAACGGATTTGTCGCTTTTTCGCGCCCGATTGTCGTTTCTCTGCCGTGTCCCGAATAAACCGTAAAATCGTCGCCGAGCGTCAGAATGTTATTATTTATCGAATCCAATAATTGCTGATGAGAACCGCCCGGCAAATCCGTTCTGCCGATTGAGCCTTCAAACAAACAATCGCCGACAAAGACTTTTCTTTCGTTTTCTTCCGCTAAAACGATATGACCGCGCGTGTGTCCGGGACAATGCAAAATTTTGAAACTTAAATATCCGACTTCGTAAATTTCGCCGTGCTGCCAATTTCGCGTCAACTTCGGCGGAGTTTCATAATCGAGTCCGAGCGGTTTCAATTGATGCGGCGACAAACCCATAAAAAGCGGCTGTTGCGGCAAACCGTAATATAAATCTTCATCGTCCTTATGCAAAATAATTTCCACCTGTGGAAAACTTTTGTGCAAAGCCGAAGTTCCGCCAACATGGTCGAGATGTCCGTGCGTCAACGTAATGGCTTGCAGTTCAAAATCATTGCCGCGCAAAAAATTGGCAATTTCATCGCACCTTTCGCCCGGGTCAATGCAAATTGCTTTGCGCGTTTCTTCGCACACGACAATACGAGTGTTTTGTTGAAACGCTGTGATTGTAAAAGTTTCGATAATCATTCTTTAATCAATTCGTTAAGATATTTTTCCGCGTCAAAATTTGTGGTTTTTCCGTCTTCCAGCACAAACAAAATCGCATTCCGATAGGTTTCCGCGTCAGGTTTGCCGTTAAAGCAAGGCGTTTCGATTTCTGCCAAACTCAAATAGCTGACCAAACAACCGAGCAGCATCCACAAAAGAATCTCTTCGCGGGTGCCGATTGGATTGTGTTTCCAAATAGTTTCGCGGTCTTCTTTGATGCCCCGGCAAATCCGCTCAAACTCTTGTTCGCTAATTGTGGTCATCCGTTTTATTGAAACATAAATGAGTTTTCGATACAAAATGAATTAAATTCAAACATCCGAAAATGCCGAATAATTATTAAAATGTATGCAAAAAAGACACTGTCGTCTGCTGTCTATAAAGACAATTCGTGTGTTAAGTTACAATACTTACAACAATTTAAAATTATTTCTATTTTTGGCTGTTTGGCACAATGCTTGCTAATGTTGTGTTCGTCAAGAGTAATGAAAAGCATTAAACGATTTTGGATGGGCAATTTGAAGGAACGATTCGGGGAGGACTGACGAGCAGAGGGTTAAATCAGACAGGGGGAAAATATGGCAATTACGTTAATACAAAATAGTTATCGGACAGTTACAAATAAGTTTGTTGAGCCTAAAGCCATAGTTGAACAAAAAGTCTTTGGGGAAAAGGTCGGTTTAATAGCAAAACTTTTCGGATGCGGGCATCGAAACTTAAGCCGACCTTTTTCCCGGTTAAAAATCGGTTATCGCAATTGCTTGAGTTGTGGCGCGAGAAAACAATTTAACACGGAAACACTTGAAACATTTGGCACATTTTATTATCCGCCAATTGATGAAGTAAATAAGCAGTTATATTTTTAACCAAATTAAAAAATGAATATTTTTGGCATATTCATATTTTATCCGGTGAACATTTATTTATCTTCCAGGTTTATTTAGTTTTTTTATCTTATAAATTTTGATTCTTAAAATTCGAGCCGAAATCCTTAATCCGGGTTTCGGTTTTTTTTCATATCGTCTCTTCATACATCAAATAATGCGACACTTCCATACCGAGTTTTTCATAAACCTTCTGTGCGTTCACATTTTCTTTTTCGACATACAGCCGAAAGCCGCAAACATCGCCGCGCGTCCCGGCTTTCTCTTTAACAAAATCGTAAAGACGGCTGTAAATTTTTCTGCCGCGGGCTTCGGGCAAAATATAAACGCTCTGAATCCACCAGAACCAACTGCTGCGCCAATCGCTCCATTCAAAAGTTACCATCAAACCGCCGATGATTTTATTTTCATCTTCGGCAACTACGTAAAAACCTTTTTTTTCATCTTGAAAAACAGCTTCCACGCCGCTTTGTAAGATATTTGCTGCAAGCCGTTTTCCTTCGGTTTCGAATGCCATCGCCTGATTAAATTCAACCAAATCCGGCGCGTCTTCAGCTTTTGCAATACGAATGTTCATAAATTGTTCCTTGACGTTATATCTTTTGCCGACTAATCTAAAATGTTTTGTTTATTTTACAAAACTAAACTGACATTATGAAACTTCGGATACTTTATCACGGAAACTGCTTTGACGGCGTTTCTTCAGCCGCCATCTTTTCAAAATTTTACCGCGCAAAAATCCACAAGGACGCAGAGATTTGTTACGTACCGACGATGCACCGCGCCGGAAACGCTTTTGACAAGGCGCAATTTGACGGCGACGAAAACGCCATCGTTGACTTTAAATACTGCGCTGATGAACGCTTGACGTGGTGGTTCGACCATCATCAATCCGCTTTTTTGAGTGAAGCCGACGAAGCGCATTTTCGTGCCGATGTTTCAGGCAAAAAATTTCTCGACACAGCCAGCAAATCGTGCGCCGAATTTATTGCGCGAATCGCTAAAGAGAAATTCGGTTTTGAAGACGAATCGCTCACGGAACTTATTCATTGGGCGCATATCATTGACGGCGCGTTGTATGATTCGCCCGCGCAATGCGTCGAACTTAGCTCGTCGGCATTGAAATTAATGCAAATTATCGAAGGCGAAAAAGACGAGAAATTTGTCGGGAAAATCATCCGCGATTTGACTGAAAAATCATTGGACGAAATTCTGGAAAGCGATGAAATACAAGCCAAACTAAAACCGATTTTAGAGCAGCATTGGCAAATGGTTGAGTTAATCAAGGAAAAATCAAATTATTCACGCGGCGTTGTAAGTTTTGATTTGGTCGCGGAAGGCGTTGACGGTTACAACAAATTCATTCCATATTATTTTTACCCGAACACGACTTACACCGTTTCGGTAACAAAAAGCCCGTTCAGAACAAAAATCTCGGTCGGTTCAAATCCATGGTCGCCGCGTCCGCGCCTGCATAATATCGCGGAAATCTGCGAACGCTACGGCGGCGGCGGACACGCAGTTGTCGGCGCAGTTTCGCTAAAACCCGAAGATGTTGAGAAAGGTCGTGCGATTATGCACGAAATTATTGAAGAATTGCAGTTTGAAGATTAATTAACGTGAGTTCGGGATAAGCCGTCGAAGACGGCAACATATTTGTAGCCCACAGCGCAAGTTGTGGGAACGCGATAATTGAAAATATAAGCTGTCGAAGACGGCGACATAAATTTATGCCGCTGTCTTCGACAGCTTGACTCGAATATCACATTCCGACCCATAGCTTGCGCTGTGGGCTACAAATATGCGCGTCGGTTTCACCGACTTAAAACCAATTTATTATCCCGAACTGACGTTAATTAATAATTCCCATTGGTAATGTCCGATTATTGAAATCTGAGCCAAATATTCTCTACTTCAAAATCTTATCATCCAATTTCGTTACAATCCGCCCGACCGGATAAAGACCGATGCGTTTATCGAAATACGGCGAACGCTCGTAAAAGAAATTCAGTCGCGCCCGCGAATTTTTGGCGAACTTCTCATCCTTTAATTTCTCTTCAAACTCCTTTTTCAGTGCCGGATTTTTCGCCAACATTTCACGCGCTAATTTCTCGACAATATATGCTTCGCCGTGTTCCTTCTGCTCGAAAATCGCGCTGAAAAATCCCCAATACATAAACGAATCCGGCGAATCCGGTTCAAGCAGATGAATTGCCACGTTTGCCGCTTCCTGGTCAAGCGGAACGATAACCGAATTTGCCGGAAACGTGCGTGTTTCCTTTATCGGAACAGTTTTGTAGCTCATTGTATTATGACTTTCAAACGAAACGGGCGACCATTTCGGCTCGGTCAGACGATAGCTTTCGACTTCGATTGTCAGAGGCTTTTCAATTCGCTGAAACTTAATTCCGTGCGTCTGCAAAACAGCGATAATTTCCTGCCATTGCGGAGGAACGATATACAAAAGCGGCGGCGCGACAGACGCGGTAACTTTCGCTTCATCAAATTTCGGAATCGTGATATTAAGCGGTTTTGTGCCGTAGACAATGTGTTTTGCGCCGGAAATATCGCTGTCTTCGACTTTGTATTCAGTTCCTTTGAATGCAAACGGCGTTGATTTGTCCGTAATTTCCAAACGCAAAGGAAATTGGCGGTTCGCATCATAAGTTTTGCCGCGTTCGATCGTTTCCTGCCCGGCTTTTTGATTTGCTTCAAACAAACTCGCTTTTGTTTGATTAATTTCCTCAATCGTATAGCGCAAAATATCATACGTTCCGCGCACGCGGGATTTGTAAGGTTTATAACTGTGCGTTTCAATCAGTAATCCGGCACGATTGCGAAGCGGTGTATAACCTGTCGCAAAACGCGGCGTGGCGATAAACGTCGCCACGCCGCCCGTAACTTCGCGTCCGGCAAATTCGACATAATGCGTCAAAAGATTGCCTTCGGATTCGACTTTCGGCACAACATTTCCGTCGAAATGCGTGTCCATCCAATTTTTAATGACGGGCGAAACTTCCCCGAAGTGCGCGTATTCGTAAGTTACGTTGTATTGGAAATCCGCGCCGTCCGTAACGTGGCAGTCAATAAAAAAATCCGGCTTCCACTCGTTCCAAAGCGTGAGCCAGGCGCGTGTTTCGGGCGCGTCGGCTTTCATATAATCGCGGTTGAGATTAAGGTTTGTCGAAGTGGAACGAAATCCCATCTCGTCAGGTCCGTTTTGATTGATTCGATTATATGGCGAAACGAGTTCGTGTCCGTCCACATTGTAAATCGGCACGAAAATAATCACGGAATCTTTGAGTAAATCAGCGCGTGTTTTTATTATCGCAATATCCCGGAGCAGAGCAAAACCTGCGTCTTTGCCGTCAATCTCGCCCGAATGAATTCCGGCTTGGATGAAAACGATTGCTTTGCCTTTTCGCCGCGCCGCAGCGGGCGTAAATGTTTTATCATTAGAAATAATCAGCAACGGCAAATCTCTGCCTTCACCGCTTTTGCCGAAGGATTTATATTCGATTAAAGGCGATGCTTTCGCCAATTTTTGCGCGAAAGCGATTGTGTCGGCGTAATTCCAACTTTTTTGATAATCGGTTTGTTCGGCTAAAGTCTGCCAGTCTTTCGGGACATTGTGTGATTCGCTTTGGGCTTTTGTAGTCATAGAAAATGTGGAAATTGCACAGAATAAAGCAGCAGTTAATTTCACATTCGGAAACTTCATAAATAAGATTTAACCACAGATGCACACAGATTAACATAAATGACCCAAATTGCCGGTTAATTTGATTTTGTGAAATTTGCCCGCGAAACACACAAAACATACGAAAAAAAGAATAAACACAAATTGCAAAAACTATATTTTCATACCGTTTCTGTTAAGCAACGCTTCAAAATTCGGTTTGTCAACGGCTTTGAGATACGCCTCTCGCGGTTCGACCAAACCTTTTTTGACTAATTCAAACATAGCGTCGTTGAGCATCGTCATTCCGATTGCTTTGCCCGTCTGCATTGCCGAAGGAATCTGGAAGGTTTTGCCTTCGCGGATGAGATTGGAAATTGCGGGCGTAATGATTAAAACTTCCAACGCCGCGACTCGTCCGCCGCCTTTTTTCGGTAAAAGCGTCTGGGCGATAACGCCTTTTAAAGATTCGGAAAGCATCACGCGGATTTGCTGCTGCCGGTCGGCGGGAAACTGGTCAATGATGCGGTCAACCGTTGAAGGCGCGGTCGTCGTGTGCAGCGTTCCGAAAACAAGATGTCCGGTTTCGGCGGTTTCAATCGCAATCGAAATCGTTTCGAGGTCGCGCATTTCCCCAACAAGCAGAATGTCCGGGTCTTCACGAAGCGCAGCACGAAGCGCGTCTTTGAAAGAATCGGTATGATTATGAACCTCGCGTTGATTGACCAGACATTTTTGATTTTCGTGCGTGAACTCAATCGGGTCTTCGATAGTGATAATGTGATCTTCGCGGTTTTTATTAATGGAATCAACCATCGCGCACAGCGTCGTTGATTTTCCCGAACCTGTTGGACCCGTAACAACCACCAAGCCTTTCGACAAATTACACAAATCCATTATCGCTTTGGAAAGACCGAGTTGTTCGGCAGTCAGAATTTTAGTCGGAATAATGCGGAAAACGCCGCCCATTCCTTTTCTGTCCATAAAGATATTTGCCCGAAAACGCGCAAGACCTTCGATTTCATACGCAAAATCCGTGTCGTGCCGACGATGAAATTCTTCCTGATTTTTCGCGGGCATTATCGAAGTCAGAAGTTCTTTCATCGCGTCCGGCAAAAGCGTTGCTTCAGGAGTTTCAAGGATATTCATCTTGCCGTCCTTACGAATCATCGGCGGCATACTCACCGACAAATGCAAATCGCTCGCGCCGACTTCCGCCATTTTGTAAAAAAGCGCATTCATTCGCTTGCGGGCTGGCGGATTTTCATTGACTGTAACAGGCACGGATGATTGCAAATTCGGAGTAATAAAGGTTTGTTCAACAGTTTGATTTTGCCCGTAAGTTTGCCGGTGCATTAAATCTTGTGTGAGCGGCGGATTATATTCGGCGGCAAATTCCTGCGGTCTGATTGGCGGTTCATAAGCCGAAGTGTCGGAAAAACTCGTCGAAAATTCGGGGTCGTAGATGGGAACGGTTTCAATCTCCGGTTTTAAATCGGTAAAATTTTCTGTTTGATAATCGGGTTTTGTTTCAACGATTTGCGGCGATATAAAATCAACGGAATTTTCAAACTGAGAAGATGTCGAAAAGTTTTCGGCGGGAAAATTTTGCGAATTTATCGCTGGGAAAACGTCTTCCTGTTCGATTATTTTCGGTTCGGGCGAAATTAGTGTCGGCAATGATTTGTAACTTACTTTTACACAATTGGAAACAGGTGAAACTTCTGTTTCAGAGGAAGCAAAATCATCAAATGTCTCCGGTAAATCCGCAGCTTTGTCAACTTTGTTAGAAACTGAAAGTATCGGACGAATTGTTACGATAAATCCGGCTGCCGATTTTTTGACCAGAAACGAAAAATTGCCCAAATTATGATTGTGAACAAATTCCACTTGCGGTTTGTTCGGCAACTCCAGTTTGACTGCATTCGGAATCAACGGAAAAATCAGCATACTGATTTGCGTTCCCAAAAGCGGTACATTGGCGACTTCGGTCGTGCCGTTATCCGAAATGACATAATACGGTTTATCAGTAAGTAGGTATGATAAACTCAAGAAATGAGAACTGTGGATTATGTCAGTCGGATCACAGAAACTGCCGACGAGTTGAAAGGGTTGGAGAATAAAGAGAAAAATCCGCGACTGCGAAAGCGGTTGCAGCTTTTACGCCTTTTGAAAAGCGGCTTGACTCCGTTTTTGAATAAAGCCTGTCAGATGGTTGGTTATTCGGATAAACACGGACGTGAAATCTGGCAGAAATATCTGGCGGAAGGTCTGGCGGGTTATGCCCGACTGAATTATTCGCGGCAAAAGCGCGGCAAGTTAAGCTATGAGCAGGAACGAGAGATCAACGGCGCGGCGGCGGCGGGATTTGCGTCGCAGGCGGAAGTTCAAACTTATATTTTCGAGCAGTTCGGCGTTCGGCTGGCGCGAGCGAACGTGAGCAAACTACTTCAGCGATTGGAAGTAACTGCCAAAGTGCCGCGTCCGCGCAACCTTCGCACCTCTGAAGAAGAGCAACAGGCATATAAAAAAACTATGCGCGGCAGTTGAACGGGCGCACCGATTATTTTGAGGATGAGTTTCGGTTCGGGACACGCACCGCTCTTGGCAAGCGATGGACGGCAAAAGGTGTGCGCCCTGTGGGAAGAATGAACATCGGCTACGAATACGGTTATTTGTATGCGGCAGTCAATCCATTGAGCGGCAGAGCGTTTGGTTTAATTCTGCCTTTGATGACGGTCGAATGTATGACGGTTTTCGCCCGTGAGTTTCGCCGCTGGTTGAAAAGTAATGGTGAAGTAGAAGCCGAAACGGTATTGGTTCTCGACGGAGCCGGAGCGCATCGGAGTGAGCGCGTCAGCTACGGCAAAGTGGAAAAGCAGTTGCTGCCGCCGTATTCACCGGAGTTGAATCCGGTCGAGCGATTTTTTCAGGAAGTAAGGCGTGAGTTAAAGAACAAAGTTTATGAAAGCTATGCGGAGGTGGAACAAGCGGTCGAAGAGATATTCAAGAAATACTTGGCAAAACCGGAAGCGGTCAAAAAGTTGACAAATTTCCACTGGCTACATACTACACCTACTTAGTGATATTGCGTATAAGGTGTTTTGTTCGGTTCGAGATGCAGTTCGTAACTGCAGGTTGACAACAAAGTTTGCAGATATTCGTTTAACTTTTCCATTGTTAAATTTCAGTAGAAGGTTTGAAAGTAGGGAAATTCGTGTCTTAGAAAAAAGACACTCGTAAGATTAACATACAAAAACAATATTTGTCATTAACTAAATTCAACCCGGTGAAAAAATGAAACAGGGCATACGTAGTTGGGAAAATAGAATGTGATGACTTGTGCCGTATTTTCACTGAAAAATAGCGAACAGGTGATAGCGAACAGCAAATAGTTACAGACCGCGCCGTTATTAACTATTCACTGTCAACTATTCGTTAATAAATAAAGGAAAATTCTTTTGACAAATATTTATCACTTTCATCTTTTCTCTATTCAACTGCATTAGTCCTAAAAAAAGGTGAAAATTATTTGTTTTGGTCGTAGAGATATAAACCCAGTCCGAACTTTGCGGCACTGCGTCGTAAAGCCATTGATTCGGCGTTGCTTGACGAGTTTCCGTAACTGTCCAACTCTTCGTCTTCCTGTCCGGTCGCTTCACGATAAACAATGCCTTCAAGACACGGAATCGAAAGCCGGACGGTTAAGATAAGTTTTCCGCCAATCGAATCAATCGAGCGGATTTCATAATTCCAACCCGCCGCGTAATGGTCGAGATATTTTATGGCGTCGTGCCAGGCAATATATTTGATTTCCTTGCCGCCTTGCTTGCGCGTGCGAAGATGACGTTTGGCAACGGGTTTCGACAAATCCCTGACAATTTCACGAATTGAACGCAGTTCGTTTGAAACACTTTTCGAGTCTAATTCTTCTTCAATTTTTTCTTCACTCATAATTTTTATTAAACCGTAACGGCTTCGCGGTATTCGCCCCAAACTTTTCTTAGTTTATTGCTTATTTCGCCGACGGTCACAAAATTTTCCACGCAATCCAAAATTTTTGGCAGCAAATTTTCGTCGCCTTGCGCCGCTTCTTCTAATTTCTTCAACGAATTTTCCGTTTTTTCGTTGTCGCGCTTTTCGCGTAATGCTTTTAATCGTTCGATTTGTCCGCGTTCAATCGCTTCGTCAAATCTCATAATCGGAATTGTTTCGTTTTCTTTGATTTGAAAGCGGTTCACACCGACGACGATTTCCGATTTTTCCTCTAACGCTTTTTGATAATCGTAAGCGGCTTCCTGAATTTCACGCTGCGGAAAACCGTTTTCAATCGCTTTCAGCATTCCGCCCATCGCGTCAATTTTTTCGACATACTCGACGGCGTTTTCTTCGATTTTATCGGTTAATTCCTCAATCGCATAACTTCCTGCAAACGGGTCAACCGTGTCGGCAACGCCCGATTCGTAAGCAATAACTTGCTGCGTTCGCAGAGCGATTCGCGCCGCGTTTTCAGTTGGCAAAGATAATGCTTCGTCCATCGAATTTGTGTGCAAACTTTGTGTTCCGCCGAGAACTGCCGCGAGTGCTTGAATAGTTGTTCGCACAATATTTACTTCGGGTTGCTGCGCGGTCAAAGTTGAACCGGCAGTTTGCGTGTGAAAGCGAAGCATCATTGATTTTGGATTGACCGCGCCGAAACGCTCTTTCATAATTCGCGCCCAAAGCCGCCGCGCCGCGCGAAATTTGGCGATTTCTTCAATCAAATTATTGTGTGAATTGAAAAAAAACGACAGGCGCGGCGCGAAATCGTCAACTTTTAAACCGACAGAAATCGCCGCATCAACGTATGCAATTCCGTCCGCCAAAGTGAATGCAACTTCCTGAACCGCCGTCGAACCGGCTTCGCGGATGTGATAACCCGAAATCGAAATCGTGTTCCAATTCGGAACTTCCGCCGCGCAAAAAGCAAACGTATCGGTTATCAATCTCAGTGAAGGTTTTGGCGGATAAATATAAGTTCCGCGAGCAATGTATTCCTTCAAAATATCGTTTTGAATCGTGCCGTTCACTTTGTCAAACGGAACATTTTGTTTTTTTGCAACCGCCAGATAAAGACACAAAAGCGTTGAAGCGGTCGCATTTATCGTCATCGAAGTCGAAACCGTATCAAGCGGAATTTTGTCAAAAAGCGTCAACATATCTTCCAAAGAATCAATTGCCACGCCGACTTTCCCGACTTCGCCCGCCGCCAAATCGTCGTCCGAATCCAAACCGATTTGGGTCGGCAAATCAAACGCCACGCTCAATCCGGTCGTGCCGTGTTCAAGCAGATATTTATAACGCGCATTGGATTCTTCGGCGGTTGCAAAACCGGCATATTGGCGCATCGTCCAAAATCTGCCGCGATACATATTTCCCCGAACTCCGCGCGTATACGGAAATTTGCCCGCGTCGCCGATGTCGTTTTCATAATCAACGGCGGTGTTTGCCGGACTAAATTCCGTCGGTAGTTCGATGCCCGAAGAAGTTTGGAATTTCTCGCGTCTTTCGTTCATAATGTCAGAAGTTTAGCAAAAAAAATCTTGCGGCATAAGGCTCGAGTCAAGAAAAATTTACGGTTATAGCGTTGCTCGTTGAACATTAGACTATAATCTGATAAAATCGCGTTTTGTCCAAACTGACAATCTCGTAGTAAAATAAAACCAATCTTCAATAAATAGGAAAAAGTAGGAAAATAAAAGATGTTAAAGTTTTTCAGTCGTATGGAAAGAACGCGCAATTTCGTTCTTTTAGTTTTTGCCATATTAATGGTAGCGAGTTTAGTCTTGTTTTATGCGCCGGCATCGAGAAATCAACAAGGTGATTTGGCACATGATGAAACGGCGGTTGCCAAAGTCGGAAGCGAAAATGTAACGGTTGCCGAGTTAGCGACGCAAAAGGAGAATATGAACCGTTTGGGACGACCGATTCCGGCGAAGTTTTTTCTCGATTCGATGATTAAGCAGCGCATTATTCGCGGTGAAGCCGGAAAACTCGGATTGCAGGCGACCGATGCGGAAGTCGCCGGTTACATTCGCCGGCAAAATAAAGAAGATGCCGCCGGATTGCCGTTTGACCAAACTCGTTACGAACAAAATGTAACCGAGCAGTTCGGAAGTGTCGCCAGTTTTGAACAAAACGTCCGCGACCAGTTGAGCGGGCAAAAAGTTCAAGCCTTTCTGACTTCCGGCGTAACGGTTTCCGAAGAAGAGGTTTTGAACGATTACAAACGTAAAAACACCAAATTTGATTTAACGTATGTTCCCGTCAGCAGTGCGGATTTGGCGCAAACTATCAAACCGAGCGAAGAAGAATTAAAAGGTTATTTCGAACAGCACAAGAAAAATTTTTATATCAATGCTCCGCAAAAGAAGATTCGCTATGTTTTCTTAAACACTTCAAAAATCGGCGAAAAACTGCCCATTTCCGATGAAGATTTGAAAGCCGAATTTGAAAAAATTCCCGCCGACAAAAAAGTAGCAGGCATTCAGGGACAGCAAATCGTCCTTCGTGTTCTAAAGCCTGAAGATGATTCAAGAGTTTTGACGAAAGCTAATGATATATTGGCACAGGCAAGAAAAGAGGATGGAAAAATTTCCGAAGAAGCCTTTGCCAACCTTGCCAAAGGTCAATCCGAAGACCCGGGAACCGCTCTTAACGGCGGAAAAATTCCCGGTTTGATTAAGGAAAATCCGGGCAAACCGGACGACCCGTATCAACGTCTTTTGAAGATGCAGCCGGGTGAAATTACCGAACCAATCAGCTATCAAGACCGTTATTATATCCTGCGTCGCGGCGAAGAAGTACCGAAAATTTTTGAAGATGCGAAAAAGGAAATTGAGGTAAGTCTTAGAAACCGCCGCGCCTACGCCGTCGTCGCCGAACTCGCGCAAAAGGTTAGCGACCGTTTGAAAGAAGTCAAAGACGTGCAGAAAGTAGCCGAAGAATTTGCCGCGCAAGCCAATATGAATCCGAAGGATATGGTGCGCGAAACAGGTTATGTAAAAGCGGGCGATGATGTAGAAAATATCGGAAATTCGCCGCAGTTTGAAGAAGGCATCGCATCGCTTGAAAATCAAGCCGATGTCGGCGATAAAATTCCGATTCAAAACGGTTTTGCAATTCCGATGCTGGTTGATAAAAAAGAACCGCGCGACGCCGAGTTTGACGAGGTAAAAGAGAAAATTGCCGAAACCGTCAAGGTCGAGCAGGCAAAGACAAAGATTGATGGAATTGCCGACCAAATCGCTACCGATGCAGGTTCGGCAAGCGGTTTGAGTGCCGCCGCGCAAGCTAAAGGTTTGAAAGCGCAGGACGCAAAAAGTTTTATCTTGGGTTCACCGCTTGGTCAAGGTCCGAGCGCGGCAACTTCCGAAGCATTGGAAGTTGCAATTTATGGTTTGAAACAGGGCGAAGTTACCAAAACGCCGATAAAAATTGGCGATGATTGGTATGTCGTCGGCGTGAACAGTCGCGAGGAAGCCAATATGGAGGATTTTGCCAAACAGCGCGACCAACTAATTCAAACGAAATTGGCGGAAAAACGCGAACGGGTTTATCAGGATTATCTGGCAAGCAGACGGCAGGAAATGGAAGCCAAAGGCGATATTAAAATTTACCCGGATGCTCTGGCAAAAATCCAGGATGATGTTCCCGCGCCCGGCACTGATAGTCCAACACGACAAATTAACTTTTAAGTAAATTGAAAAAGTAAATAAAATGAAAAAGCGGGCGCATCAAACGTCCGCTTTTTCTTGCAATTAAGAGTAGTTTTTTGTGATGATGCAGAAACAAATAAGGATGGTGTAGTTAAATTTTTTTTGAAAGATAGTTAAAAGTGATGAGTTTATAATTTAAAGTTCGGGCGAGCAGCAGACGCGCTAAACTCTCGCATTATAAACTCTTTACTTTTAACTATCTTTCAAATAAATTTTTCCGCATTAAATGTATTGACAAATCAAGACATTTACTTAACGTGATATTCGGCGTAGTGGACGAAATACCAATATGTAATTCCGCCCCAAATCGCTAAATTTAACAGCGAAGCCGCCAAACCGATTGTTTTAACCTGCGAACTGCGACCACGATTACGGTCTCCTTTTCCATACATCAGCACCGCCACCAAAACTCCGGTTACAATCCAAGCGAAAAGTCGGATTCCGAGGTCAATAGGTGTGGGATTAGGCATCAAATACAATACTTGAAAAATCGTCAGCACGATTGCTAAAACAATCGCTATAATTGCCGCAACGGGCGGCGTGTAGTTTCGGGATGTGTCCTCGATTGCTCGGTCCTCGATGTCTGCACCGAGATGACTGTGAGAATAGCTGTATGCAAAGTAGATGACCAAGCCGATAGACATCCAAACAATCAGACGAATCCACGTATCGAGCGGCAGGCTGTTCATCAAATAAGCCGCCGAAACAACCGTTGCAACCGGGATAAACGGAGAAAACGGAACTCTAAACGGGCGATGCAACGCCGGATTTGAAGACCGCAGAATAATAATGCCCGTTCCGACAATGACAAACGCGAACAATGTTCCGATACTGACCAGCTCGCCGAGCAAACTGATAGGAACAAAACCTGCTAAAATTGCCACAATCGCGCCGGTAATCATCGTCGTAATATGCGGCGTTTGATATTTCGGGTGAATTTTCGCCGCCCAAGCCGGAAGCAAACCGTCTTTTGACATCGAATAAAAAACACGCGGTTGTCCCATCACCATTACAACCATTGTCGAGCTAAGTCCCAGAACCGCGCCGACTTTAATAATCGTTGGAAATACCGCTAAAACCGTTCCCATCGTCGTCCCCTGCGCTCTTTGGAGGGCTGCGTCAATGGCAACCGCAATCGGCGCGGCGGCATTGGTCAAAAGTTTATAATCAACCAATCCGACCATAATTCCGGCAACCAAAATATACAAAACCGTGCAGACGGCAAGCGAACCCAAAATACCGATTGGCATATCGCGCTGCGGATTTTTTGCTTCCTGGGCGGCAGTCGAAACCGCGTCAAACCCGATATAAGCGAAGAAAATAACGGCTGCTCCGGTAACGACTCCGCTAAAACCAAACGGCATAAATTCGGCGCAGCCCGGCGAACCCGGCGTGCAGCCCAAACCCAAATTACTCGGGCTGACGTAACCGATACCAGCTACGATAAATAAGACGACGACCAAAATTTTGATAACAACGATAATCGAATTAAAACTGGCTGATTCCTTAATTCCTTTAATCAGCAAGGCTGTTACTGCAATCGAAATTAAAAACGCCGGTAGATTAAAGATAGCTGTAGTTTCGCTGCCGTCAGCTAGTTTTACTGCCGTTCCGGGCGCGGCGCTGAGCGCAGCCGGAAAGTTTATTCCGATGTCTTTGAGAAAACTGATGACATAGCCCGACCATCCGACGGCGACCGTTGCCGCGCCGAATGCGTATTCCAAAATCAAATCCCAACCGATAATCCACGCCACGAACTCGCCGAGCGTGCCGTAACCGTAAGCGTAAGCCGAGCCGGAAATCGGCACGCTCGATGCAAACTCCGAGTAACAAAGCGCGGCAAAAGCACTGACAATGCCCGCGATAATCATTGAAATGACAACCGCCGGACCCGCGTGTTTACCGGCGGCTTGTCCGGTTAAAACAAAAATTCCCGTGCCGATGATTGCACCAATTCCGAGCATCGTTAAATCCAACGAGCTGAGCGTCTTCTTTAAAGTATGCCCGCCGGTTTCTTGTGCTTCAGCGATAATTTTGTCAATTGGCTTAGTTGCGAAAAGTGACATAAAATCCTCCTAAATTTATTCCAAAATAATTGCTTTTAACAAAGTTTGTAATCTAAAAATGGTCTTCAATTTCGAACTCCTAATTTTCTCCAAATAAAATAAACCGGAATGCCCGACAGCACGATTGCCAAACCGGGCAACGACGTTTGCGGTTTGTAAAATAATAAAACCAGAGAAATTACGGTTGCCGCGACGATATAAACGGCAGGAATAACCGGATAACCGAAAGCCTTATACGGGCGTTCGGCATCGGGGCGCGTTCGTCGCAAAATAAAAAGTCCGATAATTGTTAAAATATAAAAAATCAACACGGCGAAAACGACATAATCGAGCAGCATTCCGTAAAGATTGCCGTAATCTTCCGCGCCGTCCGGCAGAAATTTTCCCGACCGCGTGCGCGGCAAAACTAAAAGACAAGCCCAAACACACTGCAAAATCAAAGCGAAAGCCGGAACGTGATTTTTATTGAGTTTCGCGGTTGATTGGAAAAACAGTTTATCCTTCGCCATCGCATAATAGACCCGCGCACCGGAAAGAATTAAACCGTTATTACAGCCAAAGGTCGAAATTATAATCGCTATTGCCATCACGGATGCGCCGATTCCGCCGAAAATAACTTGCAAAGCCGCCGTTCCGACTCTGTCTTCGGGCGCGTTTTGAATTTGCGTCAATGAAAGCGTCGCCAGATAAGCAATGTTTGCCAGAAAATAAAGCGTGATAACTAAACCCGTTCCCAAAGCGAGCGAAAGCGGCACATTTTTTTGCGGATTTTTCACTTCGCCCGCCGTAAAAGTGATGTTATTCCAAGCGTCGGAAGAAAAAAGCGAACCGACCTGCGCGACGCAAAAAACGACAACGAGCGCAAACAATCCGCCGTCCACCGAAACTTCGGGCAAAAATGCAAAGTCGGGTTTGATAACGGCGGCATTTTGCGGCGTAAAAAGATTTGACCAGTTATTTGAAAAAGTGCCAACCGCGCCACCGATAAAAATTCCCAACAAAATCAGAACAAAAAGCGATAAAGTTTTCGCCGATGTGAAAACATTTTGAATCATCTTGCCGAGTTTTAATCCCTGCGTGTTGAGAATCGTCAAAAAGATAATCAGCAAAACGCCGACGAGTTGTTGCACAGAAAGCGAAACGGCGTAACCGCTCGTTAAATTTATCGGCGGAATAATCCACGAGGTCGGCGAAATCGCCGGAAACAAAACGCCCAAAAATCGCGCAAACGCGACGGCAACCGCCGCAATCGTTCCGGTTTGAATCACCAAAAACAGCGTCCAGCCGTAAAGAAAACCCCACAGCGGCGAATAACTTTCGCGCAGATAAACGTATTGTCCGCCCGCTTTCGGCATCATCGCGGCGAGTTCGCCGTAGCTCAGCGCGGCAAAAATCGTCAAAAGTCCCGTGATAATCCACGTTAAAAGCAAACCGCCCGCCGAACCCGTCTGCCGCGCAATATCTGCCGAAACGATAAAAATACCCGAGCCAATCATCGAACCGGCGACAATCATTGTCGAATCGAGCAGTCCGAGTCCGCGAACAAAACCTTCGTTTGTTACTTTTTCGTTGACGGTCGCTTCGGTTGCCATATATTTCCTCGTGTGAAAATAAATTTTCTACCTTTCTTGTTTTAACCAGGTTTTTGGCGCAATAAATTTTTTAACATTAAGTCGTTGGCGAGATTGACGATTGAGATATTATACTTTTAATTGCCCGACTGTCGAGTGGTTTTTAACCTTTTTTTAACAACGCAACGAAAAAACTCTTTCGTTCCACAAAATTATGAATGAATTACAAACTGATTTCGGCGATATGCCGAAAGAAGATTTTCGCCGTTACGGACACGAACTCATTGATTGGATTGCCGATTATTTTGAGAATATCGAACAATTTCCCGTGCTTTCACAGATTGAGCCGAATTGGTTAAAAGATAATTTGCCGAAATCCGCGCCCGCCAACGGTGAAGATTTCGCGGAAGTTATCAAAGACATTGACAAGTTGATTTTGCCAAGCATTACTCACTGGAATCATCCGAATTTTCACGGGCTTTTTTCGACTTCGACAAGTTCCGTCGGCATTTTCGGCGAACTTTTGAGCGCGGCTTTTGATATGAAAGCGATGCTCTGGCGAACTTCGCCCGCTTCGACCGAACTCGAAGAAGTCGTGCTTGATTGGCTGCGGCAAATGATGGGTTTGGACAAAGGTTTGAAGGGAATTATCTACGATACGGCTTCGGTTTCGACACTGCACGCAATTGCGGCGGCGCGTGAAGGTTTGAATTTAAGCATCCGCGAAGACGGAATGAGCGGACGCAATGATTTGCCGCTTTTGCGAGTTTATACTTCCGAACAGGCGCATTCGTCGGTTGAAAAAGCTGTGTTATTGCTCGGACTCGGACAAAAGTCGCTCGTGAAAATTGCAACGGACGAAAAATTCCGAATGATTCCCGACAAACTGCATGAAGCGATTGAAGAAGACAAAGCAAACGGCTTTTTGCCTTTTTGCGTTGTCGCAACGGTCGGCACGACTTCGACGACGAGCATTGACCCGATTCCCGAAATTGTGCCGATTTGCGAAGAAAATGCGATGTGGCTGCACGTTGACGCGGCGTATGCGGGAAGCGCGGCGATTGTTCCCGAACTGCAATATTGTCTGAAAGGCTGTGAACGCGCCGATTCGATTGTTACAAATCCGCATAAATGGCTGTTCACGCCTTTTGATTTATCGGTTTTGTATTGTCGGCATTTGGATTTATTAAAACGCGCGTTTTCTCTCGTTCCCGAATATCTGAAAACAAACGAAACCGTTACAAATCAGATGGATTACGGAATTCAGCTTGGTCGCCGCTTTCGTTCTTTGAAACTTTGGTTTGTGATGCGCTATTTCGGACAAGAAGGTTTGATTGAAAGATTGCGCGAACATTGCCGACTGGCAAGGCTTTTTGCAAATTGGGTTGACGATTCGCCAAATTTTGAAATGCTTGCGCCTGTACCTTTTGCGCTCGTCTGTTTTCGTGCTTGTCCGCCAAGCGTGGAAGATTTGGACGCTTTGAACGAAAAAATAATGAACGAAATCAACGCTTCGGGCGAAGCGTATTTGTCGCACACGAAACTGAACGGAAAATATACTTTGCGCCTTTCGGTCGGCAGTATTCGCGTTGAAGAAAGACATCTGCGAAAAGTTTGGGATTTGCTAAATGAAATGCTCTCAAAACTAATTTAATTGAAGCCAGTGCGTAATTCAATTTTGATAATTTAATTTATTTCATCGTTGAGAGGCGGTCTGTTCCCGCCGTTCGTTGAATTTTCAAAGGCGGCGGGAACAGAC
>JBPCPU010000195.1:0-13450 GCA_050998795.1 Pyrinomonadaceae bacterium
TGCCGGAAAGTTTCGCGCAAGGTTTCGAGAATTTCCGGGTAATTGTCAATCACCGCAGATTTGGCGCGGGCGAGATTTTCGAGGGCGGCAGCAAACTCTTTTTCAAACGCTTCAAACGCGGTATAAGGAATCCAGCGATATTCGCTTGAGCCAAGCACGGTTTCGCACAGAGCAAATCGAAAGCTGTAACGGTCGAGCGCGTTGTGCGCCTTGGATGCCGCGCGCTGAAGCGGTTTGCGATAATCGTCGGGAAGCAGTCCGGTTCGCGGCGGGCTGAGATGAACGGCTTGTTCTTTCGGCAGTTCGATACCCAAAGATTGCCAATCGAGCTGGCGGCTCAAAACCGAAAAGCCGGTCGCGTCAATATTTAGGAAAATTCCTGCCTGTTCGAGCGCGGTCAAATCAAACGGCATTGTTTCGACTTCCGCCGCCAAAATTCCTAAATGCGCGGCTGCCGTTTCCTTCTTTTGTTCGAGCTTGCCTAAAATCTCGGTTGCCAAATCAGCAGGCAGATAACTCATTTCGCTTTGTTCCACAGTGCTTGTTTGATTGTCCGGCGCGGCTGTCGTCGTGTCGGCGACTACATTACTAAGCATCGCCCAAATGTCGGTTGCCAGCCCGTTACCGTCCAAATTCTGCGTGTTTATTAATTGATCCATAATTTTTTTCGGTAAACCTCACATATTTACTCGCCGCTTTTATTTTTCGGATTTTGTTCAAACTTAAACCGGCACTGTATAAAAAGGCGCAATGCCGCCTGCGCCATTCGGTTGTATTCTGTTTTGTTTAATTACTTAGTTTTGATTTCCCTTCCGAGATAGTAAAAAGTAAATTCACATCAGTCAGCACAGACAGAGAGAGTTTGATATTGAAATTTTTTATTGGAAAATTGAAACCTTTTTGTAAATTTGGGAACTAACTGTTTGTAAGTTGATTTGCGAGTCAAACATATGGACATACCGATGCCCTTTCGCGCGGAAGCAGAGATAAAAGATTTAGCGGACGATTCCAGCGAGGTGATCGCCCGCGCGCAAGCGGGCGACGATGCGGCGTTCGGTTTGCTTTTCGAGCGTCATTATCGTTTCGTCTACAAATTTATCTATGCGATGCGCGGTGAACAGTCGGCGGCGGAAGAATTAACGCAGGAAACTTTTCTGGCAGCTTATAAAAATATTCGCGGTTTGCGCGGAGAAGCGAAACTGCAAACGTGGCTCTGCGCGATAGCCAAAAACATTATTTACAAGTCGTTGCGCTTGAGCCGTAAGGAAGGCGTGCAAAGCGCAGATGAAATCGAATCGTTTGAGATGCCCGACGAAAAAACGCTCGCGCCCGACCGACAATTTTTGAGCAAGGAATTAAATCAGGTCATCGGCGCGGCACTCGAAAAATTGGACTTCGACAAGCGGCTTGTTTTCACGCTCAAAGAACTTCAACATTTAAGTTATAAAGAAATTTCGGACATTACCGGCAGCTCGATTCCGAAACTTAAAACCGATTTGCGACGCGCGAAAATCGAGATGCGAGACACGCTCGAACCGTATTTGGAGGCAGGAAAATGAATTGCGAATTTTATCTCAATTTAATTGAAGATTTTTTAGAAGACGAGATTAACGAACAAACTGCGGCGCGGGTCGGTTCACACATTTTCGCTTGCCCGGAATGCGCGGCGCAACTGGAAGTTTTGAAACACGAAAAGGAAATCTACGCCCATTATCTGTTTGCCGCCGAGCCGCCGCCGGATTTATGGACGAAATTTCAGGCAAAGCTGGAAACCGAGGAAAATTCGCGCCGTGTCGTTGTGCCTGCAACCACGCCTTTCTGGAAAACATATTCGTTCGGTTTGAGGCATTTGTCCGCACCGTCAGTGTTTGCCGCCGCGCTAATTGTTTTCGGCATCGGTTTCGGACTGCTGCATTTTTGGACGAGTAAAAACGCTGAGGAAAATCGATATTCGAGCCGAATCGAAATTGATAAAAACGAACCTTTTGTCCCGGAAACGGGCAAAGTTGATGCTGAAGTAACACCCGATCAACCGCCCGAACAAATAGGCGGCAAAGAGATTAACGCGCCGAAAATTATCAAAAACAATGATTCAAAAAAATTGTCAGTTGCGAAAAACACAACCGCCGCCGATTTTAAGTTAATTGATGCAGGAAGCGAGACCTTAAAGAAAAAGGCTGCGTTTCGGGGCGAAAAAAACTTTCCGGCGGACAAACTTCGATTGAACGAACAAGCGCGGGCGCAGGCATTGGAGTTAAAAAATCTTGAAATCGAAACCGCGCGGCAGCTTGAAAAAGTCGAACTGCTGCTCCGAACATTCAGAAACGCGCGCGCGGGTGAAGTGAACGGAAACGCGCTCTATGATGTCGCCTACGAAAAACAGCAGGCGCGAAAACTCCTCGAAAAAAATTCGCGGCTCAGGCAGAGCAGCGAAATGTTCGGAATGGCTGACGCGCTGGAACTTCTTAATCGCGTCGAGCCTTATCTGCTGGAAATCGCCAATTTAGAGGAAAGTTCCGCGCCCGGTGTAGTTACGGACATCAGAGAGCGCGTCAAAAATCAAAACATTATCGCCAGCCTGCAAATTTATTAATCGGTTGAGTCGAATAACGATGGCATTTTTCGGCGGTAAATTAACGGCTCGGCAATTTTAACAACGGAGAAATAAAATGAAAGACGAACAGCATTCATTCAAACAAGTTCATAAAATCCTTTCGGCATTGTTTATTATATTCGCTTTTTATATCGCGGCAGTGCCGAAAACCGCCAATGCTTTCGGGTCAAATGCGCCCGGAGCTAAAACCGGAAAAATCAATCCGGACGATTTCGATAAAGAATTTCGCCAAGCCAGAGATTTGATTGACGATGAGCAATGGGCGAAAGCCGCCGAAAAGTTCGGCGAAATCGTCAATCGCTACCCGGACAACAAATCCGCTGATGTCGCGCTTTACTGGCTCGCCTTTTGTCATAAAAAGCAGAAAAATTTCAAGGAAGCCGATGCCGCGCTCGACCGGCTGCTGGAGAAATTTCCCGCTTCGTCGTGGGCTTCGGACGCTTCCGTGATGAAAATGGAAATTGCCGCGCCGCTCGGAAAGATTTATCCGCTACCTGCGTCTTCGGCGACCACGCTCGGTTCTCTTTCCGGTTTATCGGCGGCGCAGTCTCCAAAAAACACGGCGAAAACGGGTGCGGGCAATTTACCGCCGCAATTTACGACCTATCCGGGATTTGCCGTCGCCGCGCCGCCGGTTCCGCTTGACCGCGTGGACGAAATCAAAATCGCCGCCTTTCAAAGCCTGCTCGCCGCCGACCCGAAACGAGCGATAGAAACGCTCGGCGAGCTTTTTGAGAAGGATGCAAAGGCGAGCGACACATTCAAACAGGAAGCCTTGCGCGTGCTGCGAAGACCGATTGTTTCTCGCAGACCGAGCGTTTCTCGAACCGCGCAGCAGTATTCGCAATTGAATCAGAGTTTCGGCTTTTCGACCGGCGGCGAAACAATAGATAAACAATTCATTCCGCTGCTGCGCGAAACGCTCGTCAAAGGTTTTCAAAATGAAACGAGCGTAAAAATCCGCAAGGAATTAGTTTACGCGCTGGCGAATATCGGCGACGACCAATCCGCCGATGAACTCGCGCGGCTTTACGCGGCGGAAAACGATCAGGAAGTTAAAAAGTCGATTATCAATTCTTTCGGCAGCGCGTCGAACGGTTTTTTGAAGACTGATTACGCTCAGAACTTACAAAGTTACACGGGTAACATAACTTCGACGGCGGGCAAAAGTCCGAAAAAGGGATTTGATAAATTGCTCGAAATCGTCCGCGCCGAAAAAGATGCCGAACTGCGTCGTCTGGCATTTTCAATTCTGCGAGGATTCGCTGGCTGGTCGGAGCGAGAAGGAATTATCGAAATTTTTTCGGGAATCTATAACGCGGAAACAGATGAACAATTCAAAATTGCCATTATTCATTCCTTAGCAGAAAGCACACAAAATCAAGCGGCAAAAAAACTTCTCGACACCGCCAAAAACGATAAATCGGATAAATTACGACTCGAAGCGATTCGGTCGCTCGGCAACAGCAAGAACGCGGAAGCCTTAAAATTTTTGGAAGATTTAATCAAATAAAATCGAGAAAACGGTTGTCAAAACGAATGAAAATGTTCTGAAATGCATAAACCCCAAAAATGGGATAAGGAGTTATGATTTTATGAAATTTTATGTTGCGGTTATTTTGCTGTGTTTAGCCTACAACTTTTCGACAACAAATATTTCTGCCAAAAGCAAAACTGATTCGGCGGAAAACGTGTTGAAGAAAGCTTCCGATAAATTATCAAGCCTCAAAACACTCAATTACACATTTCGGAGAGAACTTAACTACCAGTCGAGCGGCTTTCTCAGTAAAATGCAGATAGAAAGTTTTCTGGATTTTACATCCGCCGACAAAATTATCGGGTCAAGATTTCAATTTGACGAACCGAATTTTATATTCGTCTTCAACGGCTCGGAGTATTTTCTCTTAAATAAGAAAACCAAAACAATTACAATCAAGAATAAGCCGAGTTTTAATGACTTTGAAAGCCTTCCCGGTTTTTACGATTCACTGGTGACGTTGAAAAATTCTCTTCCAAAGATTATTTCAGACAAAACTATTCCTAAAACCATCACTGAGAAATCCATTGACGACAAAAGTTTTTATGTTGTGGAATTTACTTTAGACAGCAAGATTCTGACTCTCAGCGGCGATTATTTTATTATTACAATGCCAAGAAAGTTCACATATCGTTTGACTATTGATAAATCCAATCATCTCCCGCTCGAAGTGTTTCGGGTAAATGATGTCAATCAGGATTTTACAAGAACCAACTTTGAATATAAAACGGAGAAACTTGTCTTGCCACCTGAAACTTCCTGGTATTATTCGACTTATTTGAACGAGTATAAACCCGAAAAACCAAGGGAAAACAAATTGATAAATGTCGATCAAAACGCGCTTGAATGGAAACTTCCATCTTTAAGTGATGAGGCTCCCGTTTCATTAAGTCAATATAAAAATAAAGTTGTATTAGTTGAATTTTGGATAAGTTTTTGCGGGTATTGCATAGCTGCCGTGCCTAAATTAAATTTTTTAGAGGAAAAATACAAAAACAAAGATTTTAAGCTGGTTGCCATAAATGCCGATGACACCAAAGACATTATTCAAAAATTTGCAAAGAATAATCAGGCGAAATTTCAAATTCTGTATGGCGGTAAAGAGACGGCAGAAAGCTACGGGATAGATGGTTTTCCAACCATTGTGTTGATTGATAGAACCGGAAAAGTCATTTATTCGGGAGCATTGGAACCGAACAAAACGGATAAACTGGAAGAACTGATTGATAAGAATTTGTAATTGGCGAATGTTTTGGTTTGGGTGAATAAAATTACAATCGAAGTCCAGAAATAGTTTTTCGTTAATAATTTTTCGTTATGACTCCGAAGAACTTGAAATTTTTAGAAGATTTAATCAAATAAAATCCGAAACAACTTGTAAATATTTAACCGGCGGCGTTTTCCAAAGCGTCAGTCAACGGGTGAACTTTGCCCGGAACAGGAAGGAGATTATGAAAAAAACACTTTTACTTTTAGCAACGGTTATTTTGCTTAATGCGGGCGGTTTTGCCCAATCCGACATCAAGATGCAGAACAAATACGGCTCGGAAAACATCGATTTGTTGAGCGTTCTGCGTTTTGAAGAGATTGGTATGAGCAAGCTGGTTTTTTCGGGTGAAGATTTGAAAGGCAAAGACTTTCAGATTTCCGTCAAACAATACGTCAAGGGAAAATTGACGAAAACGGACATTGTTTTCGATTCCAAAGAAGACGAATATTTTCGGATTAAAAGCGACAAATTCGTTTTCCGTGTTCTGACTAAAATCACCCAACAAGATACGGCGAAATTTGATTTTCAATTCGACGGATTCCGCAAAGGACGAGAATACAAAGTCGGCAAAAACAATCGGGGCTTTGCTCAAAAAGACTTTCTCGGAAGCAGTAAAGAAGCCTCAATCCCGTTAAAAACAAGCACTTACATTCTGACTTTTATGATGCCCTATAAAAAGAAGGACGGTTCCGAGCAGTATTGTGAAGTCGCTCAGTCGGGCGTGAATCCCGAAGAATTCGGAATCAAATATGCCATACCGACATATTTTTTGATTGACATAAAATTTCAGTAGAAATTGTGGTCGCAGAATAACTTTTAGGAACTCTAACCGGCAAAAATCTTGAGCGATAAACTTATGAAGAAAAATAATATGTCAATCATTAAATCAACAATCAAAATTTTGCTTCTAGTGTTGCTGACTTATGCGGCGTTTGGACAAACCAGTGGAACTTATACGCTCGTCTGTCACCTAACGGGTTTTCAAGACGGCACCGAATTTACGCTTTTGAATTTAGACGACGAACAAATCAGAACCGTCGCGCAACTTAAAAATCAAAAATTGACTTTTAAGGGCAAACTCGCCGAACCCACGGGCTACAGACTTTATTTCAAAGATGAAAAGGGCGGCGTCAATGACTTAAATTTCTGGCCGGAAAACAAAACGATGACGATTACTGCGAACAAAAATAATTTCGCCGATGCTGTGATAAAAGGTTCGCCGGTCAACGATATTCATCGAGCAGTGATAAATCAATACCAAAGCCTACTAAACGAACGCGATGCTCTGATGAAAAAGTGGTTGACTGAGGCGGATGAAAATAAACAACGGGAGATATTAAAAACCGTCGGCGGAATTGACAAAAAAGTTCTGGCAAACAGATTACAGACGATTGCGACTTTCAAACCGTCGCTGGTCACGGTAAAAGAGCTTTTCTTTTTACGCAACGACCTTTCAAGAGACGAATTAAAGAAACTGTTCGACAAATTCCCTTCTTCGCTAAAAAACACTAAATACGGAGATATCATCGGGCAGTATATTGCAACGGACGATTTAAAAGTCGGAGCGAAATCAGTTGAAATAGTCGGCGGCAATAGTGAAAATCGCTCGATTAAACTGTCCGATTTTAAAGGTAAAGTTGTTCTGCTCGATTTTTGGGCTTCGTGGTGCGGTCCGTGCAGGAAAAGCAACAAAGAACTCGCCGAATTCTACCGGAAGTATCAATCGCACGGATTTGAAATCGTCAGTTTTTCGACCGACACCAATTCCGTAAATTGGCAGAAGGCTTCAAAGGACGACGGAATTTTTTGGACAAACATTTCAGATCTCAAAGGTTTTTACAGCGAACAGGTCGCCGCTTATAAAATTCGCGCGATTCCGAAAGCCTATCTGATTGATAAAAACGGCGACATCGTTCACATCTTCAATGGATACAACGAAGAATCGAAAAAGCTGCTCGAAATTAAAATTCAGGAATTGACTAAATAATACCTCCAATGAATGTGAAAATCTTAATGTTCAAAGTTTTTGTTGTCGGGTTGATTCTAACCGCTTTCTGCCAAATTGCGTTCGCACAAAATAATCCTTTGAACAAAGCGGTTGACTATTATTTCAGCAAAGATTACTGCAATGCTCTCGACAATTTTGAGAAAGCGATGAAGGCGCAAGAGCTGGCGAATTACCCGATGTATTACGCGGCACAATCGGCTTGCCAGTGCAAGAAACCGGACAGCGCGTTTAAGTATTTCCTGAAATCGTTTGAGAAAACACAAGATTTCTATAATTACGATTTTTTCGCCAAAGACACGCTCAACAGTTGTTTCAGCAATACGCCGGAATGGAAAAACACAATCGGCGAGATGAAAGTAAAATACGAAACTTTTCAGGCGGCGAAAGAACAATATAAAAAGAGCATTAACGACAAGTCGCTAAGGCTAAATTACTCGTCAGACCAAGAAAAAGCACTCGTCCAAAAACTTCAAAAACTTTCGGGCAAAAAATTAGTTCAATATCTTAAGAGATTCAAAGAGTATCAAACGCCGCCGAAAACAGACCATTGGACTCTCTATTCGATAAATTCAAAAGACAATATCAGTATTCCTTTTCTGTTATACATTCCCAAAGATTACCGACCTTCGGAAGCAAAACCTCTGCTCATTTACTTGCACGGCGCGGTCAGCAACCGAAAACAGTTTTCGACCGAATCAATGATTCCTTTGTTTGAAAAAGATGTGTTGGGAAATCTCGCCGAAACCAATTCATTTATTATTTACCCTTTTGCAAGGAAAGATTTTAATTGGCTCGATAACGAGCAGGCTTTGGAAACAATTTCGCGCGAAATTCACCTTGTCAAGAAACTTTACAACATTGACGATAATCGAGTTTTTATCGGCGGACATTCCGACGGAGCAAGAGGCGCATTCTGGTTCGCACTAAATAATCGAACCGATTTTGCAGGCTTTTACACTTTTGCGCTGTTGCCGAGTTTGTCGCTCGGACAATCCTTTTACGGCAATCTTACAAACGAACAAAAGCTAATCACGCTTAACGGAACGGACGACGAATTGTTTAAGTTTGATGTTGTATCAGGAATTTACGACAAACTGAAAACGCAGAAGCCAAATTGGATTTTTACGCCGCTCAAAGACGCGGGACATAATTTTATGGGCGATTATCAAACGGAAGTCAAAAATACATTTACGACGTTGCTCAAAGAAAAAAGAAATCCGTTTCCGCGCTCGATTCGTTGGCAAACAGATGACAATGCAAAGTCCAATTTTTGGCTGTCAATTAAAAGACTGAGTGTTGTAAATGAAGATCAACAAGAATCCAATTCGACAAAAGAGAACAATCAAGTTGCCCTCCTAAACGCCGGTTATGCGAATAATGTTTTTGAGCTGGAAACTTCAGGCGTTGGCGAACTTCAAATTTTAATTCCCTTCGGAATGATTGATTACGGTAAACCAGTGAAGATTTCGGTCAATAAACAGTTGAGGTTTTATGAAAAAATAAAGATTGACAAAGAAACCGTAATTAACAGTTTTTTAGACGCATCGGACAGAGAATTTTTAGTAACAAACAAAATCAGTATTAAGACAGACAAACATTAACTCTAACGCGCAACCGAACAAAACATTTAACGCGCGGCAACGACGTTCAGTAGATTTACGCTATTGAGTGCTGCGCCTATGTCGCTTCGGTGTTGCGCGGTTGTCCTTTACAACAAGGAATTTTTTATGAAACAAAAATTTAATTCGGGTTTTTTATTTTTATTGTTGCCGGCATTGTTTGTCATCATTCCCGGAGAAAGTGCCGGACAATCGAAAGTAAAACGCTACGAACCGTCAAAAACCGCCGAACTTGTTCCGAGTCAGCCTTACGAAAAATTTTCCACCTTAGACCGTTTCGGACGCCAAATCGCCTTTTATCTTTCAAAGGCAGCCGCCAGCCAAAATCCGCTTCCGCTTGTGGTGTTTATCGAAGGTTCGGGTTGCAGTTCGCGCTTTGAAGCGCGGAACGGCAAAATTCGTCCGGCGGGCGGACACATCGTAGCCGCCGATGTCTTCAAAGACAAGGCGCGTGTTTTAATTGTCGAAAAGCCCGGCGTCAAGTATCTCTTTCAGCCACCGGACGGTTGCAAAGATTTGGCAGAATTTAACCGCGAACACACTTTAGAACGCTGGACGGAAGCAAACGAAGCGGCAATTCGCGCCGTTCGTCAACTCCCGCAAATTAGCAAAGACAAAACTTTAGTCATCGGACACTCCGAAGGCGGATTAGTCGCCTGTCGCATCGCGCGTGATTTGCCGCAAATCGTGACGCACGTTTCTACGTTGGCGGGCGGCGGCGCGAGTCAACTTTACGATTTGCTCGCGCTCGCTCGCCGTGGCGAGTTCTTCACGGAAGTTTCACCCGACCCGGAGGCGCGCGTCTCGTATGTTTTGGATAAATGGAAAGACATTCAAACCGATCCGACGAGCGCGGAAAAGTTTTTCTTCGGTTTTGCTTATCGCCGCTGGTCAACCTTTCTGGCTTCCTCGCCGATTGAAGAATTGAGCCGGGTGCGGGCAAAAATTTACATCGCTCAAGGAACAGAGGACAAAGCGGTTGACCCGACTTCATCCGATGCGCTCTACGCGCAACTCGTCGCTAAAAACAAACAGGTGATTTACGACCGCGTGGAAGGCGCAAATCATTCTTTCAGGATTAAAGATCAGCCGAAAATTGACGGCTGGCAGGAATTATTTGAAAGAATCGAAAAATGGTTTATGTAGGTATAACATTGAAACTTACGCGCCTTCCAACGAATCATTGGACGCGAGGCGCGTGTAACTATCTTCTCAAACACATTTTTCGATAAACTTGGATTGGAGTCGCACCTAGCGGTTGCGCCCGCGTTAATTCAGCTTTTAATTTTTGCTCAAAAGTTTCTCCCGATAAAATTGATATTCTAAAGTTTTCTACGTTTTCACAAGTCGGATTTATTTTTATTTATTCTTGATTTTCGCTTAGGCTTGTAATTTATCGCCGCTGTAATTGCTTGGGATGTGTTAAAAACGGAGCGACTCGCGCCCGATTCCAAATCGAAATAAGTCGCAAAGCGTTTTAAAGTTTGCGTCAGGAGCAACTCTGACAAAAACTCCGACATTTCCACCGCGACGCGCTGGTTGACGTTCAGACTTTGCTCGCCTAAACGAATTCGCTCGGCGCACGTCATTAGGTTGCCCGTCGTTAGATTTTGCCGTTCGACTGATTTCGCATTTTCGGCTTTGAGCAGTTCCGGGTGTTGCAGACTCGGCGCGGGCAGGAGCGAGAGAATGGGAGATTTTAGAGCCGATTCGCAGATTTCTTTTTCGTTTAATCGGTTGCCGATTAAAACTTGTCCATTATCGCGTCCGTTGCCGCCGTCAATCCACCAAAGGCGCGGGCTGGAACTGTCGTATCGTTGCTCGTTATAGAATTTTACGGCTTCGTGCATTTCAAGACGCGCCAGGTGATTGTCAACGCAGCCGACGAGAAAGGTGAGTTTTTCTGACGACGAAGATTGAACCGTCCAATCGTCGTTTTTTCTTTGAAGAAGCGCAGGCGAAAAACCTTCCTTCACAAAACCGACTTCAATTCCCCAAGCACAATTGATGCGTCCGGCGAGCGTTTCGGCTTTATTCGCGCCCGTTTCGGCGAAACAAAAATTGCTGCGTGGGATATTGCCCTCTTCCACGCGGTCGGGGTCAACGATAACGATGCTCGCCGCTTTACCTAATCCATTCAATTCAAAGGCGAGGCGAGCGAGATTCATCGCCATAAAACTACCTGTGCCGCCCGCGCCGACGAGCCAAAACTCTATCGATTTATAATCGACCGGAAGTGCTAATTTGGCGTTCAGAAAACTCAAATCCACATTCATAAATTTTCGACGTAAGACAGATTTACGGCGGAACGGTATTCTTCGGCGAGAATCAATTCCAGTTTTTCATCGCCGAGATTTTTACAAATTTCCGCGAGTATTTCTCTTTCCTGTTTGACCAAATCCTCAATGTTTTCGAGCGGCGCGCCCGTGACTGTTTCAACCGGAATTTCCGAAAACGAATCGTAAATCCCGACGCGCAGACGCATCATTGGTTTCGCCGCGTAAATGTCAACTAAAATCCCGAATAGGCGAAACTTTCCGCTTTCGTCGCGGTCGTCCGAGGTGCTGAACTCACAGCAACCTGGCGGATGCGTGTGAATTTCCAATACGGCATTCTGATAAGCCGGATCGTCATCCCGCGCAATCGTGCTTCCGAAATAGCGACTGCCACTGACTTCTTTCCAGAAATATCCGCCCCTTTCACCTCCTCGGCAAACCGCGTATAAATTTTCGGTAAAATTTTCACGAGAAGTCGAATTTCGAGCGTGCGCTAAAATCTCGGTGAAAATCTTAGCGGGAATCTTTTCGGTCAATTCGACGCTCGCCGCGCCGACAGCCAACTCCGGGATTTTGATATTGAACGAAGATAGCTCAACGCTGGCTGACATCTCTAACCTTCGGGCGCGTTTGAAAACGCCGTTTTGAGCAATGACGATTTCGTAAAGCGGCGCAGTAATGGGTTGGTCGGGCGCGAACAAAAATTTGCGTTCGACGAGTTGCGGAATATTCATTTTTATTGAATTGATTTTTTGAGTTCAGCGCGCCCGTTGCCACAGCTCGCCGACGGTATGATTCGTTTTAATTAAAGCGTTTTTCGGAAAAGCCTTTTTGCCGTTGATTTGAAACAATAATTTTCTCACGTCTTCCGGGTTGGTTCGGCAACGGTCGGCGGCTCGGTCGCCGTTAAAAGGGCTGTCCAGAATCAGTTGCCAAACCGTTTCGATGGTATCCAGACGACACTCGGGCGCGGTGTTTTTGCCGAAACAAATCGCGCCCGAATCGTCTAAATTAGGAAACGGCGCGTGGGAGATTTTCGATTTTTGATTGACCGCTTTTTCGAGGGTCGCCCACAAATAATATTTTTGTCCCGAACCTATCAGCAGCAGCGTCGGAAGCGGCACTTCAAGTTCGAGAATTGATTCGCCGACAGTTTCGGCATCGGTTTCGCGCTCGTCAATCGGTCGTGGGTCGGTGATGAAAATCTTTCTCCGTCCGGCGGGCAAAACACTTAATATTTTGTGAGTTCTCTTTTCCTGCACGAACCGAAGGACAAGAGTTTCGAGCCAGCCGGAATCGAAAGCGTCTTTCGTCGAAAAGGCTCGTCCGATTTGCGCCGGGCTTAAAAATTTCGTTCGCTCGACGCTTCCCTCACGCCAGTTAAGCTGGTAATGTCCTTCGAGAAAAAACAGCGCGGCTTTCGCTTCCGCAGGCGGCGCAAAGAAACTTCGATTTTCAATTTGGCTCATAACAACGCAGGTTGACTTATCAAAAAGTTAAAGCGGCTTCAGTTTGGGTGTCGTAAGCAGCCAGAATGTTGAGTAAAAGCCCTCGCTCTTTGTCCGCCT
Source organism: Pyrinomonadaceae bacterium (assembly GCA_050998795.1). Lineage (GTDB taxonomy): Bacteria > Acidobacteriota > Blastocatellia > Pyrinomonadales > Pyrinomonadaceae. The sequence continues at coordinate 12,893 of JBPCPU010000195.1, forward strand.
TTTCCGCTGCTTCTCCTTGCCGCTTATTTGTCGGCAGCCGTCCCGTGTTCCAAATCGTGATGAGTTCTTTGAAAGAGGAAAGCGCGTCGCGGGCGATGTCCTCGTCGAGACTATCCATACTCTCGAAATAAACTTTCACGCCTCCGTAATCGGCTTTTAACTTTTCCAAGTTCTCCAAATTCCATTCATAAAGGTCAAGCGGCTGGCAATAAGTCGTGTCAATGAACGGATTACCTGAATCGTGAAAGATAAATTCGATTAAATGCAGAAAACGTCGGATTTTCGGCTCAATGCGACTCGCGTCAAGCACGGAAAACGCTGGCGTTGCGCGTTCAATTTGCGGCAAGGCTTCAAACTCCACGTCGAAGTTCGCCAGCATCTCCGTCCAATTTTCGTCCGCAACATCGGTATCGCGCCATAAGAACGCCGATAGAGCGAATTGCAGACACGGGCGAAAATGCTGCCACTCGTATTCGTCGCAGCAGAAATCGTAATTGACCGATTCAATCGGTATGTGGTCGAAACGAAAATCAGACCAATCGAGCCAACTGCATAGCG
>JBPCPU010000249.1:0-8932 GCA_050998795.1 Pyrinomonadaceae bacterium
GCGGAGGTGGAACAAGCGGTCGAAGAGATATTCAAGAAATACTTGGCAAAACCGGAAGCGGTCAAAAAGTTGACAAATTTCCACTGGCTACATACTACACCTACTTAGTGATATTGCGTATTATATCAAAGCGTTAAGCATACAATTTTCCGATCTTGGAATACTTTACCAAAAAATTACAGCGGTTATAGACCGCCGCTAAACGTATTTTATGTTTTTTGTAAATTTTCTATTTGGCAAGCATCGGTTTTAACGCTTTGTAAATATTCTCAGTCATAATAATCTCGCCTTTTGCGTTTGGGTGAATACTGTCAGCTTGATTCAGGTCTTTATTGAGCGCGACGTTTTCCAATAGAAACGGCAGAAACGCGACTTTGTATTCGCTCGCCAAATCCGGGAAAGCGTTCGTATATTCGCGTTGATAACTTGCGCCCATGGTCGGCGGCGCGAGCATTCCGCACAAAAGAATTTTGATGTTTTTCGCCTTCGCTTTTTTGATAATCGTGCTTAGATTTTCTTTCATTTTAGTGACGGGCAAACCGCGCAAAAGGTCGTTTGCACCGAGTTCAAGAACTAAAATCCGCACGTTATCCTGCTCTAAAACCCAATCAATTCGCTCTAAACCGCCGAGCGAAGTTTCGCCCGAAACGCCGGCATTGACAACTTCATAATCATATCCGTCGGCTTCCAGTTTTTTCTGCAAAAGATATGGATAAGATTCCTTTTCCGCAAGACCGAAGCCCGCCGTCAAACTGTCGCCAAAAGCCACAATTTTCGGTTTGTCGCCGGAAACCGGCAAAGACGGCTGCGGTTTTTCCGTCTTTTTATTTGACTGCTGTTCGGCGGTTGAAATGCCGCACGCCGAAAAGATAGCGGCAAAAGAAATGAAACTTAAAATTGCTGTTAATCGAATAAACCTTGTCATATTTTTATAAAATGTTTTGTCGAAATCCGTTATTTATGATGCAAAAATTCTTAAACTTGTTCGCGCCTTTTTCGCAAGCTATCATTAAGCGTGAATCGTAAATCGTAAATAGAAAAGTATAATAATCAGCGTCATACAATTCACGATTCACGATTCACAAATTATGATTCAACTCCAAAACGTAACCAAAACCGTCCAATCCGGCACGGAAGATTTAACTATTTTAGACGATGTTTCGCTGGAAATTCCAGACGGGCAATTTGTCGCTGTAACGGGCGCGTCGGGAAGCGGAAAATCCACACTTTTAGGCTTGATTGCCGGACTTGACGCGCCGAGTTCGGGCGAAATTTTTATTGACGGCGCAAATGTAACGACCATGAGCGAAGATGAACTCGCCGAACTTCGCAGCGAACAAATCGGTTTTATTTTTCAATCTTTTCATCTGATTCCGAGTTTGACGGCGTTTGAAAACGTCATCATTCCAATGGAAATTGTGGGTTTGAAAGACGCAAAAAGCCGCGCCGATAAACTGCTCGAAGATGTTGAACTGACAACGCGCGGACATCATTATCCGACTGAACTTTCCGGCGGCGAACAACAGCGCGTCGCCATCGCCCGTGCTTTTGCCAATCAACCAAAAATTTTATTGGCTGACGAACCGACGGGAAATCTCGATTCAAAAAACGGCAACCATATTTTTGATTTGATGACCGATTTGCACAAACAACACAACGTAACGCTGATTCTGGTTACGCACGACCAATCTTTAGCAGACAAAGCACAACGGCAAGTCATTCTAAAAGACGGAAGAGTTTTGAAAGATATGACTAACGAAGCAAATTTTGATTGACTCGTCAAAAATTTATCTGATACTTTATTGTTTGTGAACTTATAAGTTAACATTGTGGCAATTCATCTAATTTATAAAGGAAGGATTTTTGAGATATTCGCCTGGAAAGATAAGAACTTGTGTCAAGTGATAGAGTTTTCAGCAGATTTGGATGAAAAAGATAAAAAAGATGCCAAAAGATTGGTTTATCTTATCCAAAGAACTGCCGACGAAGGAATAATTAAAAACGAACAGCAAAGCAGATTATTGGAAGAGGGATTTGTGAATTTAAAGCACCGAATACATCGAGAATTTTATATTTTTTTGATAGAAACCGCCTCATAATTTGCACACACGGCTTTCGCGGAAAGCACGGACGAGGCAAAACTCCGAAAAACGAAATAGAAAAAGCAAAAAAATTAAAGATGAATATTTTAAAGGAAAAAACAATGTCGAATAACAGGCAAAATCCGCAGAAAATTTTTGCTAAATTGCTTGCCGATTATGAGCAGGACGAAGAATATAACCTTGATGGATTAAAAGTTGAAATTGCGGAAAAAATTTATTTAGCTATGAAAAATCGCCGCGTTTCAAACACCGAACTTGCACGGCGGTTGAATAAAAGTCGTCCGTATATTAGCAAAATTCTGCAAGGTAATGTTAATTTCACCCTTGAAACTTTGGCAAAAATCGCTCAAGCGTTGGATTGTGAAATGAATTTTGATTTTAACGCACGAAGACCACAAAAAATTAAGCCAAACAGAAAAACAATCAATCAAAAAAGGGTAAATCTCGTATAAACTTTATGAGATTTATCTTCAACTTAACCCGGCGCGAAATCCGCTCGTCCTGGCGGCGTTTGCTTTTCTTTTTTCTGTGCATCGCCATCGGCGTCGGTTCGGTTGTCGCGCTTCGTTCGCTGATTCAAAACTTGAGTAAATCGGTTGGCGGCGATGCCCGCGCTTTGATGACGGCTGATTTTGAACTCAGTTCGACCAACGATTTTTCGCCGACGGATATTTCAAAAATCGAATCAATCGTCGGCAATTCAAACATTATCGAGGCGCGAAACGAAGTCGTAACGACTTCGGCAATGGCGAAACCGGTTGACGCTTTCAATCAAAAATTTAGTTTTGTCGAACTCAAAGGAATCGAACCGCCGTTTCCGCTTGTCGGAAATTTCACGCTTTCCGACGGAAAACCGTTTGATTTCAAATTGCTGGAAAATCGAGGCACGGTTGTCGCACCGATTATACTTGATGATTTAGGTATCAAAATCGGCGATAAAATCCGTATCGGCGAAGAAGAATTTCAGATTCGCGCCACTTTTGACGAAGAACCCGGCGGCACGGGCGGTTTTCGTTTGGGTGCAAGAGTTTTTATTGAAAAAAAAGCCTTTGAAGAAGCGGGAATTACGCAAAACAGAAGCCGCGTTCGCCGCCGAATTCTCTATCGCACTTCGGATAATCCGACGGAATTGGTCAAACAACTTCGGGAATCTCTGAAAGGCACGACCATCAACGCGCAATCTTACCGCGAAACAGAGGAAAATCTCGGCGAACAATTTGAGCGCACGGAAAATTATCTTTCGCTGACCGGGCTTTTAATTCTTGTTCTCGGCGGTGTCGGCGTGTGGAACGTCGCACGGGTTTTTGTCGAGCAGAAACGCAAATCCGTCGCGGTTTTGAAATGTCTGGGCGCATCGGGAACGCGAATTATTACGGTTTATCTTTTGCAGATTCTCACACTCGGATTTCTTGGAAGTTTGTTCGGCGTGTTACTCGCGCAACTCGGTTTGTGGCTCGCCGAATGGCGTTTCGGCGCGGCATTGCCCGAAAAAATGAGTTACGCGGTTCATTTTTCGATTGCCTGGCAAGGCGTTTTGCTTGGTGTTCTGATTTCTTTGCTTTTTTCCGCGTTACCATTATTACAAGTTCGCAACATCAAACCGCGTCTGCTTTTGCACGATGCGACCGGCGAAAAAACTCGTCGGCTCGACCCGACAAAAACGCTTTTCGGCGCGGTTTCTCTCGCCGGGCTGCTTGCGCTTGCCGCGTGGCAAGCCGGTTCGCTCAAAGTCGGCGCGTTTTTTCTCGTCGGTTTAGGCATAACTTCATTTTTTTTATATTTTGCCGCAGTTGTTTTGACTTTACTGCTCAAAAAAATCAAAAACTTCGGCTCGTTTTCCATCAGGCAAGCCATAAATTCGCTGTATCGTCCCGGAAATCAAACCAGAGTTATTTTGCTTGCTGTCGGTCTTGGCGCGTTTGTCGTTCTCGCCGTTCAATCTTTACAGGCGAATCTGGTGCGCGAATTCGATTTTACGCGCAACCAAAAATTACCGAGTCTGTTTTTTATTGATATTCAAAAAAGTCAGATTAATGAGTTGAAGAAAATCGTCGAACAGCGCACAAGCGAATCTGTGCAGGTCGTTCCGACAATTCGGGCGCGAATCGCTTTTGTCAACGGCGAACCTTTTGATTTTCAAAACCGTGAAACACGCCGGCAGCAAGGTGTCATCGGGCGTGAGTTTGCCGTAACATATCGCCCGAATCCCGACGAAAACGAAACAATCATTGCGGGAAACTGGTGGAAAGATGACGCAAACACGGACACACCGGAAGTTTCGGTTGAAGAAGGAATGAGCAAAACTCTCGGCATAGATGTCGGCGATTGGATAACTTTCGACATTTCCGGCAGAAAAATCACGGCGCGTGTCGCCAACATTCGCAAACTCGATTTACGCAGCACGCGCACGGCTTTTGTCTTCGTATTTCGTCCCGGCGTTTTGGAAAATGCGCCGCAAACCTTCGTCGCCACTGTTTTAAGAAAATTGCCCGCCACCGAACGCGCCAAACTCCAACGGACAATCATTGACCAATTTCCGAACGTGCAAATTTTCGATGTCGCCGACATTGTCGCCGCCGTGCAAAAACTCGTCAACAATTTTGTTTTGGCAATTTCCTTTGTCGGAAGTTTTGTCATCTTGAGCGGAATGCTGATTCTTATCGGCTCAATCGCGCTGACTAAATCGCAGAGAATTTACGAAAACGCGATTCTGAAAACTCTCGGCGCAAAACGACCGACTTTAGCCGCGATTCTGCTTGCCGAATACGGATTGCTCGGCGTTTTAGCGGGAATCATCGGCGCGGGTTTTGCTATGCTGTTATCATTCGTCGCGTCTAAATACGTCTTTCTAATCGAATGGGAATTCGACGCTCGTTTAACTTTGTCGGGAGTTTTGATAACTGCCGCGTTAGTGATGCTGGTCGGCACAATCGCCAGTTTCGACGTGCTGTTTAGAAAACCGCTGGTAATTTTGCGTTCGCAATAAATGTCAGGATAATCAAGGCAATGTATAAGAAAAATATCCGAACAATTGAATAATAAAAAATGAATATTACACATCTGGAATGCGCCGCCTGCAATTTGCGGCACGAAGCAAACCGCTTGCACAATTTGTGCGTCGAATGCGGCAAACCGCTGCTTGTTCGTTATGATTTAGAGAAAGCCACGGAAACTTTAACAAGAGATTCTTTGCCGAATCGTGAAGCAAATCTGTGGCGTTACGCGGAAGTTTTGCCAGTCGAAAAAACCGAAAACATCGTCAGTTTCGGCGAAGGCTGGACGCCGCTTTTGACTGCCGGAAGATTAGCCGCCGCGCTTCCAATCAAGCTCAAACTGTTCATCAAGGACGAATCGCAAAATCCGACGCAGAGTTTCAAAGCGCGTGGAATGTCCGCCGCCGTTTCGATGGCGAAAGAGTTGGGCGCGAAGAAACTCGCCGTGCCGTCGGCGGGCAACGCGGCGGGTGCGCTCGGCGCGTATGCCGCCCGCGCCGGACTCGAAGCGCATATTTTTATGCCGTCCGACACGCCCCGCGCCAACATCGTCGAATGTGAGCAAACCGGCGCGTTTGTCACCTTGGTTGACGGTTTAATCACCGATTGCGGAAAAATCGTCGCCGAACGCAAAGCGGCGGAAGACTGGTTTGACATTTCGACTTTGAAAGAGCCATACCGCATCGAAGGCAAAAAAACGATGGGCTACGAACTCGCCGAGCAATTCGATTGGAATTTGCCCGACGTGATTCTTTACCCGACCGGCGGCGGCACGGGTTTAATCGGGATGTGGAAGGCGTTTGACGAGATGGAAGCAATGGGCTGGATTGATGAAAAACGTCCGCGAATGGTTTCCGTCCAATCAATCGGCTGCGCTCCCATCGTCAAAGCGTTTCACGAAGGCGAAACAACCGCCGCCGAATTTCCGAACGCCGCGACCGTCGCTTCCGGTTTGCGAGTTCCGAAAGCGATTGGCGATTTTTTAATTTTAGATGCTTTAAGAAAATCCGGCGGAACCGCGATAGCCGTCACCGACGAAGAATTGATTGCCGCAACCAAAGAAATCGGCGCGGCGGAAGGTCTGTTTTGTGCGCCCGAAGGCGCGGCTTGTCTGCCCGCTTTGCGAAAATTGATTGAGCAGAATTTGGTCAGGGAAAATGAAACAATCGTGATTTTCAACACCGGCGCGGGCGTGAAATATCTCGAAGCCTTTGTCTGAAAATTATTGCTTATTACTAACTTTCGCGCTAATCTGCGAATTGAGGAAAATGTTATGCTGACGATTAAAGGAAAAGTTCATAACGGCGCGGTTTTGCCGCTTGAGCCGATAAGCGAATCTTACGAAGGAAAAGAAGTAGTTATTACTTTACCCGACGATTCGGATTCGGAAAATCAAAACGGATGGAAGCGATTAATGGCGGTTATCGAGGAAAATCAAATTGACGCTGACATAACTGATTTAGCGCATCAGCACGACCATTATCTTTATGGAACGCCGAAACGTGAAGATTAACCGGCGCAAAATGGTTTTTGCTGACACGGCGGCTTTCGTTGCGCTACTCGTTCGCCGTGACGAATTTCACCAATCGGCGAACTGAATAATGACGGAACTGAGTGGAAAGGACACGAAACTGTTTGTTACTGAAATGGTTTTGGTTGAAATTGCCAATATGAGAAAATTCTTGGCGAATGAGAACATTTTGCTTTAAAGGAATAAAAATATGCTGACAGTTAGAGGAAAAGTTGAAAACGGAAAAGTTCTGGCACTTGAGCCGATTGATGAAATTTATGAAGGCAACGAGGTAACTATTACTTTGCCGGACAAATCGAAAACAAACGGTGAGCCGAAAAGCACAGGCGGAATCAGAGAAATGTTCGGTTCGGTCAGTTTGGGAAATCCGACAGGCTCGGACAACGAACAGATTGATGCCGATTTAGCCCGTGAATACGGTTCGACGCACGAAGACGAGTAATAAATTATGTTCATTGATACGTCAGGCTGGCTCTGTCTTTACCACAAAGACGAACCGGAACACAGCGAAGCCGTCGAACTTTATCAAAACGCCGCCGTCAGATTAACTACGAGCTATGTTTTGGCTGAATTCGTTCCGTTGGCTCAAGTGCGCGGCTTTCCGCGAGCGCAGAATCTCGAATTTACGCAACGAATTTTGGATTCCGCAGAAATCGAAATAATCTGGATTGATGAAATCCTACACCGCCAAGCCGTCGCGCTTTTGCAGGAAAGAGCCGACAAAACTTACTCGCTGTGCGATGCCGTCAGTTTTGTCGTGATGCGGCAACGAGGAATTTCTGAGTCTTTAACTTCCGACAAACATTTTCGTCAGGAAGGTTTTGTCAGACTTTTGGAGAAATAAAATTATGCGTCGAATGGCTTTTTATTTGGTGGTTGCGCTGTTGGCTTTCGGAATTTTGTTGACTTAGTATGAAAACAAATAAAGCAAAAGATTTGTTGCGCGGATTAGTTAAAGACGTTTACGCAAAAACCGCGACCGTTTCGAGAAATGACAACGATGTTCGGGAAGAGTTTCCGTTCGTTCGATTTTCGCGTTACGACACGGCTGGCAATAAAATCGAAGAGTCTCACTACGACGCGGATAATTGCTTGCTATACAAAACCGTTTATAATTACGACGCGGCGGGCAAATTGGTCGAGCGGACGAATTTTGACGCGGGCGGCACGGCGACCTTTAAGACTGTCTGCGAATACGACGCGAATGGAAAATTGATTGAGCGAAAATCGCTATTGCCGGACGGTTCGGCGCAAAACATTGTGCGCCCGGTTTATACTGCCGAAGGCTTGCGCGTTGAAGAGGAAAAGCTGCCGGTTTTTGAAACACCGGACGAAGCAAGTTTTTGTCTCGTTGATATTGATGAAACCGACACGGGTTTTTCGGCGCGCGGCGGCGATTGCATCCGAAAAGTTTATGATGTCGAAGACAGGTTAACCGAGATAAGCGTGCGCAGCGCGAAAGGAAAACCGGCGGGCAAAATTTTGCTCGAATACGACGCTGACGGCAGATTGATTGAAACGTCGCAGTTCGGCGGCGAAGAAAGTTTTCAGCCTTGCGGCGGCGCGGCGACAAAACGGCGGCGCGTTTTAGAATTTTTCGCTCCGCCTTTAATCAAAACTTTTCTGCTTTTCAAAAGCGTTTATAATTTCGCGCGGCGCGGCAAATGGCGAAAAGCGGCGCGTTGCTTTCTTTACAGTCCGTTTGTGATGTCAACCATTTACGTTTATGACGAAAAGGGACAAAAAATCGAAGAGCAAACCTCTTTTCTCGGCTCGCCGATGATGAAAAAAGTTTTTGCCTACGACGAAAAAGGCGAAAAAGCCGAAGAAATTGAATATCTGGACAACGGCGATTCGTTTTTGCAAAAGCAAACTTACAGCCACGAATTCGATTCGTGCGAAAATTGGATTAAAGAAACAATCGTCTGTCAGTTTCGTCAGGCGGAAAAATCCGAACAATCAACCGTCGTTACGAGCCGAAGCATTAGCTATTATCCCGATGCCGAACAATAATTTTGGACAATAAAGGCGAAATTTGTTAGCCTTTAGCTTGCATTTGCGGCATCAAACATCAAAAATTTTATTCAGCTTTTTATATTAAAACATTATGTTCAGTGATAATTTCAGACGCGGCGAAGGGAAAGGGAAGGGAAAGACCGGCTCGAAAGCCGCGTCGCGCCTTGCCGATATTGGTTGGAAGGCGTTTCAAGCCGTCAATAAATCTTTGCCCGAAGATAAATCTATTCAGCCGGCTTGGACTGTCGAGCCGCTTCTAAAACCCGACGGAGCGAACCGCGCCGCCGAAG
>JBPCPU010000035.1:0-11462 GCA_050998795.1 Pyrinomonadaceae bacterium
AATTTGGAGAAAAGCATTTTCCGACTCGGATTTGAAACTTTACGGAACTGCTTTTGCCAAATAACTACAAACTTTAGACAAAAGCAACGATTCAAACAACTTACGTTACTTTTGTCCTGTATTTAGAACGAAAATTTAAGATTGCGCGAGATGCGGCGGGCATTTCTAATCTGCAAGAAAAACTTGAGTAATATAAATTCTGCCGTCATTTGATTCGGCAATGCCGATGCCTGTCGCCGTCCAATCTCCGTCCAGGATATTTTTCCGGTGCGTCGGAGACTTCATCCAACCTCTGACGGCGACATTATCAAAACTTCTAAAACCTTCACAAAAGAAAAGATTTTCGCCTATTTTGCGCCAGTTTTTTATACGCGCGTCCTGAGCGCGGTCAACGACGGTTTTGCCGTTCAGGTCGGCGTGTTCAAAAAAATTCTCTCTCACCATTTTCTCTGAATAAACACGCGCCATCCGCGCCAGATTTTCGTCCCAATCCAAATCGTTCAGACCGCTTCTGTGCCTTTCCGCGTTAACAAATTCAAAAATTTGATACTCGTCATCGGCATAATTTTTGGACGATGCAGTTTTATTAACTACAAAAAAATTTCCAATTAACGCAATAAAAAGCGCAAGAAGAAGAGCTTTCGGCTTCGCAATAGACTTATTTTTCATCGAATTTTTCTGTAAAAAGTATTTGGGGAATAAATTTTGTCGCGCTTTTGATGCAGTTGAAATGATTTAAGTTTTCTGTTTCCTTTAAAAAAATAAAAAAATTACTGCGCTTGAGCTAATTTATCGGTTTCCTGTTTTGTCCAATCGCACAAAATCCTGATTTGCTCATCGGAAAGTTTTGCGCCTCGATGAACCCATAAATACGACGGCAGAGGCATTCCGCGTGATTCGGCTTGCTCGCACATCTCACCAAGTTTGCGCTGTTTGCGTTTTGCCTCGTAAGTATTCCAAACGGAGAGATTCATCTCATGCCGACCTTCTTCAATATGGTCAGCCAAAAACCACGCCGAAGGCTGAATTTTTGCATACCATGGATATTGAGTTTCGTGCGAATGGCAATCTTTGCAGGAATTTGTCAAAATCGCTTCGACGTTTTCGGGAACTTGCGTCGAGGCTTCTAAAGTTTCGGCTTGATTGACCGGCGGATTTGTAAAATCGGGGCGAATAAATTGAATGACAATAAATACAGCCGCCAAAACAATTGCGGCAATTTTCAAAAACTTCCTCATAAACTTTCATTGTCAAGCAAAAAAGATTAACACAAAGATTTAATTTTCGTGTCAATCTTTTCTGCCCTTTACCAAAATTTACTTCTGATAGCTGACGCGCCAAATTTTCTTCGCACCGTCATCGCAAATCAAAAGCGAACCGTCGGAATTGACAAGCAAACCAACCGGTCTGCCCCAAACTTCGCGTGAGTTTTCGTCGGGCAGCCAGCCTGTCAGAAAATCTTCAAAGCGGTTTCCGACAAGTTTTCCGTTTTCAAAGCGAACCCGAATGATTTTATAGCCGGACAATTTTTCCCGATTCCACGAACCGTGCAGAGCAACAAACGCATCGCCTCGATATTCTTTCGGAAACATTTTACCATCGTAAAAAGCGATGCCGAGCGCGGCGGAATGTGATGTTAAAAGCACATCGGGAACGATTGTTTTTTCGACAATTGCCGGTCGCGCGTCATCTTTGCGGCGCGGGTCTGGATTTTGTCCGATATAAACATACGGGAAACCGTAGAACGCTCCTTCTTTGACCGATGTTGCATAGTCGGGAACGAGGTTATCGCCAAGCCCGTCGCGTTCATTCACGGCTGTCCAGAGTTCGTTGTTTTTTGGATTAAAAGCCAAGCCAATCGGATTTCGCAAACCCGAAGCAAACAATTTATAACCGCTGCCGTCAGGATTGTATTGACTGATGCCGGCGCGGCGTTCGTCTTTTTCGACGTCAACATTACCGCTCGAACCGATTGAAACATACATTTTCGCACCGTCTGGTGAAAAAATAATATTGCGCGTCCAGTGCTGATTGTAGCCGCCTTCGGTCAGTTCGACAAGTTTTTCCGGCGCGGTGTCCGCTTTTGTTTGTCCCGATTTATATTTGAAGCGCACGACCGAATCGGTATTTGCCACATAAAACCAATCTTTATGGAAAGCCATTCCGAACGGCTGCGACAAATTACCCGCAAACGTAAAACGCTCGTCCGCCACGCCGTCCTTGTTTTTGTCACGCAGAATAATAATCGAATTGGCACGTGAATCCGCGACAAAAACATCGCCGTTCGGCGCAAGCGTCATCCAGCGCGGATATTTAAAATCGCCTTCGGCAAACACATTTATTTTGAAGCCTTTCGGCATCTTCAAAGTTGCGTTCGCCGGTTGTTCGATAATTTTTGAATTTCGCCGCACACTTTCAGTCGCAAACGGTTTCGGTAAATCTTCAGGTTTGATTTGGTTAGCCGCCGCTTTATCGAAGAATTCGATTTTCGGCAGGTTTTTATTGCCTTCGGATTCTTTTGCGCCGCTTAGTTGAGAGTTCTGGCAAACACTGGTTAAAACCGTTGATTGCAGAATGGCAATGACGAAAAAATAGTTTTTTAATTTGAAAATCATTTGTGTTACCCTTTTGTAAAAAATGTCGGAAATTTTGTCGCTATCTAATCAGGATAACCAATCGGTTGCCGTAAGTTCAAGCAAAGTCGGACAAATCGGCGAAGAACTTGCCGCGAGATTTTTAGAAAAAAAGGGTTTTCGGATTGTTCTGGCAAACTTCAAAGTTCCGATTGGAAGAAATCAGCGCGGCGTTTCCGTTACCGGCGAGATTGATTTAATTGCGCTCGATGAAGATATTTTGTGTTTTGTCGAAGTCAAAACGCGCAGTTCCGACAAATTTGCTTCACCGCTGGCGGCGGTTGACCTGCGTAAACAACGACAAATCATTCGGACGGCAAAAGTCTACCGGAAAGTTTTCCGCATCAATGAAATTAAGTTCCGCTATGATGTCATAAGTATTGTTTTAGTCGAAAATTCACGCCCGAAAATTGAACTTTTCAAAGGTTTCTGGACGGAGGAAAAGTTTCGCAAGAAATTTTGGATTGATTAATTGATTGATTAATTGAAGCCTGTGCAAATTAGAATTTTAAGAAATTACATTCGGAATAGATTCAAGATGATAGATAAATGCGAATCAGCAGTTGAAATAAATGTTGAAATACCTTAGTTTTCTTAGCGGGCTTTGCGCTTTTGCGGGAGAAGATGATTTCCCGCAAAGGCGCAAAGCCTGCCAAGTAAAGAAGTTAAAAATCTATAATATTTTCAACTACTGATTCGCATTAAAATCTTGGATGAGGGAAAATTTATATGGCTATTTTGAAAAAGCGGCAGATTGAAATTTTGTCGCAGTTAAACAGTGAAGAATTAGAAAAATATATTGCGACCTTGCCGATAGAACCGGATGAACTCGAAGAATTGTTTTTCTACATTCGTTCACGTTTCAAAAATCAACTTTGTGACGATACATCAAAATTTACGATGCAGTATCTGATTGATAACCGCTTGCCGTTTCCGAAAATCATCGCGTGGCTCAATGAAAACGGCGGTTATTGTGATTGCAAAGTTTTGGAAAATATCGAAACCGAATGGAATAAAGCGTTTGGAGAATAAATTTAACAGGATAGACAGGATAAACAGGATAAGAAAATTTTTCGATGAAGAAATTTTTATCCTGAATATCCTGTCTATCCTGTTAAATTTCATTTATCACAAATAAGTGGGTAAGAATTTCGGTGCTTTTCGCGCATTTGTCGCTTGCTCAAAAGAGTATGCAATTTTTATCAAGGTCGGCTCGGAATAGGCGCGTCCGAAAAATGAAATACCGATTGGCAATTCTTTGGTAAAACCTGCCGGAACGGTAATATTCGGATAACCCGCAACCGCCGCCAGTGAAGAACTCGAAACATAACCGCTTCCGCAATCGCCGCTGACCAAATCAATCATCCACGTCGGCGCGTTTGAAGGCGCGACAATCGCGTCGAGTTTATTTTTATTTATCACTTCGTCAATGCCTTTGTCCTGCGTCAGAACTTTGCTCTGCAAAAGCGCAAGACGATATGCGCGGTCGTTCAAGTCGCCTTTTTCTTCCGATTTTATAAAAATATCCTGTCCGAAATACGGCAATTCTTTAACGGCATTTTGTTTGTTAAATTCGATTAAATCTGCCAGCGTTTTGTATTTTCCGCCGCGCTGTGCCAGATATTCGTTCAAATCGGCTTTAAATTCATAGAGAAGAACTTCAAATTCGGCATCGCCGAACTGTCGAAGCGTCGGAAATTTGACATCAACCAGCGTTGCGCCGTTTTGTTTCAAAACATCGAGCGCGGCGTTCATCACTTTATCAACTTCCGCGTTTCTGTCCCAGTAATCACGCGCCACACCGATTTTCGCGGTTTTCAAGCCGTTTTTTTGTAGAAATTTTGTGTAATCTTTTTCGGCTTTGGTGGCGTTCTGCGCGGTTGCCGAATCGCTTTTATCAACGGCGGTCAAGACCGAAAGCAAAATTGCGGCGTCTGAAACGGTGCGCGTCATTGGTCCCGCCGTATCCTGGCTGTGGGCAATCGGAATAATTCCGCTTCTTGAAATCAAACCCAAAGTAGGTTTTAGTCCGACAATTCCGCTGACCGAAGCCGGGCAAACAATTGAGCCGTCGGTTTCCGTTCCAATTGCCGCGGCGGTTAAATTCGCCGCCACCGCCGCGCCTGAACCCGAAGAAGAGCCGCACGGATTGCGGTCTAAAATATACGGATTGCGCGTTTGTCCGCCGCGTCCCGACCAGCCGCTTGAAGAATCGTTGGAGCGAAAATTTGCCCATTCGCTCAAATTCGTTTTGCCTAAAATTACCGCGCCTGCTTTTCTCAATTGCTGAACGATAAAAGCGTCTTGCTTTGGCGTCGGCGCGTCAACTAAAGCAAGACTTCCGGCGGTTGTTTTCATCTTGTCGGCTGTGTCAATGTTGTCTTTCAAAAGAACGGGAATGCCGTGCATCATTCCGCGCACTTTGCCGTTTCTACGTTCTTTATCCAAATCATCGGCGATTTTCAGCGCGTCGGGATTTGTTTCAAGGACGGAATTGAGTTTCGGGTCAATCTCCTTAATTCTTTGTATGTATATTTCCGTCAATTTTCGGGCGGAAAGTTCACCGGATTTCATTTTGTCCTGCAATTCGCTGATGGTTATTTCTTCAAGTCGCATATTTGTCTGCGTTTCGGCGTTTGTGTTTTTCATAAAAGTCAGCGCGGTCAAACCCGCCGCGCCAAACTGCAAAAATTCACGACGGTTTTGTTTATTTTTTTTCATATTCTTAGATTTTAGGAACGAAATTTGGACTTTAATAGCTTATAACGCAAATTCGTATCGCTTTGCAAATCAATTTATATTTGTTCAATTTGCAGAAACACGCACGTCAGTAAGTGTGTTCTGAATTTTGCACACTTACTGACGCGCGTGTTTCTGCATCAAAATGTGTAACTTCTATGTTAAACTAACTTCATAATTATATTCTAAATCAATTAAAGGAAACCAAAAATGTTCAATAAAATGTTAGTCGCAATTTTCGTCGGTCTTTTTCTGTTTCAAACCCTGACGGCTTTTTCAAAAGAAACGGCTGACCAAAAATTTGAATCGTTGGCGAAAAAATACATTGCCGCGCTTTTGAAAATGAATCCCGAATGGGCGACGAATCTCGGCGAACACGCTTACGATAATCGCCTGAGCGATTATTCGTTGGCGGGCGTGAAGCAATCGCGGGATTTTAACGAAGCGTATTTGAAGCAACTGAAAGAAATTTCGCTCGACAAGTTGAGCAAAGTTAATAATATTGACGCGCGGATTATGCGCGATAATCTCGAATACAATCTTTTTCAGATTGACACTTTGCGCGGATATGAATGGAATCCGATGTATTACAACGTCGGCAGTGCGATAAACGATTTGATTGCGCGTGATTTTGCGCCGCTCAAAGAGCGTCTGGCAAACGTCAAAGGTCGGCTCGAAGCGATTCCCGTCGTGGTTGCCGCCGCGAAAGCCAATTTGAAAAATCCGCCGCGTGTTTATACCGAAACGGCGATTGCCCAAAACAAAGGCGTTGTCGGTTTAATCAAAGGCGATTTGCAGATGTTCGTGAACCAAGCCGAAATGCAAACCGAACTCGCGCCCGCGCAAGCAAAGGCGATTGCCGCGCTTGAAGATTACGGAAATTGGTTGGAAAAGGATTTACTGCCGCGTTCGACAGGCGATTTTCGGATTGGCGATGCGAAATATCGTCAAAAGTTGCGGTTTGCGCTCGAATCGGATTTAACGAAAGAAGAACTTCTTAGACGCGCCGAAGCCGATTTGAAAGCGACGCAAAATAAAATGTTTGACGTCGCATTTCCGCTTTATAAAAAGTATTTTCCGAATGGAAATGATTCGGTGCAAACAACTGAATTGGCAGGCAAAAAATTTGTTATCAAAGCTGTTTTAGACAAACTCGCCGAAACGCGCCCGACCAATGAAACGATTGTCGGTAAGGCAAGCGAAGACGTAAAGGAAACGACCGAATTCGTCCGCGCCAATAATCTCGTAACCGTGCCGACCGAGCCGGTCAAGGTTATCGTAATGCCGGAATTTGCCCGCGGCGCGTCGGTCGCTTATTTCGATTCAGCCGGACCGCTTGAGAAAAAGAACGAAACTTTTTACGCCATCTCGCCCACGCCGAAGGATTGGACGGATGCCAGAAAAGAATCGTTTTTCCGCGAATACAACGATTATATGGTGGAAAACCTAACGGTTCACGAAGCGATGCCCGGACATTATCTGCAAATTATGCACTCGAACAAATTCAAAGCCCCGACGAAGATTCGCGCCCTTTTCGGCAGCGGCTCGTTTGTCGCAGGCTGGGCGGTTTATGCCGAACAATTGATGGCTGAAAAAGGCTACGGCGGCGCGGAAGTCCGAATGCAGCAATTAAAAATGAAGTTGCGCGTGATTATTAACGCCATAATTGACCAGAAGATTCACACCGCCGGAATGACCGAAAAAGAAGCGATTGCTTTTATGATGAACGAAGGTTTTCAGGAAGAAGGCGAAGCGGCAGGGAAATGGAAACGCGCCCAACTGTCTTCGACACAACTTTCGACTTATTACGTCGGAAGCGTTGAGATCAATGATTTGCGTCGCGCATATGAAGCAAAAAACAAAGGCAAAATTGATATGAAAAAGATGCACGATGCAATGCTTTCGTTCGGTTCTCCGGCAGCAAAATATGTTAAGGAAATGCTGGAATTAAACTAAAGAAAAAGGAGTTGTAAATTAGCAAACGCGCATTACAACTCCTTTTTTTTCTGTAAAAAACAACCTCAAACAGTCGCTTTTTCCAATTCGTTGACTCTGATTTTCAATCTAAATTGTTCGCTGGCAATTTCATTGATTGCGACAGTGTTCATACGAACTTCCTTTTCGATTCTTTTTTGACCTTCCTTAAGTTCGGAAATGTCAATTTTCATCTCGGAAATATCCTGTTTTGCTTCAGTCATATCTTGTTTCAAAACAGAAACATCTTGCTTCAAAATAAAAACATCCTGCTTCAAAATAGAAACGTCTTCTTTCAAAATAGAAACATCTTGTTTCAGAATAGAAACATCTTCTTTCAGAATAGAAACATCTTGCTTCAGAATAGAAACATCTTCTCTAATTCCCTGAATACCATTAACACATTTGGTTAAGAGATTAAAAACTTCTTTAGTTTGATTCTCAGTCATATTCTCCTCTGAAATTGATTTCGGATTGGGAAAGGACTTTTTAACAATACTTCAATTTTTTATTTTCTTCAAACTTTCTTCGATGCTTTTCGCGGTTGCTGTTTAGTAGGACCCGACTATTTTCGTCGGCAGGTTAAAGCGCGATTGGTGAATGTCAACTTTGGACAGATATTCTTTCCAAATCAACGATTCGGCTGTCCATTCTGATTTGTTCGCCCGCCATTAGATTAACCGCCGCGTTGTTCAAACGCATTTCTTTCTCTATTCTTTTTTGACCGTCTTTTAATTCGGCAACATCAGTTTTAAGTATCGCAACATCAGTTTTAAGTTCGGCGACATCTTCCTTAATTACAATAATGTCTTTTTCTACTCTCTGTATGCCGTTCACACTTTTAGTAACTAAATCGAAAAGCTGTTTGAATTGATTATCGGTCATAATTTTCCTCCAAATGAGTTCCAATCGAATAAGGTGTAACAAAGATACTTCATTATTTTATTTTCTTCAAACTTCCTTCGCCGCTGATTTGGCGCGAATTGATTTTCGCCACGTTTTCCGCTTGAGCAAACGCCCGCATAAAATTTCCGCCTAAAACCTTCAAAATATCTTTTTCCGAATAACCACGCTTGAGCATTTCATAGGTGACGAGCGGCAAATCTTCCATTCCGTTCATTCCGGCAGGCAGAAACGGGATGCCGTCGAAATCCGAACCGATGCCGACGTAATCAATTCCGGCAACATTTTTGATGTGGTCAATGTGGTCAACAATGCGTTTGTAATCGGCAATGTATATCGGATTTTCGGCGAAAAGTTTGCGCTCGGCTTCGTTATAGGCTTCTTTGTTGTCTTTGTATTGTTCTTTAAATTGGTCTAGCTGCGGTTTTAATCGTTTAGCGCGGTCGTTTTCTTCCGTGTTTGTTCGCGCATCAAGAAACGACGGGTAAAAATTTATCATTATCACGCCGCCGTTTTTTGGAATGCGCTTCAAAATATCGTCGGGAACATTGCGCGTGTGGTCGTTCAAGCCGCGTGCGCCCGAATGCGAAGCGATTATCGGTGCAGTCGAAACGTCCAAAACGTCGCTCATCACTTTTGCGGAAACGTGCGAAATATCTACGAGCATTCCAAGCCGGTTCATCTCGCGCACGACTTCCTTGCCGAAATCGGACAAACCGTTATTCTTTGGTTCATCGCGGTGCGCGTCCGCCCAATCGTGCGTTACGTTGTGCGTCAAAGTCATATAACGAACGCCAAGACGATAAAAATCACGTAGCGCGTAAAGCGAATTTTCAATCGCGTAGCCGCCTTCAATGCCCATTAAAACGCAAACTTTATTTTGCTTTTTTGCCTGCCGAATTTGCGCGGCGGTTGTGCAGAACATCAATTGATTCGGGTGTTTTTCGACCTCGCGGTAAGTTGCGTCAATCAAATCCATTGCTCTCCGCATCGCGCCGCCTGTTTTTAAAGTGCTGCCGGAAACATAAATTGAGAAAAACTCGCCCGTGATTCCCGATTGTTTAAATCTATTCAAATCCGTGTGAAACGGGTCGCCGTCCTTGTGAAATTTCCCGACGGAATTGGTCGCTAAATCGAAATCATCGTCAACCATCGGCGACGGAATATCGTTGTGTCCGTCAACAATGATAGCTTTTTTGTGAATCTTTAAAGCCTGCTGCCACAGTTTTGGGTCGGCATCTTTCGGCATTGTTTGTGCAAAAGTTTGACCGATAAGCAAAAAGATAAAAGTAGAAACCAGAAACAAAGAAATTGATTTATTTTTCATATTTTTTAACGAAGCGGGATGTCTTTTAGAATTTTAACCTGTTTTTCGGATTCTGAAAACAAATAATACTTGAAACTTTAAAAAACAAAAGAAACGGCTTTTATATAAACCGCTTCTTTATGAAAAATTCGAGGAGAGTTTTGAAAACAAACTAATTGCGCCGCGCTTTGCCGACGCTTCGACGATATTTGTCGTATCTCTTATCCAGTTTGCGATATTCCTTATTGCTCAAACTTCCGTCACGATAATAACGATTCTGCGTACGGTTAATTCTGTTTTGTTGGCGTTGCAAACGGCGATATTCCTGCGGCGTAATTCTGCCGTCATAACGATTGTTTCGGTCATATCTGTCGTTGCTGCGTCTGTATTGCCTGTCGTTGCGCCGATAATCGGCAACGCGCCGCCAACCGCGTTTTTCACCTTTATCCCAGCCGTTATGATTACCTTTGTTCCAACCTTTGTGATTGCCGTTGTTGCCTCGATAACCGGCTTTTCCCGGCTGCGCCGACGCATTTATCGCCGAAAGACTCAAACAAAAGACGATTGCCGACAAAGCTAATCCTAATTTTTTCAATGTTTTCATAACTTCCTCCTATGATAAGTGTCTACTCCAGCTTGGCGGAATTTAGCTTTCCGCCAAGACAAAATTTGGGAAATCTTCAAACACCCAATTGTTTTTCAAAGTGTGGTAAATGATTCCCAAAAACTTTCGTGCCGTCGCAATCACGGCTTTGCCAGCACCGCGTCGCGCTTTTAATCGCTCGTAATAGCTTTTCAAATACGGGCTGTAACGAATAGCGACCAGTGTGCATTGCACCAAAGTCGTTCTGCCTAACTTTGAACCGCGCTTGGTAATCCGTCCGTGATTGACCGAATCAGCGGAATTTGAAACTCGCGGGACAATCCCGAAATAACTTGCCAATTTATTCTCGTCGGCGAAATCTTCCACCTCACCGATCACCGCCAACAGCAAAGCGGCACTTCGCTCGCCAATGCCTTTAATACTCACCAGATTCTCAAATCCGGCGAACTCTTTTCCCAAAACACCAATCTCGG
This sequence comes from Pyrinomonadaceae bacterium, assembly GCA_050998795.1. Classification (GTDB taxonomy): domain Bacteria; phylum Acidobacteriota; class Blastocatellia; order Pyrinomonadales; family Pyrinomonadaceae. Next base: position 10,633 of record JBPCPU010000035.1, read on the forward strand.
CTTCCAATCGCTTGACCGATTTGGTTAAACTTTCAATTTGTGAACAGATGACTTCCAACTCCACGCGCTCCGAGGCTCTCCACTCCATTGCCAGAATCCTTTGTTTGCCGAGTGTGCTTGCCAGACTCTCTTTTTTGGCTTTCCGCCCCGAAGCGACCAACAAGCAATGAACTTTATTTAATAATGCCGTTCTTGTGCCGACTAACTTCTCTCTAGTTTGCTGCAAACTCTGGACTCTTTCCGCCAATTCGCTTTTGAGTCTTACCGTCGGCAACAGCCCGGCTCGCAAAAATCGGGCAAGACTTTCCGCATCGCGCTCGTCGGTTTTCTTAACCGATTGCCGAATCACTTGAAACTCGCGCGGATTAACCACCCATACTCGCTTGACCAAATCCTTCACCTGCTCGACAAACCACCGCGTGTTGCCCGTTGCTTCCACCGCAATTTCATCATCCGCCTTTAACTGCTGACAGAAATTTGCCATCTCGGAAAGTTTGTACCTTGCGCCTCTTTCCTCCTCATCTGTCAAATAACAAACCGTGATTTGCTGCGTGTGTAAATCTACTCCGATTGCTCTCATCTGTTTCCTCCAATTTCTTTATTTCTAATGACATTTGGAGTAGACTACAAACGGTAACAGCACCAAACTCCTATTCAAGGTCAAAGTTGCCTTATGGTGGCGGTTCGGTTATAGGCACGAATGGAGTTAATCTCCTCAACGCGGTCAACAGTGCCGCAAAAAATTATTCAGCCTCTAACCTATCTACTCCGAGTCTTGCAACTTCAGAGTATAAACCGTCACCGTTTCTTCTTATCATCCCATCTCCTCA
>JBPCPU010000188.1:0-23447 GCA_050998795.1 Pyrinomonadaceae bacterium
CACGGCACCCTTGCTGACGGGCGCGGGTTTCCGCCTTATTTACCATCCACTCATTCCGAACTTGCTCTAGTTCCACGCGATTAAGAAATACAAGAAAATTATTTGAGTTGCGGACAGACAATTTGCATTTAAATTCTTATTATGCCGGACGAAATCGAAAACTACACCCCGCAAATTTTTCTGAAAAATCGGAGAAAACAGGCAATTATGGTTTGGAGCATTTTCGCTTTTCTGACAGCAGCTTGGATTTTTCTAATTTTGATTGCGCCGATTGCCGAAGCTAACAATTTGACTAATATTTCAAGCCCGATTTACAAATTTTTCAGCTATCTTTGTCATCAGATGCCGTCACGGTCATTTCATCTCGAAAACCATAGCTTTGCCGTTTGCACGCGGTGTTTCGGTGTTTATTTCGGTTTGCTTTTCGGTTTTATTGTCTATCCTTTTTTCCGCTCGATTGAAGAAATAGAACCGCTTTCCCGGTTTTGGCTTTTTTTAGCCTTAATTCCGATGGGCATAGATTGGTCGCTCGGATTTTTCGGCGTTTGGGAGAATACTCATTTTTCACGTTTTTTGACGGGGTTGGTTTTGGGAACGGCGTGTGCGATTTTTATTATTCCGGCTTTGATTGAACTTGCTCAACTTTTATCAAGCAAAAGACAAGTAAAAAGGCTGTCGCGTTGACAGCCTCGAAGTATCTAAATTTATTTGTTGATACTGATTTTTGATAGTTTGTTGGCGACGTAATGAAACCGTTCATTGCGTCCCTTGATAAGCAAAATTTATTATAATCAATTTTTGTGCCACTTGACAAGTTTTAAATACATTTTTATTTGTAATTGTAAAAATCAAATTGCAAACCTTTTAGAATCAATTACTTAACTTATTCGTTGACGAATTTAGCTTGAGTGAAACTTTTTTTGGCAGCGTCTGTTTGTTGACTAATTAGCAAAATAAGCGCAAAATCTCAATCATATCCGAACGAAATAAAAAATAAAAAGTTATGAGTTTTAGCAAAGACAGCGCGGTTCAAAGAGCAAAAAAGGACTTAGCAGGTCGTTTAGGCGTTTCCGAAAACGAAATTGAAACTGTTTCCGTCAACGAAAAGGATTTTCCCGATATGTCGCTCGGCACACCTGTCGGCGATGAAATGTCCGCGCAGATGATTGCCAGCGGTTGGCAGATAAATTTACGCGCCGACGGCAAAAAATACGATTATCGCGCCGATAAATATCAAATTCGGCTGCACGGTTTTAAAGGAAAAAATCACGTTATTGAATCGTGAGATAAAAACAAAAGTAAGTAAAACTTTATAAGGAGTTTGAAAAATGAATCGAAATAATTTTTGGACACATCTGGGCATTGCAGTTCTCTTAATCGGACTCGCGGCAATTATCGGGCAAATTGTGCGCTGGGATGCAAGGTTACGCCCGACAAGTGTAACTTTAACGCCGGTAAAACCAATGCCGAAGCCGATTGCCGTGAAACGTTCCGCAGATGATCGGGAACACGAAGTTTTGGTTAAATTTCGCCCGGAAGTAAGTTTATCCGAAATCAGGAAACTTGCGGCAAAGAACAATGATACGGTCGAAGATAAATACGAAGCAATAAAGGGTTGGGTCGCTATTGACGACCTTGACGGACTCGATGCAAAAAAGGTCGCCGAGCAATATACGCAAATGACTGATTTGGTTGCCTACGCCGAGCCGAATAATGAAATTGTTCTCGACGACCCGACATTTATTCCTGCCAAAGATTTGCTTTCACGAAAAAATGACGCAAATCCGATTCTGCCTAATGACCCGATGTTCAAAGACCAATGGGCATTGAATAACGCCGGACAAGACGGCGGAAAGGAAAAAGCCGACCTGAGCGCATTAAAAGCGTGGCTAAAAACGCAGGGAAGCGATGATGTTGTCGTTGCCGTTTTGGACAGCGGAGTTGACTATATGCATCCCGATTTAGTCGCAAATATGTGGCTTCGTCCCGATAATGTGCCGCAGTATAAAGATAACGAACTCGGCACGATAAACGATTTACACGGCTTTAACGCCGCCGACAATCAAAGCGACCCGATGGACGATAACGGACACGGAACGCATTGCGCCGGAATTATCGGCGCAGAAGGCGATAACGACGAAGGCATTGCCGGTATCAATTGGAAAGTCGAGATTATGCCGCTTAAATTTATGGGACGCGGCGGTTTCGGCACAACCAAAGACGCGATTGAAGCCATTAACTACGCGATTGACCGCAAACAGAAAGGCGTTAACGTCCGCGTGATAAATGCGAGTTGGGGTTCGACGATGTATTCAAAAGCGTTGGAAGACACGATTCGGGCGGCTGGCGAAGCCGGAATTTTGTTTGTCGCGGCTGCCGGCAACAACAGCACCGACAACGACAAACGACCGCATTACCCGTCAAATTACGATTTGCCGAACGTCATCAGTGTTGCCGCGCTCGACCGCAGCGACCAACTTGCTTCGTTTTCAAACTTCGGTATAAAAACCGTCCACATTGCCGCGCCGGGCAGAGACATTCTCAGCACCTGGCTGGGCGACGGTTACCGAGAAGCATCGGGAACTTCGATGGCAACACCGTATGTTGCCGGAACAGCGGCTTTGGTTTTGGCAAGCGAACCGAAACTTTCAGTCGAAAAACTGCGTGAACGCATTTTGCAGTCAGTTGATAAAATTGATTCGCTTAACGGTAAAGTTGAAAGCAACGGACGCTTAAACGCGGCGAAAGCGTTAGGAAATTAACGAATTAAAACGAATCTGAAAAAGGAATTGACGACAGTAACAATGAAGTTGCCGTCGTCAATTCCTTTTCTTTTGACTTTAAAGTTTAGCCAATCAACCGAACAAATGCCGCTCCGCGCAGACGAAAATCAAGGTTTTCATCGTCAGATTCCGCACCGAGATTTTTATAAAAATTTATCGCCTGCTCATTCCATTTCAACGCTTGCCAATCAAGCCGCGCAAAGCCTTGTTCTTCCGCATATTTAGCAACTTCGCGCAGCATTACAAACCCCAAACCGTTGCCGCGCAAATCCGGCGTAACATATAAATCTTCAAGAAAAATGCCGCGCTCGCCGCGAAAACTTTTAAATACCGGAAAAAACAGAGCGTAACCGGCATAACGGTCGCCCACCATTGCCACCAACGCCTGCACAAAACTTTTTTTGCCAAAAATCGCTTCGTGCAAATCATCTTCGGTTACTTCGCACCAATCGGTAAGTTTTTCAAATTCGGCAAATTCACGAATCAAAATTGCAATTGCCGGAACATCCGCTTTTCGCGCCTCACGAACTAATAATTGATAATCCATTATTTTTGAATAGTTTAAATTTTAAAATGTAAATAATTATTCTAACTAATTACATATTCCAAGCAATTTGGCTTTTCAAGCGGCGAATCGTTTTCTCTTTACCGAGCGTTTCAAAAACCGCGAGCATCGAAGGTCCAACGGCTAAACCTGTCAGAAGTGCGCGTGAGCCGTTCATAATTACGCCCAATTTTGTGCCTTTGGCTTCGGTAAATTCTTTGACAACCGTTTCTAATTCGTCGTGCGTGAAATCTTCGACCGTTTCGAGTTTGTCGGCGAGTTCAGGAAGCCACGTTTGCAAATCGGGAAACTTCTTTAGATTTTTATCAATTGCGGCTTGGTCAAAATCGAAATCTTCCGAAAAATAAGCGCGTCCTTGCCGGGAAAAATCCTTGAGCGTAAAAAATCTCTCGCGGATTAAATCAACCGTTTTTTCAAACCAAACTTTATCATCGTCTTCGTATTCGTCGCGCCAGAGCTTGGCTGATTTTAATTCATTTTTGACAATCGGAATCAAGTTTGCAAGCGGCATCGTGCGGATATATTCAGCGTTCATCCACAAGGCTTTGTCGTCCGTCCAATGTTTTTCGTCGTTTTCGTGAAAATTGAAAACGGCATTGTTGCGGTGAACGCCTTCGAGCGAGAATTTTTCGATGAGTTCTTCCAAAGTGTAAATTTCGCGTTCTTCGCCCGCCGACCAGCCCAAAAGCGCGAGAAAATTGCGAAACGCTGCCGGGACAAAACCTTTGTCGCGGTAAGTCGTCATCGAAACAACCACGCCGTGTTTGCGTTTTGAAAGTTTTCCTTTGTTCGGCGCGAGAATCAGCGGCAGATGCGCGAATCGCGGCGGAGTTTTGCCTAACGCTTCGTAAATCAAAATCTGTTTGTGCGTGTTCGTCAAATGGTCTTGACCGCGAATAACGTCGGTGATTTCCATTTCGACGTCGTCGCAGACAACCGCCAAATTATAAAGCGGATGACCGTCGGAACGAAGCAAAACTAAATCTTCGATTTCGCTGTAATCGCGCTCCTGCAAACCATAAACCGCATCTTCAAAACTCGTTTTTCCTGTTTCGGCAACTTTCAGACGAATTGCAAATGGTTCCCCGCTTTCTGCGCGTTGGTCGCTTTTTTCTTTCGATAAATCCCGAAACAGATTGTCGCGCATTGACTTTTCGCCCTGATTTTGGCGGGCTTTTTCGGCAATCGCTTCTTTGATGTTTTTGTCGGAAACGGTTTCCTTCGGCGTAAAATCACGATATGCTTTGCCTTCTTCCAATAATTTTAAAGCGACGGCGCGATGTTTGTCGGCGTTGTCAGATTGATAAACAATTTCTTCGTCAGGCGCAAAACCGAGCCACGTCAAGCCTTCGAGAATCGAGCGCGTTGATTCGTCAGTCGAACGAGCCAAATCAGTATCTTCGATACGCAGAAGAAATTTTCCGCCGACATTGCGGGCGTAAAGATAATTAAAAAGTGCGGTTCTTGCAGAACCTATGTGCAAATATCCCGTCGGCGACGGCGCAAATCTAACTCTTTTTGTCATAAAAATAGTTTCGCGCAAAGTTGCAAGGCACGCAAAGATAAATGTTGGATTTAAGCGGGAGAAAATACTTTCAAAAAACTAAATCGTAAATCTTAAAATTGAGTTCATTCCCAAACTGGAAAATTCAAAAGGCTATCTCAGTTAAATTAACCGAAACAGCCTTGAAAATTTATGGCGGAGACGACAGGATTCGAACCTGTGGTAGTCTTTTGAACTACAACGGTTTAGCAAACCGCCGCTTTCAGCCACTCAGCCACGTCTCCACTTCTTTAAATAAAAAAGCAAATTTCATTCTAGCCGACGGACAAACTTTGTCAAGTTTGCCGCATCATAAAGGACAAAGTTTTTGTATCTATGCTTGACAGATTTGATTTTTGGAAAGAAAATACAAGGCGTGTGTGGATTATATTTTTGAGGTTTTACGCCAAAAGTCTGGCACTCCGCAATAGGTTCTCCCTGAAACTTAGTTGATTGGAGGTCGCTTTTTTAGAATGTTTTCTTCAGTTTTACCGATAAAAAATTTAGCTAAAACAATTTTAATTGTGCTGTCCGCTTTTTTTGCGGCTTTTGCCTTTACGTCTGAAACACAAGCGAAAGTTGTCATTGAAAAAAGCGGCAGTATCGGTGTAATCAAAGGAATTGTGCGCGATGATACGGGCAGTCCGATTGCTGATGCAACCATCGCAATTTTCCGCGCCGGAACTTCAAATCTCTTAAAACAGGTGCAGTCGGCGACAGACGGGAGTTTTTTGGCGAAAATTATTCCCGGAACTTATACGGTTTTGGCGGTTGCCGAAGGCTTTAATCCGATAACGCTTTCCGAAGTCGAAGTTAATCGCTCGGCTGAATTAACTTACAAATTCAAGTTAGAGCGTTCTGGAAGCGGGAATACATTGCCCGAAAAACGTATTGACCGCAATAGTTCAAAATGGCGAATTCGTGCTGCTCAATCGGGGCGTTCAATTTATCAAAATAAAGAAGGCGATGTGCTGATTGACGAAACGAAAGTTGATGAAAATTCGGTTGGAGAAAGCATCGAAATTTCAGACAGCGAAGAAGACAATACGAAACAGCACGGACAAACAGTTGTTGAAACTTATTTCGCAAGTTCCGATAGAGGAAATTATACAGGTTTGAACTTCGCAAGGCTTCAATCTTTGGGTAAGAAGTCAGAAATTGTTTTTGTCGGACAAACCGGCACGAGCGAATTTGCACCCCAAAGATTTGAAACAAATCTGAAATTCAGACCGAATAAAAATCATCAAATTCGCTTAAACGGCGCGGTTACGAAATTCGGCAGAATTGAAATTGAAGACAAGAAAAAATCGCTCGGACAGATTTCCTTTCAAGCCTTAGACGAATGGAATGTTCGGAGCGGCGTAATTTTTGTCTTTGGTTTAGATTATTCGCGTTTGGTCGGCGCGGGAAATGATTTTTCAATCAGTCCGCGTTTTGGTTTGCAGTATGACGTAGATTCCAAAACTCGTTTTCGCACGGCTTATACAACACAAACTGAAGAAAAAACCTGGCAGCAAGCCATTGAACTCGAAGATACGCAAGTCCTTTTCCGCGAACCGGTTGCCGTGCAGGATTTTGTTGTTGAAAACGATAAACCGCAGATGAATAAGAGCAGGCGGCTCGAATTTGGCATTGAGCGTGTTTTGGATAATAAATCAATTGTCGAAGCTAATGTCTTTTTCGATACCACAATCGGTCGCGGAGTCGGCTTAACAAACATTTCTTTTAATGCACTAAGCGACAATACTTTCAGCGAATTTGTCGGTAATCAACAGGGCAAAGCGCAAGGCATCAGAGTAGTTTATACACGGCGTTTGAACGGAAATTTCAGCACTTCGGCAGGTTACGCTTTTGGAAACGGACAAAAACTTTCCGAAAATGTAATCCCTAATCCCGCCGATATTTTTGAAAACGATTTCTTCCAAAGTATAATCGGACAATTTGATGCTGATTTAAAAACCGGAACACAGATTAAAACTATTTTCCGCCTGTCGCCCCAAGCTGCCGTCTTTGCGATTGACCCGTTTCAAGGCAGATTAGCGATTTACGATCCGAGTTTGAGCATTATGGTTACGCAATCTCTGCCGAATTGGGGTTTGCCGCTTCGTGCCGAAGCTATTATTGATGCCCGAAATTTATTTGATTTTCAAACTAACGCAAGCAGCGAAGAGGGAACTTTGCAGCTTAATTCACAACGCCGAACTTTGCGCGGCGGAATTTTAGTAAGGTTTTAGCTAATTTAAAGTCCAAAGCCTAAAGTCCAATGTCCAAAGTCAGATGATTTCTGTTTTGGACATTGGACTTTAGGCTTTGGACTTTTTGTTTTTCCAAAATCTTGGATATAAAGCAAAAAACTGAATGAAAACTCAACTCATTAAGCATTTATAAAAATATATACGCATTATTTTGCGTAAAAACCGACAGTTTAATAAAGAAAGGCTATTGGAACGTATTTTGCCTTTGAAAAAAAATGGTTTAGTTTGCCTTTAGATATGAAGGGTAAAATTCTGACAAGTTGGAGTTTGATTTGGCTGTTAGCCACGATTTTGTTCGTTGTCGGCGGCGCACTTAACTTGTCGCAACGCGCTTATCATACTTTGCCGCCGACTGACGGCGTTATTTGGACACAAAAGGTAGACGGCATTTACGCCGAAAAAGTTAGACCCGGACTTGCCGCGTCGCGTGCGGGCATTGCCGTCGGCGATAAACTCATCGGTATTTCGCTCGACGAAAAGCAATTTGATGAAGTGGTTTCGTCTGCCGATGTGCAAATGTATCTGGAAACGGCGGGCATTGACGGCAACCTGACTTATTTTTACCAGCGTCCTTCTTATTCATTTTCCGATAATTTTTATTACGCCGACTTAAAACACATTGATACAATTCCGCGTTGGACGGCTTCGATAATTTTCTTATCCGTGGTCGGTCTGATTTGGCTCGGTATCGGTATTTTTGTTCTCTTCAAACAAGGCAGCCGTTCTCCGTTTGTTTTGCATTTTGCCACTGTTTGTCTCGCCGCATTTGTCTTTCACGTTTATAAACCGATTGGCTTAGGTGAAGATTTAGATTTAGCCATTAGCCTTTTAGATGATTTTGCCTTTGCGTTTTTTGTTTCGCTTTTCCTTCATTTTTGTTTGCGTTATCCGGTCAGAAACGAAGTTTTTGACGAACCGCGTTGGAAAACTTATGCGCTTTATATACCGGCAAGTTTGATTTCTCTCGGGATTCTTATACTTTCGCTAATTTATTATTTTGCTCCAAAAGCCGGTTTCATTGCCAGCCTTGCAAATTTTACTGACAGATTCAACCTTTTCGGCATTTTTTATCAAGCCAACTTTTATCATTTCGTTGTCGGAATTTCGCTTGGTACGAGCGTTTTGTTATGGAGATTTTTCAAGAACAAACATCAACCGCTTGTCCGTCAGCGCATAAAATGGGCGATGTGGGGAACAATCGCGGCGGTTGTTCCGATTCTTGTTTTTCAAATTGCCAAACGCTTTTTCTATCTGCCGGAAGACAGTTTTTCAACTGCAATTACGACTTTGCCTCTCGCTTTGATTCCGCTGAGTTTTGGTCATTCGGTTGTCCGTTACCGCTTGATGGATGTTGATATTGTCGTGCGTCGTGCGCTGGTTTATGCAATGACGACATTGGCGATTGCGATGATGATTGGCGCGGTTGCGCTCGGACTTGTTTTCCTTGCTGTCGGCAATAATCTTTCGACGACGGAAATCACGCTCCGAGCCTTGATTGCGGTAATTGCAATGGCGGTGATTGTTTTACTCTCCGAACCGCTCAAGAAATATTTGCAGGAACGCGCCGACCGCTTTTTTTACGGCGAACGCTATGATTTGAGACACGGTTTGCTTGATTTCGGCAGAACGATTTCGGCAACTACCGCGCTTGAGCCGCTTTTGAATGCTTTGACGGAACGCTTACGGCAAGTGCTTGATGTTGAAAAAGTTGCTATTTTTATCGAAAAAGAAAACGCGCCCGAAGGTTACAAAATTGCCAAGTCGGTTGGAATAGGTGAAAACTATAAAATTCCGAATGATTTCCGGCAAATGATTCGGCAGAAATCCGCTGAAAAAGGCGTTGTTCGCGCCGATGAACTGGAATTGCTCGAAGCGGAAGACGACCATGAAAATTACAACGGCAACGGCAAAGGTAAAATTTTCAGACTCGGTAAGAAAATTGCCCGCCAAAAATTGCATTATTTCGTGCCGTGCGTCGTCCGCGGAAAAATGGTCGCGGTCATCGGTTTAGGACGTGCTTCGGACGGTTCTCTTCTGTCGTCGGAGGATTTAGACATTTTGCAGACAGTTTCGGGTTATGTAGCGGTTGCTGTCGAAAACAGTTTGCTTTATCAGGAGCAGGAAAAACGCGCCGAAGAACTCGCGCTTTTGAAGGAGTTTAATGAGTCAATCGTTGAATCGGTTAATGTCGGGTTGCTCGCGGTTGATGAGGACGGACGAATAACCCGTTGTAATTCGACGTTTGAAGCGATGATGGATTTGAGCCGCGAACAAACTATAGGCAAACTCGTGGAAGATATTTTTGACGAAAGTTTTGCTTTGAATTTGGAAAATATCCTGGGCAAATCGCGCTGGCATCTGACCGAAATTCGCAATGCGTATAAACTTTTCACGACCAATGCACAAGGCAAACCTTTAATCATAAACGTCGCCGTCGCGCCGCTTCGTTCAGTTTCGGATAATCAAACCGGCGCGATTATTGTTTTGGAAGATGTAACTTCGCGCATCAAACTTGAAGAAACTCTCCAGCAAAGCGAAAAACTTTCGAGCATCGGACTTCTCGCGGCAGGTGTCGCGCACGAAGTCAACACGCCTTTAACCGGCGTTTCCAGCTACACGCAGATGCTTCTCGGAATGATTCCCGAAACCGACCCGAAACACGCGCTTCTGCAAAAAGTTCAAAAGCAAACCGACCGCGCTTCAAATATCGTCGGCAATCTGCTCAATTTCTCGCGCACCGGAAATGCCACAGAATTTGATGAAATTAATGTCAATAAACTGCTTGAAGACACGCTCCAACTGCTCGAACCGCAGATGCGAAAATCGCGGGTAGAAATCGTCAAAAATTATGTCGCTATTCCGCCGAAAGTTTTTGGTAACGCCGGAAAATTGCAGCAGGTTTTTACAAATTTAATCATCAACGCGCGGGACGCAATGCTCGGCGGCGGGACAATTACTTTAACAACTTCGTTCGACAATGAAGATGAAGTCGTCATCGAAGTTACCGACACCGGAAGCGGCATTGAGCCGGAAAATCTGAACAAAATTTACGACCCGTTTTTCACTACAAAAGGCGTTGGCAGCGGCACCGGTTTGGGTTTGGCGGTTTCTTACGGCATCGTTCAGGAACACGCCGGAACAATTGAAACCACCAGCGAAGTAGGTTTCGGCACGACATTTCGACTTGTGTTTCCGATTGCTCGAAAACCGCAGTTTCAACGTGCCGTTAGTTAAGTTCAAAGTTGGGCATCTTCTTGATTTCCCGAAAAATGCTTTAGCGGGAAAATAAAAACGTAAAGTTGAGGGAACACTTAAATAGATTTTGAGGTTTGATGGTATTCGGATTTCAACAAAATTCTTTCTCAATTTCAGACGTTGTTGGTTTTTTAGGTTTGTTATTTGCCACATTTGCTCTAATTTTGTTGGATTTATAATTTTTGGCTTGATGGATTCTTTGTAGTTGTGGTATTATCTCGAAGTTACAAATTTCTCGGTTTCGACAACACAATTTGAGGTTGAGCGGACTTTTGCCGAATGTTTTATTTGGGATCATTGTGGGCATTTAAACCAACAAAGCCGGAAAATTATTTTTCATATAGGGTTCTGTAAATAAGAAATAGGAAAACATTAAAATATTTTAAGAAATTTTACCTGAAGAGGTGTGAAATATGAAGAAGATGAAAAACATTTTGTTACTCCTGATTTGTGTAATTACTCTCAGCATCACGGGTTACGCGCAGAACCCCGGATTAATCAACGACCTGAACGCAAAGTTCAGGAAATATAACCTAGTTGAGCTAGACAGCCGGGTAGAACTTGCCAATGTCAAGGCAGGCAAGGGAATGACTCTGCTTGTCGGCGGACGGCGGCTCGCGCTTTCGGTTGTGGAGAACGATTTAAGAAGCGCAGACTACAGACTGGTTTTTAAAACTGCCACCGGCGATGTGGAAGTTCCTAGACCTGAGAATACAACTTTCAAAGGTCGGGTTATTGGCGATAGTTTTTCGATTGTAAGACTCGCCCTTGACGGTAGAAAGGTTGAAGGAGTCATTATTACAGGAAACAATGAATATTACATCGAGCCAGCCAGAACATACTCTCTGCTGGCAGCCGACGACGAGTTTATAATTTACGAGCCACAAGACGTAATCAATAGAAAGGAGATCATCTGTCCGCTCACAAGTAGGGTTGAAGCGGGAATGCGGATGATAAATGCTAAGTTCAGCAATGAACCTTTCAAGAATATCTTCGCCAAAAATTCGCTCCAAAGTTTTGCGCGAAACTTACCGCCGGGCGATAGAATATTAAATTTATCCACAGATGCCGATCTCGAATACATCAAAATATTTGGCGGTAAAGCCACTCAATATGCGCGTATTCAGGCGATCTCAAACATTAATGAAACTTTGAATGTGGTCGAAGGGCTTTACGAAACCTCAGTGGACGTAACATTTAATATACCGTATCAAGGCGGCTGGCTAGTCCAAGACCCTTACAACCCCTGCGCGACCTCAGAATGTGTGCTTGAAAAGTTTAAAGATTACTGGAACACTAATAGACCACCGGCAACATTCGACGGAAGAAATGCCGCACTGTTGTTCACGGGAAAATCCGTTGTGAATTATAATCTGGCATATGTGGCAGTAATTTGTAATTTTCCTGACTATTCATATGCTATGCTCGTCGGTAATTTTCCGGCTCAAGGTTACGGTAACTATCGTTACGGGGCGGCGGCTCACGAAATCTCACACCTCTTCAGTGCTCAACATATAGAGGGACAAAATCTTATCAATAATCCTGACTGTTACAATAGCATTCAGGGACCATCAGACCCCAACAGACCTTTTTATGGTTCGCTTAGGATGTGTCAGTTCACCATCAATGAGGTAAATACTCATATACAGCAAAATTATTGTCTGCTCATCGAGTAGAAATAAAACGCTGGTGTTTTCGTAATTTTTGACGCGGAAATCGAATATGAACTATCAATTTAGGTTGTTTAAAAGATTATAAGGAGATTATAAGGAGAGATTTGAATTATGAATTATCAAATTTATTTGCTTAAAGCCCGCCATTTGTTACTGGTAATTTGTGCCGCAACATTCAGTTTGCTGACGACCGCCGAAGCGTCAGTAATTAGCGAAACGATTGTTAAGCGAATGCCAGTGGCGGATTTCGACGGCGACGGAAAAGCCGACATTTCTGTTTTTCGTCCGTCAAACGGTTTTTGGCATATCAAAAAAAGTTCGGGCGGATTCCTGTCTTTTCAATGGGGAATGGCAAATGACAAACTCGTGCCGGGCGATTACGACGGTGACGGCAAAACTGACGCGGCAGTCCACCGCAAACTTCTCCCCTTTCCCGAAACCGGCACTTGGTATATCCTCAAAAGTCTGGACTTCACTTACATCAGCAGGCGATGGGCTTCAAATAATATCGGCGAGTTTGACATACCTGTTCCGGCGGACTATGACGGCGACGGCAAGACTGATTTAGCGTATTACCGCGTAACCGATGTAGTCGGGCAGCCGGCTACGTATTTCGTTTTGCAGAGTTTGACTAATACAGGAACTAGCGAGAATTGGGGAAGTCCGTCGCTTGGCGACCGACCCGTCCCGGCAGATTACGACGGCGACGGACGAGCCGATTATGCGGTTTATCGAAACGGAGTTTGGTTTATTCTGCAAACTTCAAACGCCGCGCTTAGAGTCGAACGTTTCGGGCTTGCTACAGATAAAGTAGTGCCGGGAGATTTTGACGGCGATAAAAAAGCCGACATCGCCGTTTGGCGACCGTCAAACGGGTTTTGGTATTTGCTTTTGAGTAGTGACAATTCCATTAAATATATCCAGTTCGGACTGTCAGACGATAAGCCGACACCGGATGATTATGACGGTGACGGAAAAACCGATGTAGCGGTATTCAGACCCTCTAACGGTATTTGGTATCAACAACTGTCAAGCAGTGGTTTTCGAGTCGAATATTTTGGCTTATCAACCGATATTCCGATTCAAAATGTCTTTGTTCGCTAAAAGCGGTTCGGCATCTAGCGAACAGTTACTGCGTATGCCGCTTTTTCCGCTTCAAAATTTTCGCGCCAATGTTTAAGCCGGCAGAGACGTGCTTTGAGCGTTTTGATTTTTGTTTTGTCTAGCTGCTCGCGCACAACATCAAGCACGGCACGGGTTATTTCATTGTCGGCGAGTTTTAGATTTCATTTAAAGTTTATGTTCTTTTTCGGCGTACCGACGAGCCAGCTTTTGATGTTTTCATGAATCATAGTTTTTATAGCCAGCGTCGGTAGTTGCCGTTTTAGGTAATGGCAATGCCGAACAAGTCATTGGACGTGAGGGCGCGGGCAGCGACTTTGTTATCACGTTGTCCGTTAAACCTTAGCTTGTGTATTCGGTTTTGCCGAAGCGTCAATTCAATCGTTCAATGTCCAAAGTCCAAAGTTACTTAAAGCCGACGCTTCACGAAAAAATCTCTTTTAATAATCAAATTCTGTCCGCTGAAAGTGCTTTTCTACCCGCAATTTCTTCCGCCGCGCTTTACGGAAAAGGAATTTTCACAACACTTGCAATATACAATTCAAAGCCTTTTTTGTGGGAAAAGCACTGGGAAAGATTAACGGAAAATGCAAAAAGACTTGGTATTAACTTTTCCGATTTTTCCGAAGAAAACGTCAAAAATTCGCTATTAGAAATCATCTCAAAAAACGAAATCACAAACGCCCGCGCCCGAATAACCTTTTTCGACGAATCTGCAAGCGGCATTTGGAGTTTTGAAACAAACAAACGAACGAGTCTTCTAATTACAACCGCCGATTTTCGCCCAATTTCCCAAAATCTCCGATTAACTGTTTCACCTTTTCGCGTTAATTTGACTTCTCCGCTGACAGGCATTAAGTCGTGTAATTATCTGGAAAATATATTGGCTTTGGAAGACGCGAATGCTAAAGGTTTTGACGAAGCGATTCGGTTAAACGAGCGCGGCAAAATTGTTTCGGCGTGTATGGCAAACATTTTTTGGACAAAGAATGAAAAGATTTTTACGCCGGGTTTGGAAACAGGCTGTTTGAAAGGCACGACGAGAAGTTTAATTGTAGAAAATTTTTCGGTAGAAGAAACGACGGCGGAATTAACGGAATTAAACAAAGCCGATGCCATTTTTTTAACCTCGTCAGGTCTTGGAATCGTGAAAATTGCAGAATTTGAAACGACAGCGTTTGCGGAATCGTCGGAAATTTTTAATAAAATCAGGAAATTCTTTGACAATTGTATCGAAAATCAAAAAATTTGTTGATTGGTTTCGACTATTTTCGCGGGCAATAATTATTATTCAACAAGCAAAAGTTAATGACTTTGTGTGTCCACGATTCCGACTATTTTTTAACTTCAAATTTCGGACGCAGAACGCCGCCGACAGCGCGGGTTATCAGCGAGTTCGGCACGAAATTTCCGAGTCGAGTCGTTAAATAATTTGTCCAGCCCGAAATTACTGAAGATTTTCCGCCTTTAACCGCATTCAAAGCCGCTTCGACAACCTCTTCAGATGTTTGCATTCCCTTCTTTAGAAAAGCATCTTTGACATTTGTTCCGATATTCGCCGCGTCAAAAAAGTTCGTTTCCGTCGGACCCGGACAAAGTGCCGTGACGGTTATATTAAACGGGCGATTTTCTTCGGCAATCGCTTCCGAAAATGACCTGACAAAGGCTTTCGTTGCGGCATAAGTTGCCATAAACGGAACAGGCTGAAAACTTGCAGTCGAAGCAACATTAATAATCGTCCCTTTCCCGCGTTCGCGCATTTTTTG
Source organism: Pyrinomonadaceae bacterium (assembly GCA_050998795.1). Lineage (GTDB taxonomy): Bacteria > Acidobacteriota > Blastocatellia > Pyrinomonadales > Pyrinomonadaceae. Next base: position 14,963 of record JBPCPU010000188.1, read on the forward strand.
CAGATAACGATGCGTCAACGCGACAACAGCCTTTATGTTCAAACTTATCATTTCGAGTTCGGTTTCGAGTTTAAGCCGTGCAAAGTCGCCCATTGAGCCGAAACCGGCATTGTTTATCAGCCATTCGACTTCCATTCCGTGTTTTTCGGTTTCATTGAAAAGCCGCAAATCGGCTTCAAAATCTATCAAATCAACAGCGACGTAGTGCGCCGTGATTTTGTGTTTGAGCATTAATTCGTCGCAGAGTTCGTGAAGTTTATCTTCGGAACGCGCCGCCAGAACGAGATTGTGTTTTTCCGCCGCCAACCTCCGCGCAAACGCTTCGCCGATACCGCCCGACGCGCCTGTGATGAGAGTTACTTTCATAGAATTAGTTTAACCGCAAAAACTCGTCTTTGGAAATCGCATAAAAAACACATTCCGCACCGTAATGTGTTTCGGCTTTCTCATATTTCATTCCGCACTTTCCCATAATTCGCCAAATTTTTTATAAAATTTTCTTTGCGTCTTTGCGCCTTTGCGTCTTTGCGTTAAAAAATCTTCCTTAGCAATCGCATATTGCACCAAAGTTTGCTCATAAAACGTATCTGTTTTGACAAACTGCATCCCGAGTTTTTCCATTACGCGCCGCGAAGCCATATTTTCGGGACGCGCCACCGCGACGAGTTTTTCGGCGTTTAATTCCCTAAAAGCGTATTGCATAAATTTTTCGGCGGCTTCGGTTGCAAAACCTTTTCCCCAATACGCTTTGTCAATCGCGTAGCCGATTTCCATTTCGCCGGTTTCCTTCAAACGCCAAATGCCGCACCAGCCCAGGAATTTATTTGCTTCCTTTTCGATGACCGCGCAAAATCCCAGTTTATCGTTGTGCCAACGCCCGGAAACAAGTTTTATCCAATCGAAAGATTCATCACGTCCCTGCGGTTCGCGGATAAAGCGCATTATATCTTCGTCGCTTCGCATCGCAAAAATTTCGTCCACGTCGCTCTCGACAAGCGGACGCATCAGGAGTCTTTCGGTTTCCAGCATAATGTTAAAATTCAGGATTTAAGATTCAATATTTAAAATTCGGAATTCAGATTTGTATTTTTAATCTTGAATCTTGAATCATAAATTTTGAATTTTATATCAAATGAATTAAAAGTCCGTCGCGCAGTTTCGGTTCAAACCAGGTTGATTTCGGCGGCATAATTTCGTTCATATCGGAAACGGCGAAAAGGTCTTCCATCGTGGTTGGAAACAGCGAAAAGGCGAGTTTCGCCGTGCCGTCGTCAACAAATTTTTCGAGTTCGTCCGTGCCGCGTGCGCCGCCGACAAAACCGATGCGTTTGTCTGTTCGCGCGTCCTCAATGCCTAAAATCGGTTTTAATAAATAGTTTTGCAAAATGCTCACATCAAGCCGTTCGATTGCGTCAGGTTCAGCAATATAATTAACTGCAAACTTCAATTTATACCATTTACCGTCCATATACAGACAAAATTCACCATGATTTTGCGGGACTTTTTCTTCGGTCGGCGTAACGACGAAATTCTCGCGCACCTGTGCGAAAAGTTCCTCTTCGCTCAAACTGTTTAAGTCTTTGATGACGCGGTTATATGCCAAAATCCGTAAATCCTCCGCCGGAAACATTCCCGCAACGACGAAATTGTAATCTTCCGCGCCGGTGTGTTCGGGATTTTTATCACGCAGGATTTTTTGCGCCAGATTTGCACTTTCAATCCGGTGATGCCCGTCGGCGATATAGAGCGACGGAACTTCAGCAAAAGCCGCGACAAAATCATCAGTCAGCGCAACGCGCCAAACTGTCTGTTTTACGCCGTCCGTGCAGTGAAAATTGTAAATCGGTTTGGTTTGTGTCGCCGCAAAAATCAGGGATTTAATTTTTTCCGTGTTGCGAAAAGCGAGAAAAATTAAGCCTGTCTGTGCTTCCACTGCCAACATATGCGCGGTGCGGTCTTCGACTTTATCAGGACGGGTTTTTTCGTGCTTTTTGATATTGCCGAGTTCATATTCATCTAGCGAACAGCAAGCGACAACGCCGGTCTGCGTGTGTGCTTCGGTTGAAAGTTGGTAAATATAAACGCACGGCTCGGCTTCGTGAGCAAAAATTTCCCCGTCAATAAACTTTTGCAGATTTTGTTTGGCGCGGACAAAAACTTCTTCGCTCGACGGATTTGAGCCTTCGGGAAATTCGGCTTCCGAGCGCGTTACGCGCAAAAAACTAAGCGGATTCAGCTTGATATATTCGCGCACTTCCGACTCATAAATCACATCGTAAGGCACACAGGAAACAGGCTTTGCTTTTTCCAACGTCGGACGCAAAGCGCGAAAAGGTTTGATAATTGCCACTAAGAAAATCTCCTCTGAAATCTGATTGCGGATTCCAATCCGCTTTACTTTTTACTTTTGCCTTTTTACTTTTGCCTTTTTACTTTTTACTTTTTACTTTCTAAGGCTGTCCATTCTGATTTATGATGTCGTCAAGCCGTTTGTTTTGTTCATCTATCTGCTGCATCATTTGGTTGGCAGTGCCTTGCTTGTCAATTTTCCAAATGTCGTCTTCTTTGACGAAAAAAACCGTATCCCAGGAATTAAAAGAATTTTCCACTTCGATTGTGGCTTTGTCGCCTTCAATTTTTTCGTTACGAAATTTGAGACTTGTCTGATTTTCGTTAAAAAGCGATTCGCGTTTGATTACTTCGTCAAGCGTTACATTTTGCGACTTGGCTTCCTGTTCAGCCATTTTTATCGAAGCATCGGAAAGCAGAAGTTTCATCGTCGTCGTATCTTTTTTCTTGATGGCTTGCGTATAAGATTTGAGAGTGTCAAGCGGTGTCGAAAACTTCGGATTGTTCGCGCAGGAAGCCGCAAAAATACTAACTGATAATAAAACCAAAAAAATTTTATAAAAACGCATTTTTGAATAAACCTTTGTAAAATCGTTATACTAAAAAGCAAAGTATAACCAAAAAACGACGGAGTTAAAAACGAATGGAACGAAAAAAATTGTCCGATGAAGAAATTAATTACGCCATAACCGAACTGAAAGGCTGGAAAATTGCAAACGGAAATCTATATAAACGCTTTTCTTTTCCAAACTTTGCCGAATCGCTTGCTTTCGTTAATCGAGTCGGTGCGATTGCCGAAAGACGCGACCATCATCCCGACATTTGTTTTGGCTGGGGCTATGCCGAATTTTCCGTCACGACACACGACATAGGCGGTTTGACGCAGAATGATTTTGATTTGGCAAAAGAGATTAACGAAATTCAATAATTTCCCGCAAAGGCGCAAAGCACATAAAGTTTAATAAGGCAAAAGTAAAAAGGTAAGAGGCAAAAATTAGAATTTCTATTTTAGCATAAAATTCTTTGCGTGCTTTGCGCCTTTGCGGGAAACTCGTCTTTTCGCTTATATTATTTGCTTATTCATTTTTACAAAATTCTAACAGTTAAGGAAGTTAATCAACATTTATGGCAAATACACCAATTACGGTTGCACACGGCGACGGCATCGGTCCCGAAATTATGGCGGCAACACTGCACATTTTGAAAGAAGCGGGCGCGCGGCTCGACATCGAAACGATTGAAATCGGTGAAAAAGTTTATTTAAGCGGCAACGCGGCGGGCATTGCGCCCGAAAGTTGGGAGAGTTTGAGACGCACAAAAGTCTTTTTGAAAGCTCCGATTACCACACCGCAAGGCGGCGGTTACAGCAGCTTAAATGTCGCGGTTCGCAAAACGCTCGGACTTTACGCGAACATTCGCCCGTGCGTTTCTTACGCGCCATATATCAAAACTAAACATCCGGTGATGGATGTCGTCATCGTCCGCGAAAACGAAGAAGACACTTACGCGGGCATTGAATATCGCCAAACCGATCAAGTCGAAGAATGTCTGAAACTCATCTCGCGTCCCGGTTCGGAAAAAATCGTCCGCTACGCTTTTGAATACGCGAAACGATTCGACCGCAAGAAAATCACCTGCTTCATCAAAGACAACATTATGAAACGCACCGACGGTTTGTTTCATAGAATCTTTGATGAAATCGCCAAAGAATACCCGGAAATCGAATCCGACCACTGGATTGTGGACATCGGCGCGGCGAAAATGGCGGACACGCCGGAGAACTTCGACGTGATCGTGATGCCGAATCTTTACGGCGATGTTTTGTCGGACGTTGCCGCGCAAATCGCCGGTTCGGTCGGCTTGGCGGGTTCGTCAAACATCGGCGAAAACGTGGCGATGTTTGAAGCAATTCACGGCTCTGCGCCGCGCCGCGCCGGACAAAATTTAGCAAATCCGTCAGGTTTATTTTTGGGCGCGATTCTGATGCTCGTCCATATCAATCAGCCGGACATTGCCGAAAAAGCGCACAACGCCTGGCTTCGCACGATTGAAGACGGCGTTCACACTTACGACATTTTCAAAGAAGGCGTGTCCAAAGAAAAAGTCGGCACAAAAGAATTTGCCGAAGCCGTCGTCGCGCGATTGGGGCAAAAACCGGAAACTCTGAAAGCCGTAACTTACAAAGCCAACGTCGCGGAAACCGACGCGAAACCGATTTTCTCATCGCCCGAACCGCAGAAAAAAGAACTCGTCGGCGTTGACGTATTTTTAGATTGGTGGAAAGGCTCATTCTACGGCGTGGCAAACGAACTCGGCGCGCTCGTCGAAGCGGTCAACGGCGACGGCTTGAAACTGCAAACCATCGCCAATCGCGGCGTAAAAGTCTACCCGGACGGCAACGCCGACACCTTCACCGTTGACCACTGGCGCTGCCGCTTCGTCAGCGACGCGGGCGAAGGAAACACGGTTGACAAGAACCAACTGATTTCGCTTCTGCAACGATTTAACGAAGCCGGATTGGACGTTATCAAAACCGAAAATCTCTACAACTTCGACAGTGAACGTGGCTACTCGGCGTAAAGTTAAAAGTTGAATTAATGAATGTTGAGAAATAAATAAAGACAGGAGTAAATTGCAATGATTAAAATTTTGTTTCTTGCCCCGTCGCCCAGCGACGCTGCTCGCTTAGGATTAGATGAAGAGTATCGAGAGATTAAGAATAGATTGAATAGGGAAAAGTTTGAGTTAGATTCGCAATGGGCGGTGCGACCAAGAGAAATTCTTAAATCAATTATGGAAGTGAAACCTCACATCGTTCACTTCTCAGGACATGGATTGGAGACCGGAGAATTATGTGTTCAAAATGATGAAGGAAATACTCAGCTTATCTCGCCCGAAGCGTTGGCAGAACTTTTTAGCCTGACTACCGAGCATGTTAAATGTGTAGTTATTAACACTTGTTATTCACAAATTCAGGCTCAGGCGATTGCCGAACATATTCCTTTCGTAGTAGGAATGGAAACAGCTATCGGCGACAAAGCGGCGATTGAATTTGCAATCGGATTTTATACCGCCTTAGAAGCAGACCAATCTATTGAAAGGATTGAGAGAGCATTCGAGCTTGGACGAGTTGCAATACACATCGGCGGAATATCGGCGGAGCATTTGACACCCGTTTTAATTCTCGGTCACCCGCGTGATAGATTTCGAGCGGAAGTTATACAACTCGGAACCCAACTACAAAATCCAGGCTCTATCACCGCGATTATCTATCGGGAAGCGTTGTTGGAAAGAGGAAGGCAAATGGGGCTTTCCGCTAGCGAAGCCCAATCGATTATAGAAAAAGTTATCGAAATTTTTGTTATATATCGGGAAAACCTAGAAAAATACAAGACAAAATTTAAAGATGCTGTCCGAGTTGAATTTCCTTTGGAAGATGGAACACAAGAGGCGTTAAAGTTTCTTCAACAGAGATTAGGCTTGCGTGATGAAGACGTTTCTCCAATTGAAAAGGAAATTTTAGCCGATCCGGTTTGGCAAACACCTGAAGCATTTTTTGACAGAGGAGTGTTTCAGTTTACTTTGAAAGAATACCAAAAGGCACTCAAACATTTTACTCAAGCTATTGAGCTAAGACCGAATTACTCCGGTGCCTATCTGGAACGTGCCGCAACACATGCTAAATCGAGAAACTTCAAAGATTCGATTGCCGATAATGATTCTGCGATTGAATTCAACAGCAATTGGGATGGCGGAAGTTTAATTACAGCACATCATGAGCGAGGATTATCGTATTACAATCTGGCTTTGCAAGAAGATCGTGATAAAAATATGAAAGCCGCCATCAATGACTGGACTAAATCTATTGAACAAAAACCGAGTTCACTCAATTATTACAATCGCGCACTCGCTTACGCTGATCTCAATGAATACCAAAAAGCTATTAAAGACTATACTGAAGCAATTAAAATAAACAGCCAGTGGTCGACCATTACTATTGTTCATGCTCACTATAGACGCGGACTTGCTTACCGGGAATCAGCCAAATTAGAGGAGGAAAATCAAGACCTGAGAGCTATAGTGAAAATAATCGAAACTAATCCCAATTTTCGTTCCCAACATCCCGACTTGAAGGCTATTTTGGATTTCGCAGAACAGAGTGTTAGTTAATATTTGCGACAACAACGTAAACCTTTTTGAAGCATGAATTGTCATTCACGAATCTCAATCCTGAGGGCGATTGCTTGAAGGCAGAATTCGGGACGAAATACCGGAAGAAAGATTTGAAAAAATAGCGGCATAAAACTTAAATATGCTGCCACCGCCGGATTGGACGTTATCAAAACCGAAAATCTCTACAATTTTGACGGCGCGAAAGGCTATTCGGCATAAGGCGCGAAGAATGAATTAGGAAGGATGAAGGATGAAGTTTCGGCTTCATCCTTCTTAAAAAATGGAATATTGGGAAGAAATAAATCATAAATTAAAGCCTTGGATTGATACTGATTTAGACAAAACAGTTGTTGACCTTTTTGCAGGCTGTGGTGGGCTTTCACTTGGTTTTGAAGCTAATGGATTTAAAACTATTGGTTACGAAATGGATGAAAATGCTTGTAAAACCTATAATCAAAATTTGATTGGAGAATGCATAAATGAAAAACTTTCGATACATTCAAAATATCCCAAAGCAAATATTGTTATAGGTGGTCCTCCTTGCCAACCTTTTAGTGTTGGAGGGAAACAACTCGGACTAAAAGATTCAAGAGATGGATTTCCAATTTTTTTATCTGCAATCAGTCAATTAAATCCAGAAATTCTTTTATTTGAGAATGTTCGTGGGATGCTTTACAAGAACAAATCATACTTAGCAGAAGTAATTGAGGAACTTAATAAATTAGGATACCGAATCAATTACGCCTTGTTGAATGCGGTAAATTATGAAGTCCCCCAAAACAGAGAAAGAGTAATCGTGATTGGTTCTAAAGGTAAAATTAGTTTGCCTCAAAAAGTGAATCGGAAAGTGACGGTAGAACAAGCACTAGGCAATCTCGCATTTCAACATGATAAGGATTCAAGATTTTTCACGGAATCAATGGACAAGTATGTTGCCAACTATGAGAAGGCTTCAAAATGCATTAATCCAAGAGATTTATATTTAGACAGACCAGCTAGGACTTTAACATGCCGGAATTTGGCGGGCGCAACAGGAGATATGCAAAGAATTAAACTAAAAGATGGGAGGAGACGAAGGATAACAATCCGTGAAGCCGCTAGACTGCAAAGTTTTCCCGATTGGTTTGAATTTTCAGGAACTGAAACACAGCAATTTAATCAAATCGGTAATGCTGTTGCACCATATTTCGCATTTCATTTAGCTCAGAACATAAAAAATCAATTACTTGGAAAAACAAGTAATCATTGTTTTTCGACTGAAAACAACCAATTTATACTATTCGAGAATGAAACAGTATATCAATCTAGATAAATCAAAAACATTCAAAGAAAAGCCAACAGAAATTCAAGAATTAATCAATGTTACACTATACATTCTTGACTGTTTTGGCATTCCATTAGATGCCACTCCTCGCAGATTGGAACGAATGGCAATTGCATTTTTAGCAAGTGGAAATATAAAAACCATACCTGACTTTAAGAAAGCTAAAGATTTAAATAGTGGTTACTCATTAAAAACAAGAGACATTATAAATTATGTAAATGAGCATTTTAATGAGGCTATCAGTTCAGGTTCTTACGATGACATCAGAAGAAAAGACTTAAAATTACTTACCGTTGCAGAAGTCGTTCTACAATCAAACCCCAATTCCGCGACAAATGACTCAACTCGTGGATATTCTATAAACCCTACCTACGCTGAACTTTTAAGAAATTTTGACTCAAAGGACTGGGAAAAATCAGTATCAGAAAAATTAAAGGACATTGAACCATTAAGTCAAAAACTTAAACGTCAAAGAGCAATACAAAAAGTAGAAGTAACTCTACCAACAGGTGGAATACTTTCGTTTTCAGTAGGTGAACATAACGATTTACAAAAGGCAATTATTGAAGAATTTTTGCCGAGATACGGACATGAAGCAGAAATACTTTACATAGGCGATACCTCCGACAAGTATTTGTA
>JBPCPU010000212.1:0-10997 GCA_050998795.1 Pyrinomonadaceae bacterium
TGTCGAGTTGAGCAAATGATATTAGAAACCAGGAGCGCGGGCATCTTGCCCGCAAACGCCGATGCGCGACAAAAAATTTTCGCTCAAAGCTATTTAAATCGTTTTTGAACGCTTCCGCGTTCATTGCGGGCAAGATGCCCGCGCTCCAGAAAAAGAAAAGGTGAATAGTTACAAGAACTATTCACCTTTTCTTTTTACAAATTGCATCCGTTTATTTCGACGGAATTTTGATTTCGCGTCCGACCGGTAAAGGCGATGTTGTTAATAAACCATTGAATTTAGCAAGTTCAGCCGGCGAAATTCCTTCACGCTCGGCAATTTTCGCTACTGTATCGCCGGATTTGGCTTTGATGACACGCATACTAACCGTTTGTGTCGGCGCGGTCGTCGTCGGACGTGAATAAACAATGTTCTTCACGCCGTTGCCCTGCGGCACGACAACTTTGCCACGCGGAGCGGCTACGCCGCCGTTTGCCGCTACTAAGTCTTCCACGCTGATGCCGGTACGATTAGAAATGTTTTGCCAACTTTCGCCTGCCGCCGTTTTCGTAACCGATGCCATATTGCGATTTGATGCCGGAAGTTTTCTAAACAAAGCAACGACCTCATTCGACTTTCCGGCGGGAACGCGGACGATATATGGTTCGGGCGGCGACATACTCGTGCGAAGTTCGGGATTGAGATAGCGCAGATATTCCACAGTTGTGTCCGAAGCCTGTGCCAATAAACTCAAATTGGTCGAAGCCGGAACGCGGATTTGGTCATACATCAATTGCGGCGCGGGGCGAATATGTCCAAAGCCGTATTGATTCGGACTGTTGGCAATCAAAATCGTTGCCAAAATGTTCGGCACATAGTTGCGCGTTTCCTGCGGCAAATACGGATAAGCAACCCAGAAATTTGCAACTCCGGCGCGGCGAATGGCGCGGTCAACATTGCCTTCGCCCGAATTGTATGCCGCCATTGCGAGTTCCCAGTTGCCGCCGTAGCGATTTGCCAGGAATTTCAAATATCTTGCCGATGCGCGGGTTGCGCCTTCAAAACCATTTCTTTCGTCAACGTAAGCCGTGCGGCGAAGACCGAAACGCGCGCCCGTTCCCGGAATAAACTGCCACAAACCGGAAGCCGCCGCCCACGAAAGAGCCGATGGTTTCCACGCGCTTTCAACCTGTCCGAGCCACGCCACGTTTTCGGGAACGCCTTCTTCACGAAAAATTCGCCGCGCCATCCGCATAAACATTCCACTGCGGTAAAGTCCGGTTTCCATCGTCGAGCGTCCGCGTCCCTTATAATAATTGACGAATTGCTGAATCATCGGATGAACTTGGAAACTGAAGCCGAGTGATTTATTGGCAACTGCATACACGGCATATTGATATTGCTGCTGTGCTTCCGGCGTATCAACATTTACTTCGTCCTGCGTCAATTCGAGTTTTGCCAAATCATCAAGCGGCGACGCTTCAAATTTTTGCTCGTTAAATCCAACCTGCATTTGCTCGGTTGAATTGCCGTTGCCAATCATTGAAGTAACTAAAGCATTATTGGTTGTGTCGGTCTGCGGCGTTTGAACGAGTTTGGCGATATTGTCGGCAGCTTCGTTTTTGATGTCCCAGTTGCAGGTTGCCGACAGACTGCGGATTTGCGGCTGTTCTTTACCGGAAGGAAACTCGATGCGATAGACTGTTTCAATTAATTGATTATAGCAATCTCTCGCCTTCGCGTTGTTGTTGGAAGTCAGATTAATACCCGACATCAGGAAAATTTCGATAGATTTATCAAATTTTTCACCGGCAATAGAGCGGCGATTGTCGCTCAGGGCGGTCAAACCTTCTTTGAAAAGAACACCGGATTTATTGGTTATGTCGCTGACTATTCTTTCGGCTTGTCGGGCTTGTTGCGGTATGGAATCGTTCCTTCCGCTCGAACTCGAACCGGTAATCTGTCCGAAAGCAAAGGAAGCGGATATAAAAATTAAAAATGCGGTTAAATTAAAAACCTTGAAAAGGCGTGTTTTCATTAAGTTCGTCTATACTCCTTTTATAAAATTTCGGGGTTAGGGCGAATCGGTAAAACGACCTAAATAATAATGTCGGCGTTATAATTTCTAACGCCGATAGTTGGAAAAAGTTTCTTTAATTTGTCGTGCGTATTATAATAACGAAAAACTCTTTCAAAATAACACAGTAAGACAACAAATGTCAAAATTTGCTTACGCCGTCTGTGGCTTTAATTTCTTCACCGCTAGATTTTCACGTCTTGCTAAAGAAGAAAAATGTTTTCGGTCTTCGGGGCTGAAAGCGATTAAAACTTTAGCGACAAAATTGTCCGCCGCTTTGTTTCCGGTGCGGAGCAAAGCCAATAAAGCCATCTGCGAGAGCGAAGTTACGCCGTGAAACCGAGTGTTGCGATTTTCGTCGGACAAAATCGCCCGCATCAAATCTTTTTCAATTTCCGGCTCAGAAGAAAATCGTTGCGCCAATTCTTCAAAGATGAAAAAGCGCGACGCTCCGGCTTGCGTGTCGAGTTTCCGCAATAATTCCGCCGTATTTAGATTTGTTAAGTTTTGTTCAATTTGATTCATCTTCAATACCAAACCAATCTTCGCGGATTTCCTGCCTTCGTCGTTTCATATCTTGAATTATTTTTCGCGCCAAATCAACGTCTTTATTTTCTTTGGCAAATTTTAACTCAACCAAGTAAGCGCGAAATTCTCCGCCCCAAAATTGTTTGTAATCGCTTAAATAAAAGGCAATACCCGGATAATCGTTTGCTTTATCTTCTAAAAAATGTTGATGTTCGTGCCGTAAAGCCGAAATAGAAGAGTTTCGGTCAATCACGAGTTTGCCTGCCGCTTTGCCTTTTATACTCGGTTCGTAAGCAAAGACGTTTTCCCGAAATTCAATCTCGACTCCGTTCGTTTCCATTTCAAACAACATTTTTTCCCATTCAACCGGATGCGACAATTTGCCCGCACCGTATCGCTTAAAAGCGTGGTCTTCTCCCGAACAAAAAAACTTCCGCATTATTTCCGACCACCGACCGTCGCTTGTCCGGCTTTTTTTGGCGTTCCTGCTTCGCGCAAGGCTTCGCGGAAAACCTCGCGCACGTTCTCTACAAATATAAATGTCAAATCGTGCAAAACTTCCTGAGGTAAATCTTCCAAATCTCGTTTATTCGGTGCAGGTAAGATTACCGTCTTGATATGCGCCCGCCTTGCCGCCAACAGTTTTTCTTTGACTCCGCCGACAGGTAAGACGTTGCCTCTTAATGTAATTTCTCCGGTCATCGCCAAATCTTTTTTAATCGGACGCTGCGATAAAACGGAAACAATCGCCGTCGCCATCGTAATTCCCGCGCTCGGTCCGTCTTTCGGAATCGCGCCTTCGGGCAAATGAATGTGAATGTCGTATTTGTCGAAATCCTCTTCGTTGATGTCGAGTTCGTCGGCTCTCGCTTTGGCATAAGAAAATGCCGCTTGCGCTGATTCCTGCATCACTTCGCCGAGTTGTCCGGTAAGCAGAAGTTTGCCTTTGCCGCGCGTTTTTATCGCTTCGATAAATAAAATATCGCCGCCGACGGCTGTCCACGCCAAGCCTGTGGCGATGCCGATTTCATCATTTTTCAATGCTACTTCGGGGAAAATTCTCGGCGCACGCAGGAAATCTTTAACATTGTCGGCGGTAATTTTGACGGATTTAAATTTGTCTTCGAGTTCCGCCTTTTTCCGTGCAACTTTACGGCAGACTTTACCGATTTCTCTTTCGAGATGCCGCAAACCCGCTTCCTGCGTGTATTGGCTGATAATCTGCATCAACGCTTTGCGGTCAAACTTTATATCTCCTTTTTCGAGTCCGTTTTCTTCGGTTTGTTTCGGCAAAAGATGACGTTTGGCAATTTCGAGTTTCTCTTCTTCGGTGTAGCCTGACAGAAAAATAATCTCCATTCTGTCGCGCAGCGCAGGTTGAATCGTATCTAAAACATTCGCCGTCGTCATAAACATGACATTCGACAAATCAAATGTAACGCCCAAATAATTGTCGCGGAAACTGCTGTTTTGTTCCGGGTCGAGAACTTCAAGCAAAGCGGAACTTGGGTCGCCGCGAAAATCTGCGCCGACTTTATCAATTTCGTCGAGCATAATCAACGGATTATTTGTTCCCGCTTGCTGAATCGCCTGCAAAATTCTGCCCGGCATCGCGCCGACATACGTTCGCCGATGTCCGCGAATTTCGGCTTCGTCGTGAAGTCCGCCTAAGCTAAGACGCATAAACTTGCGATTCAAAGCGCGGGCAACGGAACGTCCAAGCGAGGTTTTACCAACGCCCGGAGGTCCGACCAGACAAAGAATCGAGCCTTTCGGTTTTTTCTTTAATTTCCGCACCGCTAATGCTTCAACCATTCGTTCTTTGACGCGCTCAAGTCCGTAATGGTCTTCATCCAAAATCTTTTCGGCTTTTTTCAGATTCAAATTGTCCTTTGAAGCGTTTGACCAGGGAAGTTCGGTCATAATGTCGAGCCAATTTCGCAAAGTCGCGGTTTCGGCTGTGTCGGGGTGCATTCTTTCCAGTTTCTTCAGTTGGCGAAGTGCTTCTTCTTCGGCGTGCTGCGGCATCTTCACTTTTAGAATCTTGTCCCGGTATTGCTCGATTTCCTCGAAAAGTTCGTTGCCTTCGCCGAGTTCGGCTTGAATCGCTTTGAGCTGTTGGCGCAAGAAATATTCGCGCTGTGAACGGTCAATCTCGCCGCGTGCCTGTGTGTTAATTTCCTGCTGAACGGTCAAAACGTCAATCTCTTTACTCAACAAATCATTAACGCGCCGCAAGCGTTTTACCGGGTCGGAAATATCCAACACGCTTTGTGCGTTTTCGACTTTTAATTCGAGATTTGAGGCGGACAAATCGGCTAATCTTCCCGCCTCGTCCAGATTGGCGATAATCGCTAAAACTTCGGGCGAGATGTTTTTGCCCAAATTTGCAGCACGTTCCATCGAACCGCGCACATTGCGGACAAGTGCTTCGACTTCCAGCGAACCCGTCGGCGCAAACGGTTCGGAAATCGGCGTTATATTCGCTTTGACATAATCGCTTCCGTTAAAAACCGAATCAATGCGGGCGCGTGAAAGTCCTTGAATTAAGATGCGGATTCGTCCGTCGGGCAGTTTCAGCATTCGCATAATGACGGCAACCGTGCCGACTTTGTAAAGGTCTTCCTGCGTCGGTTCTTCCTTGTCAACATCCTTTTGCGAAACGAGCATAATCATCCGGTTCTGCCCCAACGCTTCGTCAACCGCTTTGATGGATTTATCGCGCGAAACAAACAGCGGCACAATCATAAACGGATAAATCACAATATCGCGCAGAGGCAAAACCGGCAGTTGCGGAGGGATGTGAATTTGAGGGTCGCTCAAGTCGGCTTCACTCAGTTTTTCAGAGAAATCTTCAATTTCGTCCATATAAATTTATGTTAGGAAAAAACGGAAGGAAAGTAAAAAGGCAAAACGCGGAAGTAAAAGGGTTTTAAAAGACAAGCGGCTGGTTAAATTTAACCGACCGCTTGTTTTTCCAAGTTTTTTCAAAAGATTATTTATACGCGCCCGAACCGACTTTCGGCAAATTGTAGGCAGCAGCTAAATTATTGAGTTCATTTCGCACTCTTACCCATTTTGCTTCGGTTGCCGCGCCTAATTTGCGGTTTCTCATCGTTCCATTGATGTCGGAAGCGATATTTAAGCATTTGCGAACTTCGTCTTTATTTTCCGCCCAGGAATCGCGGCGGTCAAATTCGCGTCGGAGTTCATCGGTCGCCGATTCCAAATCGTGAGCGCGCTTGTTCAAATAATCTTCACGATTTGTTCCGTTCAGACCACTTTTATCCAATGATTTATCAAACAATCCGACAAAATCGTCCGTGTTTTCCTCAACGCGCTTGATAATCACGTCAACTTTTGCCTTTTGTGTGTTTACAACATTCCTTTTCACCGCCGGCTCGCGTTTGACGACGACGACAGGTCGCGGTCTAACGATAACACGGCGTTGGGCGGCGGCTTCGCCGGCGACAAACAAAACTGCAAATAATGCAAATAAGCTGACGAACAATCTATTTAATGATTTTTTCATTTTTTCTCTCTCCTATTAAATTCTCTGAGCAATCTTTCCTACGCTCGATTATTCAGATGCAAGCGATGGCAAAAAAGTCGAATTTTTCAAAATCATTCTGTTATACTTGCCGTTGTAATTTAAAATTATATTTTAGGGAGAATAAAATGGCTTTATTTTCAAGCGATAAATTCAAATGCGCCCGTTGCGGCGAAAAAAACGCGCCCGTTGGCTATGCGCCGCTGCCAACCGAACTCGGACAAAAAATCGGCGAAGAATGTTGTCAAAATTGTTGGAAAGAATGGCTGGAAAAGCAAAAACAGCTGATCAATCATTTCGGCTTAGACGTATCGAATCCTGATTCACACCAGTTTTTATTTGACCAGATGAATATCTTCTTTTTTGATGAAGGAATCCAAATTAACACAATTGACGAATCAAAAGAAGGAACAATTAAATGGTGATTCGGTATTAGTAAGATATGAAGTTAAAGTTTATTTTGTGTTTGATTCTAATTTTTGGTAGTGTAAGTTCGCTTTTTCCCCAGGAAATGAATTATTTCGGCGAAAGACAAAGAGTGCGTGCGCCCGAATTAAATGGCGGAATCGGTTGGCTGAATACCGACAAACCGCTTTCGATTGCCGGTTTGAAAGGCAAAATCGTTCTACTCGATTTTTGGACTTACGGCTGTATCAACTGCATTCATATTATTCCCGAAATTAAAAAACTTGAAACGAAATACGGCAATCAACTCGTTGTTATCGGCGTTCACTCGGCGAAGTTCGAGAACGAAAAAGACACGGAAAACATTCGTAAAATTATTTTGCGTTATGGTGTCGAACATCCGGTTATTAATGACGCGGATTTCAAAATCTGGGACGCATACGCGATACGCGCATGGCCTGGGTTAGTTCTGATTGACCCGGACGGCTACATCGTCGGCAGATGGTTTGGCGAAGGACAATTCGCCACGATTGAAAGTCAAATCACGCAGGCAATTACCGAATTCCGTAAAAAAGGGAATTTGAACGAACAGCCGTTAAAGTTTGCGCTGGAAAAAGCCAAAGTCGGAGATTTGCCGCTTGCTTTTCCGGGCAAAGTTTTGGCGAACGAAAAATTAAAACGTCTTTTTATCAGCGATTCAAATCACAACCGCATTGTCGTTACGGATTTTGACGGCAAGTTAATTGAAACAATCGGCAGTGGCACAGCGGCGGCGAAAGACGGCGATTTTACTACCGCGAGTTTCAATCGTCCGCAAGGTCTTGCGCTTGACGGCGATAGACTTTATGTTGCCGACACGGAAAACAATTTGATTCGGCGCGTTGATTTGAAAACCAAAAAGGTCGAAACGATTGGCGGAACGGGCAAACTCGAAGATTTTAACGGCGTTGGCGGAATTGCCGCGACCACCGCGATAAGTTCGCCTTGGGATTTAGCATTGGTCGGGAGAAATCTGTTTATTGCAATGGCTGGTTCGCATCAGATTTGGCGGATGGATTTGGAGAAAAATCTGCTTGAGCCGTATGCCGGAACGCGGGCGGAAGCGCGGCTTGACGGTAAAATTGATGAATCTGCTTTTGCACAGCCTTCGGGAATCGTGTCTGACGGCAAACGTCTTCTGGTTGCCGACAGCGAATCAAATATCATCCGCGAGATTGACTTCGACAAAGAAACCGTCGAAACATTGGTCGGCGGCGATTTGTTCGATTTTGGCGACATAGACGGCGAAGGCGACGACGTGCGCTTACAGCATCCTTTGGGCGTTGCTCTTTACGATGGGAAAATTTTGATTGCCGACACCTACAATCACAAAATCAAATTGCTCGACACGGAAAAAAGAACTGTTACGACATTTTTGGGAACAGGAAAATCGGGACAAACCGACGGAAGGACGGCGACGTTTTACGAACCTGCGGGTTTAAGCATTGCGGACGGCAAACTCTTTGTCGCCGATACAAACAATCACGCGATTCGCGTAGTAGATTTGAAAACGAAAGAAGTTTCGACGCTGAAAATAACAGGTTTAACGCCGCCAACTGAAAGCAAAAACGAAACGGATAATTTTTCGACGAATACGAAAGAAACTAAACTCGAAACTCAAGTAGTTTCGGCAAATGCGGCAAATTCTTTGGTATTCAATATCAATTTGCCGGAAGGTTATCACTTAAATCCAAGTGCGCCACAGCGTTATGATGTTTCGGTGGAAAACGGACAAAACGTAAAAATCGCTAACCCAAAAGAAAAATTTAACAAACTGCCGCTTATCGTGCCGTTTCAGACCGACAAAAAAGGCGCGGCAACTCTAAAAGCAAAATTGACGGTTTATTACTGCCGCGAAGACAATACGGGAACTTGCCGGATAAAAACGCTGGTTTGGAAAATTCCGCTCAATGTTGTGGCGGAGAAAAAGGTTTCTTCCAAAGTCGAAATTTCCGCGAATGTTGATTGAATTAATTTGGATTAAGTTGCCAAAATATCGGAACTAAAATCATTGCGGCAATAAAAACGACGATGGTTAGAATTGTGCCGACTTTGACAAAATCCATAAATCGGTAACGTCCGGGCGTATAGACGAGAACGCAAGCCGGTTCAAGCGGCGTGATAAACGAAAACGAAGCGGCGTAAGTGATGGCGACGGCAAAAGTGCGCGGATTTAGTCCGAGTGCAACGGCGGTTTTAACCGCGACGGGCAAAACGACGAGCGCGGCAGCTTGGTTTGACATCGGCTGTGTCAGCACGACGGTTAGAACGAAAAATCCGCCGAGAACGGCAGTTGCGCCGTACTGTTCAAAATTAGTTTTAATTAAGTCGGCAAGATATATGTCAGTGCCGGTTTTTTCCATCGCCACGCCGAAACTCATCATACAGGCAATCAAAACCAGCAGGCGAAAATCAATCAGCGAATAAAGTTCCGAATGACGGACGGTTTTCGTCGCCAACAGCAGCAGAACTCCAAGCAAAACGGCAACTGCCAGCGGAATGTCGTAACCGATGACAACTTTTGAAAGCGAAAGCGCGAGAAAAAGTCCGAAAGCGGCAATCGCCCAGCGGCGTTTTTCCGTCCGCATACTGCTGGCGGAAACATCCTCAAGCAAAAGCATTTCGCCTTCGACGACAAACGGTTCAATCAGACGGCGGTTGCCCTGCACCAGCAAAACATCACCGAATTTCAGACGCACACTGCTGATTTTATCAAGAAATGTTTCGCCGTGCCGGTTGATTGCCAGAACGGTTAAATCGTAAATTTGGCGGAAATTAGCAGTTTTCAGATTTTGTCCGACAAGCTGGGAATCGCGCATTATCATCACTTCAAAAAGTTCGACTTCGCCGCTTTCCAAATCCAAATCGTTGAGTTCAAAATCGGCTTTGATTTGGAGTCCGGCTTCTGATTTCACATTCAAAATATCGGCAAGTTTTCCTTCGACAATCAGCAAATCGCCTTCGCTGATGTGTTCCTTCGGACTTGGCGCGATTCTCTGTTCTTTTCCGCGAATAATGCCCAGAACATTGAGGTCGAGTTCCATATTGATATTCGCTTCGCCGAGCGTTTTACCAATTAGCTGCGAACCCGGCAAAACAAGGACTTCCGAAATATACTCGCGTATTGAATATTGTTCGGTCAGTGAATCTTCGCCGCCGCGGTTCGGCAGAAGTTTAATGCCGATGGTCAGCATATAAATCATTCCGACGGCAACAATTACGATGCCGACCGGCGTTAGTTCAAACATCGAATACGGTTGTAATTGCTGTTTTACCTGTTCGCTCAATGTCGGGTCGTTAAGATAACGGGAAAGTGCGCCGCTGACGGCAAGATTGGTCGAAGTTCCGATAAGCGTGCAGCTTCCGCCCAAAATCGCGCCGAAAGCAAGCGGCATCAGAAGTTTTGAAGGCGAAACTTTCGCGCGGTTTGCCAAACCCAAAACGACCGGAACGAACATCGCCGTCGTCGTCGTATTTTTCAAAACGGATGCGGAAACTGCCGCGACAGCCATAACTAAAGCCGTCAGTAAAAATTCATTATTGCCTGCGACGCGATACAGCCGACGACCGATTAAATCAACCAAACCCGTTTTTATAAGTCCGCCGGTCAGAACAAAAAGTCCGGCAATTGTAATAATCACGTTATCGCCGAAACCCGCAACACCTTCGTTAATCGTCAACACGCCCGTTAAAACAAGTCCGATGACGAGAATAACTCCGACGACGTCAACCGGCAGTTTCTCCGTGCCGAAAAGCACAAGAGCAACCAATAATGAAATCAATGTGATAGCTATTTCTGGTGACATTGGCAAAATGATACAGAAAATTTTCAGATTTGAAAAGAAATTTTTATGCTTTCCAAATTTAAGATTACGAAATTCAGATTGAAGAAATTTGATTATGTTATCATTACAAATTATTTTTAATATATGAATCAGGATAATTGTATTTTTTGTCACATAGCTGCGGGTAAAGTTCCGTCGGATTTTGTTTATGAAGACGATATTTGCATAGCTTTTAACGACGCCAGCCCGCAATCGCCGACGCATATTCTCGTCGTTCCGCGTGAACATATCGCATCGCTCGATAAAGCGCGAAATAAACATCAGAAAACGCTCGGCTATCTGCTTTTGATTACGGCGGAAATTGCGCGTGAAAAAGGTTTTGCCGACGACGGTTACCGCATTGTTATCAACACCAATGAAAACGGCGGACAAACCGTTTTTCATCTGCACGTTCACCTGCTTGCCGGTCGTTCATTTGTCTTTCCTCCGGGCTAAAAAATTTAACTGGAGCGGTTACGGATTGAGTGTCAGGTATGAAAATCAAAGGCAGAAGCCCGACTGTCAAGGAGGGCTAAATTCAAAGACAGCCCTTGCTGACGCGCGGGCTTCCGCCCCGTATATTCAAACTTTAACC
>JBPCPU010000015.1:0-10999 GCA_050998795.1 Pyrinomonadaceae bacterium
ACTAAAATTAGTTGTTCACTTATACTTCTCATTATGTAATCTCCTTCTTTTGAGCAGGTTTTTCTCTAAAATTATTCTACTCATTTTTTGGAGATTACATAATTTTCAACTCAGGACTCAGGTTAACATATAAACATCTTTTTCGCGGTCAAAATACACGCGCTGCTCTATCTCGCCGTGTGAATATGGAATTGCCGCATATTCTCCGATTACTTTTTCGACAAAATTTCGATAGCTCTCTATTCTTTCGATAAGAAATTGTTTCCAGAAATTTATTTCAATGTCTAAAATTTCCTCCACAATCTCCGCGTCGGACAAATCTCGTTTCTTCAATTGTTCGCTCAATTTCATCGTATTTTCGCCTAACCCGCGTTTTGCGGCGATGCCTTTCGATGATGGAATATTATAATCGAGATTGACGAAAGCCATCTGAAACCAATATAAACCGTTCTCAACCGATTCCGGCTCGATTGCGCCGAAAAACTTTTGCGGGCGCGTTTTCACATTTTCGAGCCAAGCGATTATTTTTTGTATTGTTTCAGTATCAATTTGCTTCATCAACATTCGTTAATCAAATAAACATCCGTGTTCGTCCAACCGTCTTTTTCGAGCGCACGTTTAACCGTGTCGTGATAAATATCTTTCGCGGGCATCTTCGTTATTTTCGGTTTTAGATTTGCGACTTCAAAAATTATTTTCTATCACATTCTTTGTAATCACTTTTCCAATCCCAATTCATACATTGATGAAGTGTAATTTGTTTGAGAGAGATTTTTTCACTCAATTTTTCCTTGTATTCAATTTGATAAGTAGCAACAGCAACTTCATCAAAAACAAGTTTCACGTTGATAATTTCAGTATTAGGGTTTCGCAAATTAAATTATCTTTTGATTACATCTTCACTTGGATGGCTATAACTTGCACAAACAAAGAATGTCGCCACGAGGAAAAACAAAACTATAACTACTAACCATTTTTTCATTATCTCAAGCAAAAACCTCAATCACCTTTTGCACCGCGTCCGCCAAAACGTCAACTCCATCCGGCGTGTTGTAAAAAGCAAACAAAGATAAATTAAGACAAAGCTAATTCGGCGACCGCTCGCGGCTCGCGTCCTTGAAACGCCAGAACAATATCTTCGGGCGCGATTCCGGCTTCGAGCAAATCGTTGGCGATGCCGTGTTCGATGCCGTCGTCTTCGACCCAAACTTTTCCGTCTTTCAGGCGAAAATGAAAAAGCGTGTGATGAGCGCGACCGACGTTATCCCAACCGACGCGCATCAGCAAATAATTGTCGTGTGCGGTATCGCAAATCGGAACGAGCGGAACTTGGTCGGGACGACGCGGCTCGCTCGCATATTCTTCGACTACTTGTTGTAAAATCTGACGATATTTTTCTACTTTATCCATTCGGTAATTACCTCTTTTTCAGGTTCATAAACCAGAATTTTGATTTCTAAATCGGCAATAATTTTTTGTGTCGCCTTCTTTTGAAAATCCGATTGATAGATTCTCAACGGAACAGCAAGCCAAATTTCGCGTTCGGGATTTGTTTCACTAAGCAAGACGCGATAGTTGCAATACTGACCCGTTGCATTGTGCAATTCATAAAAGAACGACAAACCGCCGAAAATCTTTATCTCGACTACTATTTTACGCTCGTTTTTCTCCGCCGCAAAAATTTTCTCCGCGCCCAAATCCGCTTTCAAACGAATTCCTTCATATTCAATTACAAACGGGTCGTCGGTTATCGTCCAGCCGTCTTTAACGAGCGCGTTTCTGACTTGAGAATGCAGAGAATCTTTCGCCGCCATATTATCTCAAGCAAAAACTTCAATCACCTTTTGCACCGCGTCCGCCAAAACATCAACTTCCTCTTTCGTATTATAAAAAGCAAACGAAGCGCGAGCCGTCGCCGGAATTTCAAAAAACTGCATCACGGGTTGGGCGCAGTGATGTCCGGCGCGAACGGCGATTCCCGATTGGTCGAGAATTGTGCCGATGTCGTGCGGGTGGACATTTTCGATGGTAAAAGAAATCACCGACGCTTTTTCACGCGCCGTGCCGACGATGCGAACGCCTTCGATTGCCGATAATTTTTCGGTCGCATAGCGGAGTAATTCTTCTTCATACTCGAAAGCGGCTTCGCGGTCAATCGAATTCAGATAATCAATCGCCGCGCCGAGTCCGATGTTCGAGGCAATCGCGGGCGTTCCCGCTTCAAATTTATTCGGCAGTCCGGCGTAAGTCGTTTTCTCGAAAGTTACGGTGCGAATCATATCGCCGCCGCCTTGAAACGGATTCATTTTTTCGAGCAATTCTTTTTTGCCGTATAAAACGCCGCTGCCTGTCGGCGCAAACATTTTATGACCGGAAAAAGTCAGAAAATCGCAATCCAAATCCTGCACGTCAACCTGCATATGCGGGACAGCTTGCGCCGCGTCGAGCAGAACCGGAACGCCGAATTTATGCGCCGTCGCAATCATTTGTTTGACCGGATTGATTGTGCCGAGAGCGTTTGAAACGTGAATAATCGAAACGAATTTTGTTTTTTCATTCAACATCGCTTCGTATTCGTCAATAATAAGTTCGCCGCGTTCGTTCATCGGAATCACGCGCAGCTTCGCGCCTCTTTCTTCGCACAACATTTGCCAAGGCACGATGTTGGCGTGATGTTCCATCGCGGAGATGATAATTTCGTCGTCTTCGCCGATAAATTTTCTGCCGTAGCCGTGCGCGACAAGGTTGATGCCTTCGGTCGTTCCGCGCACGAAAATACATTCTTTGACATCTGCCGCGTTGATAAATCTCTTCACCTTTTCGCGTGCGCCTTCATAAGCGGAAGTCGCTTTTTGCGAAAGATAATGCACGCCGCGATGAATGTTTGAATGCTCTTCCTGCAAGTATTTTGAGCCGCGTTCGATAACCAGCTCCGGCACTTGCGACGACGCGCCGTTGTCCAGATAAACAAGCGGCTTGCCGTTCACTGTTTGCGATAAAACAGGAAAGTCCTGCCTGATTTTTTCAACGTCCCAATTACTCATTTTTTCTAAAACTGCTGCGTTCATAATTTCTAAGCCAGTCTCAACTGCATTGGCTGTAAAGTGCGATTGAACGGATTCAAAACGACTCCCAAAATTTCCAAAGTTACCGCGCCGAGCAGAGCTTCGTCGCCTTCTTCGCCGAGAATTACCGGCGTGTGAAAATCTTCGTTCAAAATCTCGATTCGACATTCGGAAACGCTGCGCTCGATTTTTGTGCCGTCTGCTAAGGTAAAAGTGAGAGTTTTCTTCGGCGTTAAACCTAATTTTTCCCAAACCTCCTTTGGCAAAAGCGTATAGTTCGCGCCGCTGTCAACCAGAAAATTCACGGATTCCGAAGTATTATCTTTTCCGATTAGTTTTCCTTCAACATAAGTCAGTCCCATAAATTCACCACTCCAAACTTGCGTTCAAACGATTCAAAATCGGGTTTGTTAAACTTTCACTTATTTAGTTCTCGAAACAACCGTTTTGTTGGTAGTTTCGATGTCTGGATTAGTCGGTGCTTTGCTTTCCTCACGCGCAATATACTCGCGTAAAGCGGTTTCAATAGTAATCGAACGCTTTTGTTTTTCGCCTGCTATGGCGTCAATTTTTGCCAATATGTCTTCCGCCAATATTATATTTGTTCTGACTCTCATAATTTTTTTTACGTTTCCAAATTTGCGTGTAAGCGATTTAAAACCGCTTCGTCCAGTTGTTTTTTGATTGATTCGATTTCTATTTTGCTGATAATTTCTTCAGCGAAACCGTAAGTTAAAAGATTTCGCGCCAGCGATTCGTTCAAACCGCGACTCGACAGATAAAACAATTCTTCCTCTTCAAGCTGCCCGACGGTTGCGCCGTGAGCGCATTTCACATCGTCGTTGAAAATTTCAAGCTGCGGTTTCGTGTCAACCCGCGCGTCGTTCGAGAGCAGCAAATTTTTGTTTGACTGCTGCGCGTTTGTTCCCGAAGCGTTTTCGCGCACGAAAACTTTGCCGTTAAAAACGGCGCGTGCTTTTTCGTCAACGATTCCCTTGTAATTCTGATGCGAAAGACAATTCGGAACTTTGTGGTCAATAACCGAATGCGTGTCGGCGTGCTGCTCTTCGCTGACCACATACAAACCGTCAACAAAGCATTCCGCGCCTTCGGCGTTAAATTCGACATTGATGTCGTGGCGCGAAAGTTTTCCGCCGAGCGTAATGTTTGTCGAATCATAAACGCCCGCGCGATTCAAATCTGCGCCGGTCGTTCCGACGTGAAATGCCGCGTGGCTTTCGCGCTGAACGCGATAATGTTTGAGTTTTGCTTCGTCAGCCAGAGAAATTTCCGTTACGGCATCGGTCAGGTATTTTGTTTCCCGTTCGCGGGCGTAAGTTTCGATAATCGTCGCTTCGCTGAAACTTTCGGCGACAATCAAAACACGCGGAAAGGAAATTTTACCGTCGTCGGTCAAAAACAAAATTTGAATCGGCGCGTCAATCTTCGCGTTTTTCGGAACGAACAAAAACGCGCCTTCGCCGACAAAAGCCGTGTTCAAAGCGGTGAATCCGTTTTTCTCAAAACCGACCGAACCACCAAATTTCGATTTGAAAATTTCGGCAAAGCGTTCATCGTTTGCAGCTTCGGAAAAACTCAAAACTTCCGCCTCATTTATCCGGTTTAAATTCGACAAATTCTTGTCAAAGCTGCCATTCGTAAAAACCAGAACGCTTTCCTTTGATTCGTCGAAAACAAATGCGGAAACTCGCGCTTGAGAAAAGACGGATTTCTGAATTTGCGCGTCTGACGCATCGGCTGCCGACCAATTTTCCCGCGCAATCGGCGCGACATTGGTGTATTTCCATTCTTCATTCTGCACAACCGGAAAACCGTTTTCCGTAAAATACGCAAACGCCTTTTCACGCAAAGATTTCAACCAATCCGGCTGATTCGACTGTGCTAAACTCGTTTGAAAATCTTTTGTGTAAATCGTTTCTTTTCCTGCTTGTAAATTCATTTATTCTTTTCCCGACGGCAAACGACGTTCAAATTTCAACAATTCGTTTTCCAGACGCAACGCCAATTTTTCGCGCTCGTGTTGGTCTAAATCAGCGACGTGCTTTATTTCATAAGCTATCCGCTCCATAATCCGCATCATATCGTCCATCTGCCGACGCACTTCTTTAATCTCCTCGCGGTTGCGCTTGCTGTCTTCGGCAACCGTAATGAAATGTTTGATTGCTTCCCAAATCTCTTTCCACATATTTATTTTAATTTCAAAAATTCTTTCGTGCGGTCAATAGATTTTTGGGTTTCTGTTTTCAACCAATTAATCTCTTCCTGGTCGCGTTCCATTTGCTCATGTATTTGCGACAGTTTTTTTATTCCGTCTTCAACTGCCGTTCGATAATCTTCAGTAGAATTTAATGTCTGATTATAAGTTGTTTCCGCCATATTTCACCTCTCTTATTTCGATGCCGCTTTCACCCAATCGTAGCCTTTCTCTTCGAGTTCGAGCGCGAGTTCCTTGCCGCCTTCTTTGACGATTTTGCCGTCCGCCAAAACGTGAACAAAATCAGGCTCGATGTAATTCAAAAGCCTTTGGTAATGCGTCACGAGAATTATCGCCTTGTCCGCGTTTCGCAGTTTATTCACGCCTTCGGCAACGATTCGCAAAGCGTCAATGTCCAGACCGGAATCGGTTTCGTCCAAAACGGCGAGCTTTGGCTGCAAAACCGCCATTTGCAAAATCTCGTTGCGCTTTTTCTCGCCGCCCGAAAAGCCTTCGTTGACCGAACGCTTGAAAAACGACGAATCCATTTCGACAATTTTTGCTCTTTCCTTGAGCAAATCATTAAATTCGAGCGGGTCTAACTCTTCTTCGCCCAAATGTTTCATCTTCTCGTTGTAGGCAAGCCGCAAAAACTGCGAATTAGATACGCCCGGAATCTCTATCGGATATTGAAACGCCATAAAAACGCCCGCGCGGGCGCGTTCGTCCGGGTCTAAATCAAGTAAATTCTTACCTTCGTAAATGACTTCGCCGCTCAAAACTTCATACGTCGGATGACCGGCGAGAACTTTTGCCAAAGTTGATTTGCCCGAACCGTTCGGTCCCATAATCGCGTGAACTTCGCCTTTATTAATCTGTAAATTCAAGCCTTTTAAAATTTCTCTGCCTTCGATTCCGGCGTGTAAATCTTTAATTTCTAATAACATTTTTATATAAATTTTCCTGTTTAACTTAATTTCTTTTCCATCGCAAAACCCGGCGTTCCGAAAAACTCGTCCGGGCTTGAGTCTTCGCCGCGCACAAATCCATTTTGCTCGTAAAGCCGTATCGCGCTCGAAGAATAAACGGTCGTGTAGAGAAATAAAGATTCAAATCCATTTTCAATCGCAAAATTTTCAACCGCTTTGAGCAATCTGCGCCCGATTCCCAAACCTTGCGCCGACGGTGAAACCGCCATACTGCGAACGTAAAGTTTTTCACTGTCCGCGACCGTCGAAACAGTTCCGACAATCGTTTCATTTTTCAACGCCGACCAAATCTCACCTTCGTCAAATCGTTTCCGAATCTTGTCCGAATCGGGAGTCGTCGCGGCAAACGCTTCAGGCGTGTAGCAAGATTCAAACTGCGCGAAAGCGTCGCGTATCAGCGTTGTAATTGCGTCCGATTCATCAGGCAAAGCGATTCGTATTTCCACATCCGATTCCATTCTTTTACACTCTCGCACTCGCTTTCGTTAGCGGCGCGTAAAGTTTCGTTAAATTTTCCGCATCCGAGAAAAACAAACCTTCGCCAACCGGCTGAATTGATTTTAGAATCAATTCGCGCCAATCTTTGTCAGCCAAATTTTCAATCACCCAACCGATTAAATATTGTTGCGCTAAACAACCGCCAGCCGTTCCGACATTTCCATTGACGACAAACGGTTTTTCGATAACTTCAACACCCAAACTTTCTAAAAGCGTTTTCGACGTCGGGTAAGTTGTCGCCGTTTTGTCTTGCAAAAGACCGAGTTTCGCCAAAATCAACGCGCCTGAACAAATCGAACCGATAAATTGTTTTTCAGGATTAAGGCGAAAACGCTTCAACCAATTTTCATCCGCAATTCGTTCGCGTGTGCCTTGTCCGCTGACAAACAAAACCGCGTCCGCGTCATTAGCCTCTTCGAGTTGTCCGTGCGTCGCAACCGAAATTCCCGTCGCCGAAACGTGCGCGTCTTTTTCGCCCAAAATCAAAACCTTCCAATCTTCGACGCGGACGCGATTGAGCAAATCCCACATCAAAAACAAATCAATGTCAGTAAATTTATCAAAAATAACGATTGAAATTTTTGTCATATTTTCTTCTCTTTGCTCCAATTAAACCAACCGCGCAAGTGCATCATGAAAAAAATCGAACTGCCGATAATAATAGCGAAACTGCCGATTAAAACGCCGACTGCAATCCAACTCAGACTCGCCAACATAAACACGAGAAAGCCGGTTTTATTTTTGTTTCCCAATAAATAAACGCCCGTCAAACCGCAGACAGTCGCCAGCCAATCTATTCCGTAAAATTGCATTTTTTCTAATCTTTCACCGCCGCAATTGCCTGAATTTCAATCTTCGTGCCAAAGTGCAAATCCTTCACCGGCACAATCGCCCGCGCCGGTTTATGCTCGCCCAAAATCCGTGCATAAACTTCATTAATCTTATCCCAAAGCTCCATCTCCGAAACGTAAATCATCATCTGCAAAACGTGATTCAAATCGCTGCCCGCCGCTAATAAAATTGCTTCGACATTCCGCAAAGCGAGTTCGGTCTGCGCTTCGATTGCGCCTGTTTCAACCGCACCCGAAACCGCATCTCGCGGCAACTGTCCCGACACAAAAATTAAGCCGTTATGCACAACGGCTGGCGAATAATGTCCGACGGGCGCGGGCGCGTCTTGTAATTTAATTTTTTTCACGTCAAATTTTCTGAAATTTTCTCAATTTGTTTTTTCAAAATCGGCAAATCGTTTTGCGTCGTATCCCACACCACATCAAAGTCAATCGAAAAGTAACCGTGTATCAAATGATTTCTCGTTCCGCTTATCTTACTCCAAGCAATCTGCGAATTTTTCTCGCGCAGTTCGGTCGTTAAATTAACAACCGCTTCGCCGATGACGGCTAATTGCCAAACAACCGCCGCTGATGTCTTTTCATCCAGACGAAAATTTTCTTCGTCAAAGCCTTGCAGATACGTTTCAATTTTAGCTATCGCTTCAAGAATATGTTGAAGACGTTGCCGGTTGTCTGGTTTCGTCATAAATAATTTTCAGGTCGCGCATTACGCTTTCGCGGATATACCCGCCAATCATCTTGTCGGTCGCCAAATCAACTTTTCTACCTAAACCCTTTTCCAACTCCTGCTCGACCCCGACGAATCCGAATAATCCAATGCGTTTAGAAAATTTCACGAGTAAATCAACATCGCTTTCCGCGGTCGCCTCGCCACGCGCAAACGAGCCGAACACGGCGCAGTATGAAACGTCGTTACGTCGGCAAATCTCGATGATTTTTTGTTTGTCCTCGTCGCTCAGATACATTTTTCGTTTTCTAAAATCCTTTCAATTTGCTCCTTCAAAATCGGCAAATCGTTTTGTGTAATATCCCAAATAATTTTAAGGTTTAATTGAAAATAGCCGTGAGCCAGGCGGTCGCGTGTGCGGCAGGCTTCCTTCCAAGCTACTTGCGGATTTTCTTGGCGCAAATCTTCGGACAAATTTTTTGCCGCTTCGCCAATAATTTCAAGTTGGCGAATAGTCGCATCGTGCCGCATCTGTTCTGCGACGAAGCGTTGTTCGTCAACCTCCCGGACAAAATTTTCAATTGCTTGAATGGCATCCAAAATATGTCTAAGCCGCAACGAGTTCTCGTTCTTCATAAATTACACTTAAATCACGCATCACATTATCGCGGATGTATTTGCTTAAACAGCCTTCGGTTGCCAAATCAACTTTTCTGTCCAAAGCCGTTTCCAAATCTTCGGCAATCCCAAAAAATGCCCAGCCAATCGGTTTGGAAAATTCCACCAGCAAATCAACGTCGCTTTCCGTCGTCGCCTCGCCGCGCGCAAAAGAACCGAACACGGCGCAATATGAAACGTCGTTGCGCCGACAAATCTCGATAATTTTTTGCTTGTCTGATTCGCTCAGATACATTTTATAAATCTTCCGGTTTTAATCCCGTTTTCTTCCCAATTCTCGACATTATTTTCGAGCCGATTTCATCCCCGTCGTGAAATGCAAAAACATAATCCTGCCAGCCTTTGCGCGACGCGCGTTTTAGGCGAGCCTTTCTGCCGTTTGACTTGCCAGCCGATTTTCTCCAACGCGGCTAAAACTCTTTTTGCTTTCGCAGATTTCCAGTTACTCACACCGCTTCAAAAATTAAACTTTCAACTTGACTTGGCAAACTCTCGCCGTTCTCCAAACGGTCGGCGATAACTTGCAGAGCCAAAATTTTAACTTTCTTGATTGCGTCTTCGCGTGTTTCGCCATAAACAAGAACGCCGTTGAGCGCGTCAATCTCGGCAATCCAGCATCCGTCCGTTTCTCATTCGAGTTCGATTGCTAAATTCATTTTGCCTTTTACCTTTTTACTTTTGCCTTAACCAACGCTTCCTTCCAATTTCAATCCGAGAAGTTTCTGCGCTTCGACGGCGTATTCCATCGGCAATTCTTTGAAAACTTCCTTGCAAAAGCCGTTGATAATCAGCGAAACCGAATCTTCCTGCGAGATGCCGCGCTGCTGCAGATAAAACAATTGGTCTTCGCTGATTTTTGAAGTCGTCGCTTCGTGTTCAACCCGCGCCGTCGCGTTCATTACTTCGATATACGGAAAAGTATTCGCTTCGGAACTTCCGCCAATCAACATCGAATCGCACTGCGTATAATTTCTCGCGCCGGTCGCACGCGGCATAATTTTGACGAGTCCGCGATAGCTGTTGTTGGATTTTCCGGCGGAAATTCCTTTTGAAATAATCGTCGAGCGCGTATTCTTGCCGAGATGAATCATCTTCGTTCCCGTGTCGGCAATCTGCTTGTTGTTTGTCAGCGCAACCGAATAAAATTCACCGATAGAATTATCACCCTGCAAAATCACGCTCGGATATTTCCACGTAATCGCGCTTCCGGTTTCAACCTGCGTCCACGAGATTTTTGAATTTCTGCCGCGACACGCGCCGCGCTTTGTAACGAAATTATAAATTCCGCCCTTGCCGTTTTCGTCGCCTGCATACCAGTTTTGAACGGTCGAATATTTAATTTCCGCATTGTCCAATGCAACCAGTTCGACAACCGCCGCGTGAAGTTGATTCGTATCGAATTGCGGGGCAGTACAACCTTCGTTGTACGCAACATAACCGCCTTCTTCCGCAACAATTAACGTGCGTTCAAACTGTCCCGAATCCTGCGTGTTGATGCGGAAATAAGTCGAAAGTTCCATCGGACAGCGTACGCCTTTCGGAATGAAAACGAACGAGCCGTCGGAGAAAACCGCCGCGTTTAAAGCCGCGTAATAATTGTCGGAAGACGGCACAACCGAGCCGAGATATTTTTTGATGAGTTCCGGATAATCGGCGACCGCTTCGGTGAACGAGCAAAAAATCACGCCTGCTTCGAGCAGTTTTTTCTTATACGTCGTCGCCACCGAAACCGAATCGAACACGGCATCAACCGCGACGTTTGCCAGCATTTTTTGTTCGGTTAGCGGAATGCCGAGTTTCTCAAAAGTCTTCAAAAGTTCCGGGTCAACTTCGTCCAGACTCTGCTTTTTCACCTTTTGTTTCGGCGCGCTGTAATAACTGATATTTTGGAAATCAATATTCGGATAATGAAAGTTCGCCCAATTGTCCGGCTGTTTCATTTTCAGCCAATGACGAAACGCTTTCAGACGAAAATCGAGCAGCCATTCGGGTTCGTTTTTCTTCCTGGAAATTAGACGCACCGTGTCTTCCGA
>JBPCPU010000019.1:0-5341 GCA_050998795.1 Pyrinomonadaceae bacterium
GAGTTAATCTCCTCAACGCGGTCAACAGTGCCGCAAAAAATTATTCAGCCTCTAACCTATCTACTCCGAGTCTTGCAACTTCAGAGTATAAACCGTCACCGTTTCTTCTTATCATCCCATCTCCTCACATCGGACATTTTGTGCATTGTCCGAAATCTTACTCCTCATAAATCTTCAGCATTTGATAGCGGAAGGAAAATAAAAAACCACCTCAGACCGTCATTTGACAGCCCAATTCCGTCGTTGCGCTAGACTATCTAGGCAACTTTCTGTTAAATTCAAAAACATTTTCAAAATTTTGAAAGTCTTACCCGACATTAAACTCTGCACGTTTCTGCGGTTAAGTGAACAGATGTTGAATCGGCTCACGAATCTTCTTGTCCATTGCGTCTTGAAAGTTCATAAAATCCCCAAACGCCAGCAATGTATAAAGCGTGTCGAGCGGTAATTTTTTGGTTATTTCCGAATCGAGATTCGGGAGTTTGCCTTTACGAATTTCTTTCCACTCAGATTCGTTCGGCGAATAAAAGAAATCTCCAAAACCGGCTTCGTCAAAGCGTTTGTATAAGCCGTCGCCGTCAATTTCGTCGTATTCTTGGCTGTTTCGCAGTTCAAGCAAAAACTCGATAAACTCAGGCTCAACCGTGTAAAGCTGTTTGATTTTTTCCGCGCTGATTTTGGCGAGAACTTGTTCGTCAATATCGAGTTGGTCTTCGTAGCTTGCTTGGGTTTGGTTGGTGATTGATTCGGGCGCGATGTCCGAATTCATAAATTCCTTCAAGACAGGATACGGAATTGTATAAACATCACAACCCGCCGTCAGCGACATTGTTTCAGGTCGCCGCACACTCGCCAGCATATTCAGCGTTTTCACGCCGTATTTTTCACGGAAATTTTTAACGTGCTTTTGAGTTTCAACCACAACTTGTTCGCCAAGAAGTTCCGAATATAAGCCTTGGCTTAATCGTCCGAGAAAGATATTTGTTCTGGAAGGATTCGCAAGAAGTGCCGCCGCAACAATCTGTCTTGCCGAAAATGTTGCGGTAAAATTGACGGGAATATTTTGTCGTTCAAGGTCGCGGGCGATTAACAAACAATGCGGATGATTTGGCGTAAGCGCGACTTTGACAAACGAATTCGGCACGGCGCGATTGAGATACCAGCCGACTAATTTCGATTTTTCAAACTGCGAAGCCAGCGAAGTATGCAACTCTAAACTGATTTCCCAAATTCGATTTGCCCGATAATAATCGGTTACTTCCAAACCAAGCCGTCCGTTGATGATGCTGTAAACCAAAATCACGGCATCTTCGATAGTTAAATCGCGCTTGTAACGCTGAATTGATTTTACCCAGTTAACCAAACCGTCTTCGCTTTCGGCATCAATGTAACGATTCAAAACGCGGTCAATCAAAGGCTGATTCGTTGTGTTGCCGTCAATTTCTCCAAAAAGACGAATCGTGTCGTCCGTTTCTTCCGATAAAAGCAAATCGAGCATTTCGGTTTGATCTGCCGTATCGGTGTAAATATGTTTCGTTCCCGCCTCTTTCAAAGCCTTCAACAATGGATGCGAAGCAAATTCAATCTTTTTTGCGGGACGATTTTTGCCTTCCCTTGCCTTCATCAATTGGACAATGTTCACGTCCGATACGCTTGGGGAAAAATCATCTGCGCGATAAGTTTGTGCTTTTGTCATAAATTCAATTTCTCGCTTTTGATAAGTTTGGAATTGTTTATGACAACTGTCGTGCCAAAAAAAAAATGTTTTATGACTTCGCAGAAATGCCTTTGTTTGCGGGAGATTTAGAGAAAAATAACGATTTTGTTCTGTTCGGCAAAAAACAAATTGTGAGACACCAACGACACACTTGAGAAACAAAGATGTCTCAAATATTTTTTTTCAAAAGCAGATGCTTGAATTTTCTTCCGATAAATAAAGGACGAAAAAAAATTTGTTAATTGGCACACGGATTGTTTAACTGAAGCCTGTGCAAATTAAAGTTATTTGATTTTCAAGATTTAACCTTCGGAATAGCTGATAGATGAAAGATGATAGCTGAGAGATTTTCGACTCCCATCTATCATCTATTATCTATCAGTTATCATCTATTCCGAAGTGATTTTCTAATTTGCACAGCCTTTGTTTAACTAAAATGTGCAGTAAATTTATTTTTTGAGGAAACTATGAATCGAATCAAACTTGCTCCATCAATTCTTTCAGCGGATTTTTTAAGACTCGGCTCGCATGTCCGCGAGGCGATTGACGCAGGAGTCGAATGGCTGCACATTGACGTAATGGATGGACATTTCGTGCCGAATATCACAATCGGTCCGCTGGTTGTTAAAGCCTTAAAGCCTTTATGCAGCGAAACAAAAACCTTGCTTGACGTTCATTTGATGATTTCAGACCCTGATTTTTATCTGAAAGATTTTGCCAAAGCAGGAGCCGATATCATTACGGTTCAGGTTGAATCCTGCATTCATCTTCATCGAACAATTCAAGCGATTAAGGAACTCGGCAGCAAAGCGGGCGTAACTTTAAATCCCGCAACGCCGCTTTCTACGCTCGAAGAAATTTTGCCGGATGTTGATTTGATAATGATTATGTCGGTCAATCCGGGTTTCGGCGGACAATCTTACATTCCTTCAAGCACCGCAAAAATCAGACGTTTGAGAAAAATGTTAGACGAAATCGGCTCAAATGCGTGGTTGGAAGTTGACGGCGGCGTAAAGCCTAACAATGTTGCAGAAGTAGTTGAAGCCGGAGCAAACGTCATCGTTGCGGGAAGCGCGATATTCGGCGGAAGCAAAACAGTCGCCGAAAATGTTGGAAACTTTCGACAAGCACTTGTTCCGTTTGAAAAAGAAAGAGAAGAAATGAGTTTGCGAAAATCTGCGGATACGAACTTTTGAGAAAAGTGTTTTTGTCTTTCAATCACCCATATTTCGCGGCGATTTGATTTGGTGTTTTTCTATCAAACGGTGAAAGGAGCGTCGCGGCAATCCCGCCAATTCCGAGGCTTTTGAAACATTTCCTTTGGCTTCCGTCAAATAGCGAGTCAAAGCCTGTCGTTCAAATTTTTCGACGGCTTCGGCTTTTGCCTCCATAAAATCAAGATTTTGAGATTTTTGATTGGCAAACGAATTATCTTGCAAAGGAAACGAAATATTTTCGGGTTCAATCATCGTCGAATTTGTCATAATCACCGCGCTTTCGATGACGTTTTGCATTTCACGTAAATTTCCCGCCCAATGATATTGCGCGAGAAGCGACATTGCCGACGGCGAAATTCGGTCAACTCGTTTATTTATTCTCGCACAAGCTCGTTTTAGGAAATATTCCGCGAGCAGTGGCAAATCTTCGATTCTCTGACGCAAAGGCGGCAAATTTATCGTAAATGTATTGATGCGATAAAAAAGGTCTTCGCGGAAACGCCTTTCGCGGATTGCTTTCGACATTTCACGATTCGTGGCGGCGATGATGTGAACGTCAACATTTTTACTTTTGAAATCGCCGACGGCACGAATCTCACCCGTTTGCAGCGTCCGCAGAAGTTTCGACTGAGTTTCGAGCGACATATCGCCGATTTCGTCAAGAAACATCGTGCTTCCGTTGGCTCTTTCAAAAAGTCCCGGCGTATCTTTGTAAGCGCCGGTGAACGAACCTTTTTTGTGTCCGAAAAGTTCGCTTTCGAGCAAAGCGGAAGGCAACGCCGTGCAGTTGAGCGTAATCATCGGCAAATGGACGCGCGAACTCTGCCGATGAATCGCCCGCGCGACAAGTTCTTTTCCTGTTCCGCTTTCGCCGCAAACCATGACGGTTGTCGGAGTCGGAGCAACCTTCGCAATCAACTCACGAACTTCCAACATTTGCGGATTTTGTCCAATAATAAATTCATCGCTTGAGTTTGATTCCAAAGCGCGAATCGCAAGTTTGTAATGGTCTTTCAAATCCTGCGTTTGCTTTTTGGTTTCAATCAGTTCCCAAATAAACCTCGCCGCCGTGCCGCTGACTAATTCCGTGTCAATTCCATTCAATTGGCTGATTTCGTGAAAAACGTCGCTGTTGCCCGTAACATCAATAATCAGGTCAATCAAGGGAAATTTCAGCAGTTCGGTAAAATTTTGGGTAGTAAAAATACCGTATTTTCGGGCAAGCAAAATTCCCGAAGCATTGTCGTTTATGTCTGCGACTCCAATAAGTTCAACCGTTGAATCTTGGTGAAAAAGCTCGATGAGTGACTTTCCGCCTTGACCTGCACCAATTATAATTACTCGTTTTGCTATCATTGATTTTAGTCAAAATTAGAATCTCTAAAGTGGAATATTACCGTGTTTTTTCGGCGGATTGGTGTCGCGCTTGTTTTGCAAAAGCGATAATGCGCGAATGAGTTTCGGGCGTGTTTGACTTGGCTCGATAACCTCGTCAATATATCCGCGTTCCGCCGCAATATACGGATTGGCAAATTTTTCTTCAAATTCGGAAACTTTTTCACGGCGATATTCTTCGGAATTTTCCGCAATCTCTTTGCGATAAAGAACACCAACCGCGCCTTCCGCGCCCATCACGGCAATTTCCGCCGTCGGATACGCAAAATTTATATCGGTGCGAATATGCTTGGAAGCCATCACGCAATACGCGCCGCCATATGCCTTGCGTGTGATGACCGTGATTTTCGGGACGGTCGCTTCAGCAAAAGCGTAAAGAAGTTTCGCGCCGTGCCGTATAATTCCGAGATGCTCTTGATTCACGCCGGGCAAAAATCCGGGAACGTCTTCAAATGTCACGAGCGGAATGTTAAAGCAATCGCAAAAACGCACGAACCGGGCGGCTTTGACCGATGCGTCAATATCCAAAACGCCCGCCAGATACGCCGGTTGATTGGCAACAATGCCGATTGAAAATCCGCCGAGCCGGGCAAATCCGATGACGATATTCGGCGCGTAATGTTCCTGCACTTCAAAAAAATAATTTTCGTCCACGATGTTATGAATAATGTCGCGGATGTCGTAGGGCGTGGTTGATTGTTCGGGAACGATTGAATTTAGCTTTTTGTCGGCGCGACTGCTTGGGTCGTTAGTCGGCACGAACGGCGGATTTTCCAT
The DNA here is from genome assembly GCA_050998795.1 of Pyrinomonadaceae bacterium. Taxonomy (GTDB): domain Bacteria; phylum Acidobacteriota; class Blastocatellia; order Pyrinomonadales; family Pyrinomonadaceae. The sequence continues at coordinate 5,107 of JBPCPU010000019.1, forward strand.
ATTGTTTGACGGAACAAATGAAAGCAATTCGCGTGTCAGACGCAAACAATGTTCGTCCGATTCGGCGGCAAAATGCGCGACACCGCTTTTTTGATTATGCGTCATCGCGCCGCCGAGTTCGTCTTTGGTCACTTCCTCGTGCGTCACCGTCTTGATAACGTCAGGTCCGGTGATAAACATATACGAAGTGTCTTTGACCATCACGTTAAAATCCGTTATCGCCGGAGAATAAACC
>JBPCPU010000040.1:0-21451 GCA_050998795.1 Pyrinomonadaceae bacterium
CAGTTCAAAATCAGTTTCCACCGTCTTGACCACCCATTCATCCCCGAAATCTAACAGCAACTCGAAAAATTGTTCCGTAAACATTTGCTAATTTTAGCACTTTCCATTAAATTCGCGGTAGAACCAAGTGTTTTAAAGTGTTCATTGTTTTGTTCTCCTGTATTTTTTTCCAGTCGAGCGGGCTTGATGATTTTTCTCGCCAAGCCCGGCTTTACCAAGCGCGTAGTCTTGCCAACAATCTAACCGGCGGATGCGGGGCGTGTCGTGAGGAAAAGCGGATTCTTTCGCTTGGTTTTTGTGATGAAATTGTGATGGCGGTTAAGTCCTTCATTAGTTTGGTCAGCCCCTTCTCTCCAAGAGTCAAATAAATTTCAAATAACTGAAGCCCGTGCATAAATCGAAGCCAATAAAAACGGGCAATAGACTGGAGCGCAAGCGGCTCGCTTGCCGATAAAGCGCGGGAGCGCGAAAAATTAAATGTTAATTCGGAAAGCTGCGCCGAGCGCATACATATCCGGCGACGGCGCACCCAATCTGATTCTACCTAACATACCGCGCGGCATACCGCTGGCGAGAATGTCTGCGCCCACTCCCAATTGGTCAAACACTTGTGTCGGATTTGCTATCAATCCGCTCATTGTTTGACTTAAACTGACGAGGCGAACCATTCGTTCCGTGAAACCAGAATAGTTACGGGCGTGGATGGGATTCGTCCAATCAGTTACATAAAGTTGGCACTGCGGATTATCCATCGCAATTCCAAGGTCTGTTCCCGACCATTGAAAAGACAGTGCGAAAACTCCGTGATTGTCGGTATTGACTGCTAAAGGAACGTGGCTGCCGAGCGGCGGCGGCATCGCCGTTGTAGTTACGCCGCGCCTGGATTGCGAACGAAGACGATCCGTCGGGCTGTCGGCGTTAGCATCATACAAAGGAAGCGTTTGACCGCCGCCGCGCACCCAAGCTAATCCGACGACGGCGTTTGACAACGGGCGACCTGCTTGTCGCACCACGCCTATAATTAAACCTAGATTCATAATTGTTCTCCTTCTAAACTCTTTATCCAAAACCGAAAAACTTCCGCCCAATCGTTTCGCCCGTCAAAATTTTCTTTGACCGAATCGAAACCAGAGTTTATAATTCGGTTTGTATCCTTTATAACTCGGTTTGTATCCAAAGAACGGCTGACGACAGAAACGATTGAGTCGCGTCCACGCACGTTCATCGAAAGCATCAAATCTTCGGGAGTCACACTGCCAACGGTAATTACATATAGGAAATTGACATGTTAGATATATTTCGTTCCCATCGTTCAATCGCATTGACGATTGAATTGGTTGTCGTCATTATGTCGGATGTGCCCCACGGATTATTAAACCAAACGCAACCCCGATCCGTGTCAGTTCCTACAACAAGTACCGAATGCCCTCCAGATGTGGGAACCACTACGCCCGGACCATACCAGAATGAACCGCAGAAATGATGAAGAATAAACGGTCCATGCTGGCGGAGTTGCTGATATATCATGCTTTGACCGAATGTTGTGTCAACGGACAGTGCTGAAGCGCGAGCATGTTTCAGTCCCAACCTTCGCATATGCGCCAATTCTGCGTTCCCATAATCCCTCACAGTTTGAGGTGTTCGGAAATCATCATTGGGGGAAAGTCCAAGCATTTCAGCGGACGGGGTTACTCTACGCTTGAATTGAATTAGCATCGCTGTACAGGCGAGCCAGCAAACAGGACTGTATTGTTGTGATACCATATCGACATTGTATTTAACTGTAGGCATTTGAACCTCCTTATGGTTAGTAATTTGCTTCTTTAAAATTTAGCGAACTCGCGCTACCCTAGCCGAACTTTGAATTACGCGGAAAATTTTTCCGTTCAATTCCGCCATCTTTATCCCTTAAACTTCCGCCCAGTCGTTTCAACCGTCAAATTTTCCTTTGACCGAATCGAAAATTCGTTTATAATTCGGTTTGTATCCAAAGAGCGGCTGACGGCAAAACCGATTGAGCGGTGCGCGTGTTTTTCGACAAACGCAAATTTACCGTCAGCCCGCCGCAAAAGTAATTAACTGCCGCTCAATTTTTTATTAAATTTTTCTTAAACTTCCGAAATGCCCGAAAAATATGCGTTTTTACGAATTTGCTGATTTCCGAATTGACGCGCAAGAGCGTTTTCTTTACCAAAACGGTTCGCCGATTCCGCTTGCGCCAAAGGTTTTCGATACGCTTTTCGCGCTCGTGTCGCGGCACGGGCGCGTGGTGTCGAAAGATACTTTGATGGAGGAAATCTGGCAGAATACGTTTGTCGAGGAAAATAATCTGACGCAGTATATTTTTACTTTGCGGCGCGTGTTGGGCGAGAAGAAAAAGGAAGCGAAATTTATCGAAACCGTTTCGGGGCGCGGTTATCGTTTCGTGCCGGAAGTCAGCGTTGTCGAGATTGAAGAAGAAGTTTGGAGTCCCGCCTGGCACAAGCCCGGGCTGCCCGCCGAAAACTTCATTCGCTCCGATTCAATCCGGCAGCCGGATAAGAAGCCGTTTGAAAACGGAGTGCAAAATTTAGATTCGATAAGAACTGAAAGTTTCGATTCCCAAACCAAGCCGCCTAAAGGCGGGACTCCAAACTTTTCTCTTCAAGCCGAAACTCAAAATATTCCCGCCGCGCCGCGACCGAAATCTTCCAGCCGCGCGTTTTTGCTGTTCGGCTTAATCGCGCTCGTCATCGTCGGCACACTCGGTTTTGCGTTGCGTTTCGAGTGGCAATCAAAGCCGTCAAATTCCGCCGAAATAAAATTAAAACGCCTGACCGAAAGCGGCAATGTGTCCGGCGCGGCGATTTCGCCCGACGGCAATTCGCTCGCTTACGTCTTGCGCGAAGGTAAAATTTTTTCTCTCCGGCTTAAAAACATCCAGACCGAAAGCGAAGTCGTCATCATTCCGCCGACGGAAGTCCAGCTTGGTTCGCCGCGTTTTTCGCCCGACGGAAATTTTATTTATTCCACCAACCGCGACGGCATTTTTCAAATTCCGGTGTTCGGCGGCGAATCGCGCCAAATCGCTTCCAATATCTGGAGTAACTTTTCCGTCTCGCCCGACGGCAAGCAAGTCGCTTTTCCTCGAAGCAGTATGCCCGGCGAAGACAGTTTAATCGTCGTCGCCAATACGGACGGAAGCGGCGAGCGCGTCGTGGCGACGCGAACCACCCCGGATTTTTACATCGGTTGGGGACCTGCGCCCGTGTGGTCGCCCGACGGAGAACATATAACGGCAGCAACCGGAAGACACGGTAGCGGAGAGATGCGGCTGGTCGAAGTCAATCTGCAAAACGGCGAAGAGCGCGAGCTTAAAACGCAAGCGGTCTGGGAAAATATCGAATACCTTGATTGGGCAAGCACCGGCGAGTTGCTGATGACAGCGCAAAAAAAAGGCGAAAGTAAAAATCAACTGTGGAGCGTAAAATTTCCCGACGGCGCGACGGAGCGCGTAACCAACGATTTTAACGATTATATTGATTTCAGTTTGAGCGGCGACAAAAGCAAAATAGCTGCCGGACAGCAAACCGAAAATCTGCATCTCTGGCTGTTCGATACGGAAACCGGCGCGGCGCGGCAGATAACCTCCGGCGTAAATCGTTCGGATGGACGTTTCGGTTTGGCGTTCGCGCCCGACGGACGCATCGTTTTCACGGCGCGGGATAAAAATAATTACGAGATTTATTCCGTCGGCGCGGACGGCGGCGATTTGCGTCAATTAACGAAAAACGCCGGACGACGAAATATCGACGCGGCGGTTTCGCCCGACAATCGTTTTATCGCATTCGCGTCCGACCGCGCGTCCAGCAGCGCGGGTGAGGTGCGTTTATGGCTGATGAACGTGGACGGAACAGAAGCGCGGCGATTGACTGCCCTTTCCGACGGAGCAGAAAAATCCGAAAGCTCTCCTTATTTTTCTTCGGACGGACGATGGATTTATTACGTTTTTGGGGAAAACGGAAAAGGCTCGATTCGGAAAATTTCGATTGACGGCGGCGAATCTGTTAAGGTCAGCCAAACTGATAAAAGTGTGTATGAGCCTGTTCCGTCGCCCGACGGCAAATTTTTAGCGCACGCCGTTTATAACGACGAAACAACCGCGTCGCCGTGGCAAGTCGCCGTGATGTCGCTCAACGACGGAAACGCGCCGGAGAGATATTTCAATTTTTCGGCTTTCCGCTTGCGTGTTCGCTGGTCGCTCGATTCAAATTCGGTCGTTTCGATTGATGACCAGTCGGGCAGAATCAATCTGTGGCAAACAAATCTGACAAGCGGCGAACGGCAGCCGATTACCAATTTCACCACCGAAAAAATTTCTCGTTTCGACGTTTCGCCCGACCAACGATTTTACGCGCTCGCCCGCGGCAATTATTTCTACGATGCGGTCTTGATTGAACGCTGATTTTCATTTGTCCGCTTTATTTACAAAATTACGCCGGCGAGAGTTTTGGCGGCGAACGGTTGAAAACACTGTTCGCCGTTTTTTTATGAAATAAAACTAGACAAGACCGGATATGAAAGCTATAAATTAAAGCCAAAGCGATTTGCGAGAAACTGTCGGGATTTCGGACTTTTTATAATTTAAAATCGCTTTTATAATCCTTTTTAGAACAAAATTTTATGACAAAACCATTAGTGCTTGATTTGAGTGAAGTTAGCGCGGACGATGTGGCGATTGTCGGCGGCAAATGCGCCAGTTTGGGCGAGCTTTTTCGAGAGTTGACGGCGCAGGGCGTGAAAGCCGTTGACGGATTTTCGACGACGAGCGACGCTTATCATTTGCTGCTCGAAACTGACGGGCTAAAGAAGAAATTGCAAAAACTTCTGAAAGGTTTGGATGTCGAAAACCTTGAAGAATTGGCGCGGGTCGGAAGTGAAGCACGGGCGTTGATGCTCGAAACGATATTTCCGAAAGCGGTTGAAACGGCAATTTTAAAGTCTTATGGAAGATTGTGCGAAAGAATCGGCAAGAAAGCCTGTGAAGTCGCGGTGCGTTCTTCGGCGACGGCGGAAGATTTGCCCGACGCTTCGTTTGCCGGACAGCAGGACACGATTTTGAACGTGCTTGGCGAACAGCGTTTGATTGAAGCGTGTCACGAATGTTTTGCTTCGCTTTGGACAGACCGCGCAATTTCCTATCGAGCCGCGAGAGGTTTTGACCATTTTGACGTTGCGCTTTCAATCGGCGTGCAGCCGATGGTGCGTTCCGATATTGCCTGTTCGGGCGTGATGTTCACGCTTGACACGGAAAGCGGTTTTCGTGAAGCGGTCGTCATCAACGGCGCGTGGGGTTTGGGCGAAGCGGTTGTGCAAGGTATGGCAACGCCGGACGAATGGGTGGTTTTCAAACCGACTTTGAAACTCGGTTTTCGTCCGATTGTAACGCGCAAACTCGGCGTGAAGGAAGTAAAAATGGTTTTCGCCGATGACGGCACGGGAACGCAGGTCAGAGATGTCGTCGAATCGCAGCGCAAGCGATTTTGTCTTGCCGGATTTGAAGTTTTGCAGCTTGCACGATGGGCTTGCGCGATTGAAGACCATTATTCAAAACGCGCCGGAAAATCGCAGCCGATGGATATTGAATGGGCGAAGGACGGCGTTACGGGCGAACTTTTTATTTTGCAGGCGCGACCCGAAACGGTTCACACGCAAAAAGAGCAGAATTTTGTCGAAACTTATAAATTGAGTGAAAATCACGGTGCGCCGCTCGTTACGGGCGTGGCAGTCGGCGAAAAAGTCGCTCACGGAAAAATTCACGTTTTGCTCAATCCAGATAAATTACGCGATTTCAAAGCAGGCGATATTCTCGTTACTTCGATGACTGATCCGGCTTGGGAGCCGATTATGAAACGCGCGTCGGCAATCGTAACCGACCGCGGCGGGCGAACTTGCCACAGCGCGATTATCAGCCGCGAATTAGGTTTGGCGTGCATTGTCGGCACGGGCAACGCGACGGAAATTCTAAAATCGGGAACGGCTGCGACGGTTTCGTGCGCGGAAGGCGAACGCGGCAATATCTATTACGGCTCGATTGATTTCAAAATTGATAAACGCATTATCACGAACGAAGAACGCCCGAACACACAGGTAATGATGAATGTCGGCGATCCTGACCGTGCGTTCGCCGCTTCGATGTATCCGAACGACGGCGTTGGACTGGCGCGGCTCGAATTTATTATCAACAATCACATCGGCATTCATCCGATGGCGCTCGTCAATTATCCGAATTTGAAAAAACGCGACGATATTGACGAGATTGCGCGGATAATCGGCGAAGAAGACCCGAAGGAATTTTTTGTCAGAAGTCTGGCGGAAGGAATCGCTAAAATCGCGGCGGCTTTTTATCCGAAACCCGTCATTGTCAGGATGTCCGATTTCAAATCGAACGAATATGCGAGATTGATTGGCGGACTTGAATACGAACCGATAGAAGAAAATCCGATGCTCGGTTTTCGCGGTGCGTCAAGATATTACGACGACCGTTATCGCGCCGGATTTCGCCTCGAATGTCTGGCTTTGCAGAGAGTCCGCGAAGATATGGGTTTAATTAACGTCAAAGCGATGATTCCATTTTGCCGAACGGTCGAAGAAGGCGAAAAAGTTATCGCGCTGATGGCGGAACACGGCGTTCGGCAGGGCGAAAACGAACTCGAAATTTACGCGATGTGTGAACTTCCTGCGAATGTTGTTTTTGCCGACGAATTTTTGCAGGTTTTTGACGGTTATTCAATCGGCTCAAACGATTTGACGCAGCTTGCGCTCGGACTCGACCGCGATTCGGAAATGGTCGCGCATCTGTTTGATGAAAGAAACGGCGCGGTCGAAAAAATGGTGGCGATGGCGATTGAAGCGGCGCAGCGAAACGGCAAAAAAATCGGAATCTGCGGACAAGCGCCATCGGATTATCCAGAGTTTGCAAAGTTTCTGGTGGAAAAAGGAATCAACTCGATTTCACTTAATCCCGACACGGTGATTCAAACGACGCATACGATTCTGGAAACCGAGAAGGAATTAAAGCAAAGCCAATCGGTGGCGAAATAATTTAGAAAGAGAAACAAATTTGAGATGAAGTAGAGTGAGATGATTGAATACACGATTTTTTGCGACGTTTGCGGAGATATGATTGACAGCGATTCGCGCAGCGCGCGGCAAGCCAGAAAAAGAGCAAAAGCAAAAGGTCTGCTTGTTCGTATTCTTCGCAAAGACTATTGCCCGAAATGTGCCGAGAAACTTCACAATGAAGAAGAAATTGACGGTTAAATGACTATCTATTATTTCCATTCCTGTAAATTATTTCTCTTCCACTTTGGTAAAAAATCCCGTATTGATTATTTAATTTAGCCGCGTTGACCGCAGCTTGAAGCTGCTCTTTCGCCGCGTTGACTTGCGCCCGCGCCGTGTCGCGCTGTGTGCGATAAGTTTCGTAAGTAATCATCGCCACATCACCCGTTTCGACAAGTTCGCGGTAACGCTTTTCATTTGCTTCCGCTTGCCGAAGCAGCGCAACTACTTGCTCATAATTGGCATTCGCGCCGCGAACTTCCGGTATCGTGCCGGAATTGAAAGTTCCGTTCGGGTTGAGTCCCAAACGCACTTCGGCTTGGCGCACGGCGGCAATCGCCTGATTAACATTAGCTTGCGCTTCCTGAACACGCAGTTTTGCGTCGCTGTCGTCAATTCGTGCAATCACACTGCCTTTTGTAATAAACTGACCGGCATTTGCCGAAACCGCCACGACTTTTCCCGCCGCTTTTGAAGAAACATCGGAAGTTTCATCGGCGACCAGACTTCCCGTTGACTGAATAAATGCCGGAATCTCACGCGAAACAGCTTTATCAACCGTTACGCTGATAGTCGCTTCCTTATTTTCGGCTGCCTTGTTACTCTGCTTTTCAGCTTCGGCTTGCGATTTATTACAGGCAAAACACATTGTCAAAGCAAAAAAGCCAAGCAGAAATTTGTGATTTAACACCTGTTTTTTTAAATAGTTAAACGGCATAAAAAATTTTGTTTCAGTCGAATTGTATAATGGTTTGATACACAACTTGAAAAATTTAACTGTAAATTTTTGTAAAGTTGGAAAATTTGTTTGATGCGCGGTAGAAAATAAAACAATGACATTCTTTTCTACAGGTTTGCGGAAAACTTCGGATAAGATTATAAAATTGAAGTAAATAAATTTTTGAGAGGAAGAAATATGCAGGAAATTACCGCAACCGAATTAAAACGAAAAATGGATAACGGCGAAAATTTTCAATTAATTGACGTGCGCCAACCCGACGAATATGCTTTTACCAAAATCGAGGGCGCGAAACTCATTCCGCTTGGCGAAATTGTCAAGCGGATGGACGAACTTGATGAATCTAAAGAAATTATCCTTCAATGTAAAGCCGGAGGCAGAAGTTCGCAAGCTATTCAATTCCTGCAAAGAGCAGGTTTTACAGGCGATATGAAAAACTTGAAGGGCGGCATTACGGCTTGGTCGAATGAAGTTGACCCGAGCATTCCGAAATACTAAATCAGGACTTTCTCAAATTAAGATTTTTTAACGCAAAGGCGCAAAGATGCGAAGACGCAAAGTAAGAAATATTTTTGTTTGTCCAATCCGAATACCGATATTTAATTCGGTCAAATTATTTATAAAAACTTAGCGTCCTTTGCGGCTTGGCGACTTTGCGTTAAAAAAATCCTTTCTTTGAGAAAGTCCTTTAAATAAAAGTTTCAATTGTTGCCATAATCGCAAGCGATTAAAGCGATTTCAAGGCTTTGTAATGAGTCTTAACGGTTTTGTCAAAATCCTTGCGCGAATGCGCCGCCGAAACAAACCACGCTTCATACTGCGACGGCGGAAGATAAATTCCGCCTTCGAGCATTGCATTGAAATATCCGGTAAATTTTTGGGTGTCGGAAGTTTTCGCCGTATCAAAATCAACGACTTCCATTTCCGTAAAAAACAATGTCAGCATCGAACCGACACGATTGAGCGTGTAATTCAAACCTAATTTTTTCAGCGAATCTCTAAATTCGTTTTCGAGATACGCGCAGTTTTCTTCGAGTCGCTCGTAAAAATCCGGCGTTTCGTCAATTATTTTCAGCGTTTCAAGTCCCGCCGTCATCGCCAGCGGATTTCCCGATAAAGTTCCGGCTTGATAAACCGCGCCCGACGGAGCAATCATTTTCATAATTTCCGCGCGTCCGCCGTATGCGCCGACCGGCAAACCGCCGCCGATGATTTTCCCGAACGTCGTCAAATCAGGCGCGATGCCGTAAAGTTCCTGTGCGCCGCCTTTGGCAAGACGAAATCCGGTCATTACTTCATCAAAAATAAGTAGAATTTTTTCGCTCGTGCAAACGTCACGCAACTTTTGTAAAAACTCTTGTTTCGCCGGAACGCAGCCCATATTTCCGCCGACCGGCTCGATAAAAACGGCGGCGATTTCATCCTTATTTTGTTCGACCAATTGATAAACCGATTCGATGTCGTTGTATTTTGCGTTGAGCGTATCTCTCGCAGTTGATTTGGTTACGCCCGGCGAATCAGGCAAACCCAAAGTTGCCACGCCCGAACCGGCACGACTTAAAAACGAATCGCCGTGTCCGTGATAACAGCCTTCAAATTTGATAATTTTATCTCGTCCGGTAAAGCCGCGAGCCAGACGCATCGCGCTCATCGTCGCTTCCGTTCCCGAATTAACCATTCGGATAATTTCGACTGACGGAACGAATTTTTTTATCAACTTGGCGAGAAGGATTTCCTGTTCGCAACACGCGCCGAAACTCGTGCCGTCGTCGGCAACTTTTTTAATCGCTTTGATAACTTCTTTGCGCGTATGTCCGAGAATCATCGGACCCCACGAACCGATGTAATCAATAAAAACATTGCCGTCCGCGTCGGTCAGTTTTGCCCCCATAGCTTTTTTGATATAAAGCGGATTGCGCCCGACTGATTTGAAAGCGCGAACCGGCGAATTTACGCCGCCGGGCAGATGTTTTTGGGCTTCTTTGAATAACTTGTCGCTTTTTGTTGTTTTCATTTTTAATTTAATGTGAAAAAGTGAAAATGTGAAAATGTGAAAAAGTTTGCTTGTCAAAGATGCGTAAATACTTTTTCACTTTTATTCTTTTTCACTTTTTCACTTATAAAAACTTTGCCGCGTCTTTGGCAAAATAAGTAATTATCACATCCGCGCCCGCGCGTTTAATTGAAATTAAACTTTCCATCATCGCTTTGTCCGCGTCAATCCAACCTTTTTCGCCCGCCGCTTTTATCATTGAGTATTCGCCGCTGACATTATAAGCAGCAAGCGGAATGTTAAATTCGTCTTTGGCGCGTCTGATGATGTCGAGATACGCGAGCGCGGGTTTTATCATTACAATGTCCGCGCCTTCTTGGATGTCGGCGGCAATTTCGCGCATCGCTTCGGCGGAATTTCCGTTGTCCATTTGATAAGATTTGCGATTCCCGAATTGCGGCGCAGATTCGGCGGCTTCCCGAAACGGACCATAAAAAGCCGACGCGAATTTTGCCGAATAAGCCATTATCGGAATATCTGTAAAATCGTTTTCGTCCAATGTTTGCCGAATCTTTGCTACTCGTCCGTCCATCATATCGCTCGGCGCGATAATGTCCGCGCCGTTTTCGGCGTGCGACAACGCTTCTTTTGCCAACAGTTCAAGCGTCGCGTCGTTCAGCACATCACCGTTTTCAATCACGCCGCAATGTCCGTGCGAAGTGTATTCGCACAAACAAACATCCGTGATAACAAGCAGTTCGGGAAATCTTTTTTTGACGACTTGCAAGGCTTTTTGAATCACGCCGTTTTCGTTATAGGCTTCGCTTCCAATTTCGTCTTTATGTTTTGGAATGCCGAATAAAAGAATGGCGCGAATGCCCAAATTCAAAATTTCTTCGCATTCGCGCAACGCCTCATCCACCGACAATTGAAATATATTCGGCATCGAACTTATCCCGTTTCTGATGCCGCTGCCTTCAACAATAAAAAGCGGAAAAACAAAATCGTTCTTGGTCAAAACCGTTTCGCGGAACATATCGCGCAAACTTGCAGTTTTCCGCAAACGGCGCAAACGAGTTGTCGGAAACGACGGGAATAAATCGTAATTGCTCATAAGATAATTTTAACAGGAATGAAGGAGATGAAGAGGACTAAAAAAATTGATTTATCCTCTTCATCTCCTTCATTCCTGTTAATTTTTCTCTTCGTCTAAAAAATTCAAAACTTCATCAATCGTCAAACTACTGCTTTTAATACAATCGCTGACCGAAATTCCCCGATAAAAGTTACTGCAAAAGAAAAATCCCGCATTGTCTTTTTTGAACTTTTCAATCGAATCCGTGATTTTTTCATATCCGAGATTGTATTGCGGAATCGCTCTTTGCCAACGCTTCAATTTTTGGAAAATCGGCTCGCCTTGAACACCTAAAATATCATCAAGTTCAGTGCGAACGATTTCAAAAAGTTCCGCGTCCGTTTTGTCGAAAAGTTCCGCATTTCGCGCTCCGCCGATAAATGTCGTCAAAAGATGCGTGTCTTTCGGCGCGCGATTTTCAAAAATCACCGAACTCCACAAACTTCCGAGAATTTGTTTTTTCTCAACCTTTGGAATCAAAAATCCGAAACCGTCCAAATCCAAATCTATCGCATCTTTTCGATAAGCCGAAACAACGACGGCAAGCGGCGGATGATAAATCTCGCTAAGTTGGCGCGAAAGTTCGCCGCCGAAATTTTCAATCAACTTTGCGGCAACAAACGAAGGCGTTGCGATAACAATCGCGTCAAACAATTCATCGTTTATTTCTTCAATGTTCGTTTTAATTTTCCATTTTCCATTATCCGTTACACACTGTTCGACTTCCGTTTCCGTTTTTATCTCGTCGTGCAGATTTTCGACCAATTTATCAATCAAAGTCCGCATTCCGTTTTTGAACGAAACGGTTCTGGAAATTCCTTTCGGCACAAACCGGCTCGGCTTTTCCTTTTTACCGAACAGCGACGCTTTCAAAATGCTGCCGTATTCTTTTTCCATTTGAAACAGAGCCGGAAACGCGGATTTGACACTCAGCTTTTCAGGATTTCCCGCGAAAATCCCCGACACAAACGGGTCAACTGCGTAATCCACAACTTCCTGCCCGAGCCTGCGCCGGAAAAATTCGGCAACCGACTCGTTTTCAGGCGATTTGCTTTTAACAAAAGGCTCGCGCAAAAGTTTGAGTTTCGCTTTGGTCGAAAAAATGTCCGTTCCGACGATTTGGGCGATTTTCAAAGGCAGCGGGCGCAATTTGCCGTCCTTCAAAATATATCTTTTTTTCGCCGTCGCGTTTGCCGGCACAACCGCTTCAAGAAGTCCGAGTTCCGCAATCAATTCAAACAAATGATTTGAAACAAGCGTCGAATTCGGTCCCCATTCAATCAAATAATCGCCCGCTTTTTCCGTCTGAATATTCCCGCCGCAAGTTTCGTTTTTTTCAATCAACGAAACATCAAAGCCTTTTTTCTTGAGCCGGTAAGCGACGCAAAGTCCCGAAATTCCGCCGCCGATGACGCAAACCTTTTTCATTACTAATAAATTGGAAGACTTCTAATTTTGTGAAGAATTATTACGAAATCGAAATCAGGAAACCCAAAGTCCTATATTTCTTTGGACAATCCACTTTCCATTTTCCTTTTGCAAAACTATAAAACTGCCTTCACCACATAACCATCCACAACCTACCGAAACACTAACTAAAGCCTGTGTTCGCTCTTGATTGAATCCAACTCTGGAAAAAGAAATCATTCGTTTTGCTTTAGGATACTTTTTATAAAAGTTAGCCCATCCATCTTGTCCTTTACGAAAAAGTTGATTTTCTTCCTTTTCACTGATAAAAACCACTTTGCCACTAACCGTAAAATTATTTACTAACTTCTGATTCTCTTCATTTTTTGCTTGATAATCATTGATTGTATCCTCGGTCAAACCAGAGATTTTTTGATTGGGATTTCTAGCATCTGCTATCAAGCCGTGCGAAGTATAATCATTGATAACTATTATTTCATTGTCGTATTGTCCATTAGTAAGAATAGCGGAATAAACTGCATAATCTTCGTTAAAAGATGATATTGGATTTGACTCAATTGTGGCAATTTTCTTTTCAGTCGTAGAAACATTTATTGGTAGAGCATCTGAATTAGCCTGACTATTAAAGAACCAAATAAAAACAGCAGAAACACCAATGAAAAAAGTAACCAACACTATAGAAAGCCGTAAAGTGAATTGTCGCATAAAACTATTAACCCCCAATAATAAAACTTTGTCTGTTTATATAAAGTTAGACGCTCAATATTCAAGAAAGTTCCTCAACCTTATACAAAATCTCAATTGCTCGCCGACGCGGTTTTCATTTCAAAACTTTCTACCTTGCTCATCTTCGCATCGCCCGTAAGTCACCAAATCGTCTTGGCGAAATTTGAATTTTGAATCTTTTTGTCATTTGTTATCAATTCCAGATTCAAAAATCTTGCGGTCGCGGAAATGATTCGGTCGTGCAGTTCGGGTATATCGGTGATTTGAGCAGCGGATTTAATAACATTGCCGCTCATCGGAAATTCCTTAAAATTCGGGAAGTTTTGAATTAGCTGAAATACATCCGTCAGATTTGCCGATATGCGCTTTTTCTCGGAGAGATAAAGAATTTCCGCGAAAACCATCGCCGGAATGTGAATAATCGTACTGGCGTTTTCGGCAGCATCGAAAATTTGTTCGGCATTTGCGCCGGATTTACGTTTTTCCAGATACAGAATCAAACCAACCGTATCGGCAACATATTCAGCGGCGAGGGTAAAGTTGGTCATAATCTGCAAATTCTTCTTCGAGACGTTTCAATTCTCCGGCTTCGAGTTCGGCTAAATCCGCTTCAATCAACTGCTCATATTCCGCGCCGTTCGCTTCACGCTCGCGCAAAAAATAAACAAAATCCGCCACTTCGCGCTGACGTTCGGGCGACAAATGTTTTACTCCGGCGACGATGATTTGTTCATAGTTAGTTTGATTCATAAACGGATTTTAACAGACTTCGTTCTTGTATTAAACATTTCTCAGGCGGCTAAATTTTCTTTCGTATCTTTTCGTGTGTGTTCGCGGCTAAATTCTCTCGCTTTGCCTAAAACCAATTCGGCTAACGCGCCGATAAATTTGTCCGAATCGTTTAAGCCGAGCGTTACTTCAAACTGCTCAACGCCCGCTTTCTTTGCCAGATGACGAAATTCGATGCCGACTTCAAACAGCGTTTCGAGATGGTCGGACGCAAATGCAATCGGCACGACGAGCATATTTTTCACGCCGTTTGCGGCTAATTCTTCAATCGTCTTCGGCGTGGAAGGTGTCAGCCATTTTTGCGGTCCGACCTTTGATTGATAACAAAGGCTGAAGGCTTGCGAAAATCCGCCGCGCTCGACAACCATTTCAATCGTTTTTTTGATATGCGCGGAATACGGGTCGCCTTCGCGCACCAATTTCATCGGCGTTCCGTGTGCGCTGAAAAGTATATGAACATTTTTGCGCTTTTCTTCGGGAAATCTTTCTAAACCTTGATTGATGCGCTCGACAAATGCGTCAATATACGGCGGAAAATCGTAATAGGATTTAATTGAAACGGTTTCCAAATCCTTCAAATCTTTTCGTTTTGCAAGCTGTTTTTCCCATTCAACATTGCTTGAAAGCGTCGTCGCTTTTGAATACTGCGGATAAAGCGGAAGCAAAACGACTTTTTTGATGCCTTCCTTGGCGATTGCGTCCAACGCTTCTTCGGTCAGCGGATGCCAGTAACGCATCGCCACAAAAACTTTCGCGTTAATTTTTTCGTTTAATTTTTCTTCAAGCAATTTCGCTTGTTCGAGCGTGAACTCCTTAATCGGTGATTTTCCGCCGATTTGCGCGTATTGTTTTTGAACTTTCGGATGCCGCGTCGAAGAAATCAATTTCGCCAAACCTCTCCGAAACAAAAAACTTCCCGGAAAATTGATAATGTCCGGGTCATTGAACAAATTATTGAGAAACGGTTCAACCGCTTCGAGCGAATCCGGTCCGCCGAGATTGAATAAAACTACACCGATTTTTTCGTTCATTTTAAAACCTTTTGTAACCGCGAAACACGCGAAAGACGCGAAAAAAAGAAATGAAAATAATTTTTATGATTTAATTTTAGCGTTTTCAGCGTGTTTCGCGGTCAAAATCTTTCCTAAACCGTTTTCGAGAAAACAGGCTTTTCCTTCATCATTTTTTCCAGATAAGCGTCAAAACACATCGCCACATTTCTGATAATTAAAATACCCGAACCGATGATTTTGATTTTTTCCGCGTTGTTTTGCAAAAGATTTTCCGCGATGAAAACGTCTAATTTTTTTATATCGTCGGCAAAGTATTTTTCAAAATCAATGCCGAACTTTGCTTCGATGTCGCGCTTGTCAATTTCGAGATGACACATCAACTGCATAATCGTTTCCTTGCGTATATGGTCGTCTGCGGTCATTCGATAACCGATATTTGTTGCAGGTAAGCCTTCGTCAACCCGTTTATAATAATCCTTCAAATTTTTCAGATTCTGCGCGTAGATATTCTGAAACTGGCTGATTGCCGAAAGCCCGAAAGCATAAACATCGCAACCTGCTTTGGTCGAATAACCTTGAAAATTACGATATAGAGTGTTGTTTTTCTGCGCGATTGATAATTCATCGTCGGGCTTTGCAAAATGGTCGAGACCGATATATTCGTAGCCCGCGCTCATCAATTTTTCAATCGTCATCTTGAAGATATTGAGCCGCTCGTCAGGCGACGGCAATGCTTCGGACGGAATTATGTTTTGATGTTTTTTGAGCCACGGAACGTGCGCGTAATTAAAAACCGCGATGCGATTCGGCGAAATGTCTATGATTTTTTCAACCGTTTCAGCGAATGAATTTATAGTTTGAAACGGCAGACCGTAAATCAAATCGAGATTGACGCTTTTAAAGCCGAGTTCACGCGCCCATTCCACAGTTTGTCTGGTGATTTCTTCGCTCTGAACGCGATTAATTGCTTCCTGAACCTGCAAATTAAAATCCTGCACGCCGAAGCTCGTCCGGTTAAAACCGATTTCACGAAACGCCTGCATATGTTCAAACGTCAAACCGCGCGGGTCAATTTCGACGCTCGCTTCGATGTCTTCGGCAAAATCGAATTTTGATTTGATAAACGCTCCGATGTCGCGGATTTCTTCGGGAAAAAGATACGAAGGCGTGCCGCCGCCCCAGTGCATTTGCGATACTTTTCTGCGTTTGGAAATAATCGGCGTGATTAAGTCAATTTCCTTTTTGAGATATTCGTTGTATTCACGAATCAGGCGACGGTCGCGCGAAACCATCATATTGCAGCCGCAAAAATAACAGAGCGATTCGCAAAAAGGGAAGTGAAAGTAGAGCGAAAGGTCGGATGAATTTGCTTCGGAATTAGTGTTGACTATTTCGTTTTCGAAATCTTCCGCCGTAAATTCAGGCGAAAAAAGCGGCGCGGTCGGATACGAAGTATAACGCGGTCCCGGCTGGTTAAATTTCTTGAGAACATCAATATCAATTTCGTTAAAATTACTCATCTTTTTACTGCTTTTATTTGTGATATTTGATGCTCAATTCCTTAACACAGTTGACAAAATACTTGGCGCTTTCAACAGGTGTTTTCGGCAAAATGCCGTGTCCGAGATTGAAAATGTGTCCCGTACCGTTTCCGTATTTCGACAAAACTTTTTCGGTTTCCGCTTTGATTTTTTCCATCGGCGCAAACAAAACGCACGGGTCGAGATTTCCCTGAATCGCTTTTGATTCGCCGACTTCGGCGCGAACATCGCCAATGTCTCTTGTCCAATCAATTCCCAAAACATCGCATTTTAGTTCAGCCAACTTTTGCAGTGAATTAACGCCTTTGGCAAAAACAATCACGGGTGCACCGTTTGTTTCCAATCTGTCGCAAATATATCTGATATACCGAAGCGAAAATTCTTCCAAATCCCACGGCGATAAAATTCCCGCCCAGGTGTCGAAAATCTGCACCGCGTCGCAGCCCGCGCGAATTTTCGCGTTCAAATAATCAACAACCGAATCAGCTAAAATCTGCAAAAGTTCGTGCGCGGCTTCGGGTTCGTTGTAGATAAAACTCTTGATAACATCGAAACTTTTCGAGCCTTTGCCTTCGACCATATAAACGGCAAGCGTCCACGGCGCACCGGAAAAACCGATCAGCGGGACGCGCCCGTCGAGCTTTTCCTTTGTCATTTTTATCGCTTCCATCACGTAGGAAAGCCGTTCGGTTACGCCGTCGGTATTTAGATCGTTTATCTGCTCGCGGCTTCTAATCGGGTTGTCAAAAATAGGACCTTTTGATTCGATAACTTCGAGGTGCATTCCCATCGCCTCGGGAATGACGAGAATATCGGAAAACAAAATCGCCGCGTCAACGCCGATAATATCAATCGGCTGCACGGTAACTTCGCTCGCCAATTCGGGCGTTTTGCACAAACCGAGAAAATCGGTTTTCTCACGAATCGCGCGGTATTCGGGCAAGTAGCGTCCGGCTTGCCGCATAATCCAAACCGGCGTTCGCTCCGTTTCCTGACGTTTGCAGGCTCTGATAAAAATGGAATCTTTACTCAATACTTTTTATGTAATCAATCAATCCGAAAGCGAAATCTTCAGCATTCGCCGTCGGAGAAATAAAATCAATCTTCAAGTTATTTTCGGCGGCTCTTTTTGCCGTCGTCGTGCCGATTGCCGCAAATCTTATTTTGTCTTGCAAAAATTCACCAAAAGTTTTCACAAAACTTCCGACTCCCGACGGACTGAAAAAGCAAATCCAATTCACTTCGTCGAGTCGCAATTTTTCGCGGATTTCACTGATTAAATTTTCATCAACCGCATTTTTAACTGTTCGATAAACAACGACTTCATCAACCGATGCTTTGTCTTTCAAAAGTTCCGGAATCGTTCGCAAACTTTTATCACCGCGCAGGAAAAGAAATTTTTTATCAATAAATTCGCTGTCGTCAAAAGAACTTACAAATTCTTCGGCAGTATTCGCTTCCTGGCGGAAAACAATTTCAAAATTCGTATTCTCAAACAATAATTTCGTTCTATTTCCCAAAACATAAACTTTTCCGCAAAAGCTGTTTGCTTCATCTTTACAGTTTTGCAAAAAAACTTCCGCCGCCTTCGAACTTGTAAAAAATAAACCGTCGTAGCTTCTCAAATCATCAACTTTCTCGTTCAACTCGCTCAAATCTTCAAGCGGGAAGGTTTGAATCGCCGGAAAATTAATCGTCTCAAAACCGTTTTCGGTCAGCAGAGAACTAAACTTATCAAATTCCCGGACGACTAAAACGAGTGGCGGCTTTTTCAAATTACTGTTTCCTCTGTGTTTTCAACTGCCGCCCGTGTTTGCTCAAGCAATCGGTTCGCGCCTTTTTCGATCAAATTCTTCGCTAAACGTTTTCCCAAATCAGCCGCTTCTTTTTTATCGCCGGAAATCGAACCGCGCAAATTCACACTGCCGTCCAGGTTTCCCGCCATCCCTTCGAGATAAATTTTGTCATCTTCCAAAAAAGCGTTTGCGCCGATTGGAACTTGACAGCCGCCTTCAAGTGTTCGCAAGAAAGCGCGTTCTGCCGTTACGCAAAAACTCGTATTTTCATCACTCAATTTTTGCAAAAACTGTTTAATTTCCGCGTCGTTGTTTCTAATTTCAATCGCCATCGCGCCTTGACCGACGGCGGGCAGCATAATTTCAAAAGGAATAATTTGCTTGATATATGAATCAAGACCGAGCCGGTGAACGCCTGCAAAGGCAAGAATCATCGCGTCCAAATCTGATTCTTCAAACTTTTTTAGGCGCGTCGGAACATTTCCCCTAATTTCAAAAATCTGCAAATCTTTCCGGTAATGAAGTAACTGACTTTTGCGGCGCAAACTTCCGGTAGCCACTTTTGCCCCTCGCGGCAAGTCGTCAATCGAAGCGTGTTTTTTGGAAATCAAAACATCGTTCGGCATTTCCCGCGCCGTCACCGCGCCAATGGTCAAACCTTCGGGCTGGACGGTTTGCAAATCCTTCAAGCTGTGAACCGCCAAATCAATTTCGTTTCTCAAAAGCGCGTTTTCAATCTGTTTGGTAAAAAGACCTTTATCGCCGATTTTCGCCAGCGCGACATTGAGCATTTTGTCGCCCGTCGTTTTGATAATTTTTACTTCGAGCTTTATTTCAGGGAAAAATTCTTCAAGTTTTCCCTTTACAAAATGCGTCTGCCACAGGGCAAGCTCACTGCCGCGAGAACCGATAATCAATTCGCCTTCACGCATCCAAAACCTCGAACGCCGCCGCTTTCATCGTTTGTAATTTTTGCACCAACTCGATGTGATTTTGTAAATCGTCTTTTATATTACCGTTGCTTCGTATCGCCAATTTGTGCAGTTCGGAAACATTTCGGGCGAGAAACTGCTTGATTTTCAAAATCTCATCGACCGTTGCGCGGTCTGGTTTGGAATATGTTTTCTGGAAAACGGGCATCAGCGGCAGCGAATAATACCAGGTCAGAAAATCGCCCATTTCCTTCATAATAATTTTCTTGACGTGCGGCAAATCACCGGTTCTGCGCTGGAAATTGCGGTCGACAATCTGGTGTAAATCGTCAATGTTTCGTAATATTACACGCTCGTTTTCCGCAGCCGACGGGTTTATGTCGCGGGGAACGGCAATATCCAAAAGAAGAATTTTATTTTTCTGCGCGGCAAAATCCTTCGCCTCAAGAATATAATCGGGCGAACTCGTTGAGCTGATAACAATATCAATCGTGTTCAGACGGCTTTTGAACTCCGCAAAACCAACGATTTCGCCGTCAAAACGATAACTTTTTTGAAGATTCGCCAAAAGCTTTTCGGTGTGCTTGCGCGTGCGACTAGTGATAAAAATCTTGCCGACTTGTTTTTTTATCAAGCACTCGGCAGTCAATTTGGCAGTTTCGCCCGCGCCAACGATGAGAACGGATTTGTCTTTGAGCGAGCCGAAAGTTTCACACGCGAGCTCGACAGCCGCCAGACTTATCGAAACCGCGCCTTTGTGAATCGAAGTTTCGGTGTAGGTTTTTTTGCCGATTTTAAATGCGCGCTGCGACAGTTGATTCAGGATTTTGCCGGTCGAATGGTTATCTTTAGCTACAAAATAAGCATTTCTCAATTGCTGCAAAATTTGCGAATCACCGATAATTTTTGAATCGATGCCGGTAGCGACCTTAAAAAGCTGCTGGCAGGCGGCGCAGGAAATAAGCGTGAAAAAATGTTCCTTCTCAACAATGTCGGCAGCATTTTTGAAATTTGTAACGATATTCTTGTAAAAATCCAAATCAACTTCCGACGAATCGCACACGCCGTAAATCTCCGTGCGGTTGCAGGTCGACAAAATTACGCATTCCGACAAAGTTTCCTTCAGCAGCTTGAGCAGCGCGGGAATCTCCTCTTCGCGGATGTATAATTTTTCTCTAACCTCAATCGGTGCTGTTTTGTGATTGACTCCAAATGCAAAAAGCATCTGTTGGTCGGCGATTTTTTTCAACTTAAATTCCAAAACCTCTTGTAAAATGGCTGAGAAGCAAACAATTAAAATAAATTCTGATTATGCACTATTTGATTATATAGAGAAAGTTCAGCTAATAAAGGGCGCGTTTGATAAATCCGACGAAGGTATTTGATAAGCCGATTTAATAACTTCAAACGGACGATTGATTTTCGCTGGCATCCTTTATTTTCATCATAAATTAATCAGTTTCAGAAACTCAAATTGTTTCGGTTTGCGGCTGAAAAATTGCAAAGATCAAGGCGGCGCAATTACTATATACGCCGCCTTGATCTTAAAAACTAAAGTTTAGTTTTAGCTGTGTTTGTTTTTGCAATTATCGCCGCTCGAAGCGGTAACGTCTTTCTCATCAACGCTCATCGCTTGCGCTTGGTTGTTCTTCATCGGACAAGCATCGCCGCAACAATTGGAACAGCAGCCTTCCGAAGCAGTTGCGCCCTCTTTTTTCATCGGGCAAGAACCGTTTTTGCAGCAACAATCATCTTTGTCACAGCACGAAGTTTTTGTTTGTCCATCGGCGGTTTGTGCGTTCATACCTTTCATCGCGCACGATTGAGCCGCCGTTTTACTCGAATTGTTCGATTGATTAACGGCAAAAGCCACAATGCCAAGTGCTAAAATAAACATTGTGGTTATTGCTAACAGAATTCTTTTCTTCATTTTTGTTTCCTCTAAATTTAAAAAATAAGCCTCAGGTTTTATCAAACTTATGATGAGTTTGACGTGAAAAAAGTTCGGGACTTTCTTTCTAAATTCTGAAAACACA